>CBDVDV010000099.1:0-13202 GCA_965372835.1 uncultured bacterium | reverse complement strand
CCGTCGTGGTAGTCGATGACCACCACCCAGTCCCCACCCCGGGCCACCGTCGTCCAGGGCTCACGCGCCGACACCGTCACCAACTCGTACTCAATCATCCTCTGCTCCCTGCTGTCCCCTGCGCCTGTATCACCAGGCCCGCTCAGCCCCACCTCCTCACATATAGCGCACTCGACCGCCTACTGCAACCCGCCAGCCACGCCCCGATGCTTCGCCGACACCCGGCCGGGCCCGCGCAGATCCCAAGGAATCTTCCGAAGCCTCCTTGCCGGCACCGGCCCTTTGGCGTATACTCATCAGAGGAAGCACCAGCCTTGCGGGAGTTGTGGGGGACCTACCTTGTACCGGGACGTCTTCTTCGATGCCAACCGGATTCGCAGGGCCCCGATGAGGAATCTGTGCTTCGGGGAGCTGCGTCGCTGAGTCTTCGCGTGGTGCCGACTGCGGTGGGGAGGCCAAAGAGCGATGAGGTATAGCGAGCAACGGGTGCGTTGGGTGCGATCGGCGCTTGTATACGTCCTGCTGCTGATGGGAGCGGCATGCGGGATTGGCTACGCTGTATGCGTATCTCTCGGCCTCGGCACATCTCCACGGTCGTATCCAAGGCTCGAAAAGGCTCTCGCGGTGGGCGCAGCGGCATCGTTCCTGGTTGCTGTTCTAGCGATCGCCACCCGGGTCGTAAGGGCGAAAGTCCCAACGCGCGATATCACGCTTGCTGGGGGTGTCTTTGCCTATGAACCAAAGGGCTCTCTCTTGCGGGTCGCACTCATAATCGGCCTGATTGCCGTTGCGCTGTTCATCGCCGAGGGGCTGCCGCTTCTGGTGGGACACGTGCAGCCGATCGGGGTGCACGTGCTTGCCTTGGTATATGTACTCATGATGGGTTACTTGGCGTACGTCGAGTACGCGGCAACGCGCGGGCGAGGGGCATCCTGAAGTACTGGCGGGCGAGGGCCGAGCAAGTAAGATCCCTCACTGGCACTTCGTAGAAGACACTTCGCAGATCGAGCACATCATAACAGACATGTGGAATCGTTCTCTCCCCAACTAAAACTCCTGCTGACCAAGAGACGGCATTTGACGAACAGAGGGCACTCGACGAACAGATGGCATTGAAGAAAAGCCCGTTATGCGCCAACCGCTCTCGCGGAGTGGTTGTGCTCTTCCGAGGGTCAACTTCGCACCCGAAACATCGCCCGACTCTTGATCCTGGTAAACAAACACTACCGACGCCTCAAGCCGTTCCGGCGATAGCGAGAGGTCTTGTACACGGAGCCTTTGATTGAGCGCCACTGCAGCCAAACGCCCCCAATTTGATTCGTTGAAATTCTCCCCCGCAAGAGCGCTCCTCTTTTGCTTGTCCCGTTTCACTGCAGCATTCAACGCCTGGACGATTGTTTGCCGGAGGTTTCCCAGATCTCCATCACCCTCGCCTAAAGCAATCGGTATCACGGTACTTGCACTAAACGCTTCTGAGCGACGCATCATCGCAGCCGCGATTTCCGCTCTGTCCTCTTCCATTAAGAGGGCCTTATAGGTCGCTGGGTTCGTTTCGTGTAACTCGTCTAAAGGCACAGGTCTTATCCTCGGGTCTTCCCCAGCGAGAACCTTAGGTGCTGAAGTAAGGTCCACAGGAAGCAAATCGGAGAACCGCCTTGCCTCGCCAGGCGCGCTCGAAAGAGGTCCCATAGGAGTGGTTTCGTAATCCCGGTCGCCATTAAGATCATCTGTTATGGTTGTCACTAACTCTACATCCCAATTACGTGTTGAAGGAAATGAGACCCAAGAGAGGCGAGTCAGAGGATCAATGTTATATACCCGCCCTTGGTCGAAGTCTATGGCTATTGCCCCGTGGATAGCATACTCGGACACCTGTACCAGTCCCAATAGCATCTGATCTTTGTCCGCCTCCAAAAGCATCCAACTCGCGAAACCGGCCTCGTTTTGTGTAGCTATCTGTTTCAATGTGTCAAACTCAAGCCCTTCCAAGTCGTCCAATGCCTGTAGATTCTTGACAGACGTATCTTTCGCAGCTGCTTCAAGAAGGCTTAGCGGGTCTACCAGATAGAGCGTTCTGATTTTGCTGACTAAGGCGTGGACCTCGGGACCGGTAAGATCCTCATCTGAAGGGAGCAGACTCACTAAAGCGTTTACGTCTTCCTTGAACGGCGCTGATTTGGCAACACGGTCCTTCTTGTCTGTGTCTTGGTCCCGCCTCACTTGTTGCAGGTCCTTGAGAGCTTCGTCCCTCTCTTCTTCCGCCTTTGTTCTTTCGGCGATCGCTTCATCAGCCTTTGCGGCTTCCTTGAGACTTTCTTCTTGCAGCTGCTTGAGGCGTGCCTGAAGATTCTGAAGGGTGTCAAGAGCATCTTGAATGCTCTGGATGATGGTTTGGTTCATAGTGGTGATAGCGACATAAGTTTCGCGAACAGATTTATTCGCTGCGTTCAAGTCCCGCTGGATATCTCTGGTCGCGTCTTGGCGGAGTTTCTCGGATTGTATGCCCTGCTTTAGGTATGCATGAAACGCGTACACTACTCCGGCAAGGATCAGGAGCCCCAAAAAACCGTGCTTGACGAACCACATGAATACATCAGGCCACGTGTGCCCCCGTGCATCTTGTGGGTTGGCGTCTGTACCTGTCATCTCAGCACGCTCCGTCTTCAAGGTCTATGTGTCAGTCAGAGTTGCCCATACGGCAGGCCAGTGACATTCACGCTGTTGAGCCCAAAGAGTACGACTCATATGATCGCTTGTCAAGTCTTTTTGCGCTTCCGTCGGCCCGAACCGGGCATGTTGGCCCGCATGCCCTGTGTGATGCGCCGGTCGATCACCACGAAGCGTAGGGGCTCCTCGAGGTCGAAGTCCTCGTCCTCTTCCCCGCGGGCAGTCTTCTCCCCGGTGAGCTCATCGCTGCGCAGCGAGAGAATGAGGATGACCAATCCTGGCACCGTGGTAGAGTTGAGGAGGCCGGTCATCTTCAACTGCTTAGACGGTGACGGCGCTGGCGCTGCTCTGGACAGGCCTGTAGAATGTGGCAGAGATCGTTTTAGTGACGTTTTGCCGAAGGGCGCTGGATGAGGAAGGTGCTCGTTGTCCTGGTGAACCTGGTGGTGCCCGGGAGTGGCCAGGTGGTGGTCGGTCGGCCGGGGTGGGGGGTGCTCAGTGCTGCGGTCTTCGGCTGCTCGGTCGGAGCGGCGCTGCTGGGGAGCGCGGTGGTGCCGGGCATCTTGAGCGGAAGAGCGACCGTGGGGCTGATCCTCATCGCCGCCGCGACCTGGACCGCGTCGCAGGCAGCGCTGGTCCTCCGTTTGCGCCGAGACGAGCAACAGGAGCGCAGCAGCCGGTCGCAGGCCCTCCAGCAGGTCGCTCGGCTGTGGCTCAGCGGGGAGCGAAGCAAGGCCCTGGCCGTGACCGAAGCCCTGCTGGAGCGGTGGCCGAGCGAGAGCGTGCTCCACTTCGTGGCTGCTCGCCTCTGGGCCGACGGCTCCGAGCCGGACGCGGTGAGGCAGGCGGAGCGCTGTCTGGCCCTGTGTGAGGCCTGCGACCTCGGAGCCAGATGGCGCGGGGCCGTGGCCCGGGAAAGGGAGCGAATGCGGGGGAACAGGCCCGAGGCGGGTGCCTGACTTTTTGCTTGCGCATCGGCCTCTGGTACCGATACAATACTATAGAAGCCGGCGGAAGCGAGAGCCAGGGGCGCTCCGGGACCTCCGGCCGGTGCGACTGACAGCGGCGAAGGCCGTCGATACCCGGGGAGAGACCGAGGCCAATGTACCAGAACTTCACGGAGAACGCGCGCAAGGTCATGAGCCTGGCCAACAAGGAGGCCCTGCGCTTCAACCACGACTACGTGGGCACGGAGCATGTCCTGCTGGGACTCATCCGCGTGGGCACGGGGGTGGCGGCCCACGTGCTCCGCAACCTCAACGTCGACTCCCGCAGCATCCGCCTGGAGGTGGAGAAGATGGTGCCTCCGGGACCGGAGACGATGACCATGAGTCAACTCCCCTTCACCCCGCGGGCCAAGAAGGTGCTGGAACTCTCGGTGGAGGAGGCCCACGCCCTGGGACACAACTACGTGGGCACCGAACACCTCCTGCTGGGACTCCTGAGGGAGAACGACGGCGTGGCCGCCCGGGTGCTGATGAACCTGGGCCTGAAACTGGACCGGGTGCGCCAGGAGGTGCTCAACCTGGTGGGGGCCGACGTCCCGGAGCAGATGGAACAAGTGACTCAATCGCGTTCCAAGCGGAAAACCACGGCCCTGGACAGCTTTGGCACCGACCTCACCCAACAGGCCCGGCGAGACGAACTGGACCCGGTCATCGGTCGCGAAAAAGAGATCGAACGCGTCACCCAGGTCCTCTGTCGACGGCTCAAGAACAACCCGGTGCTCCTGGGTGAGCCCGGTGTGGGCAAGACGGCCATCGTCGACGGACTGGCCCAGCGCATCGTCCAGGGCGAAGCGCCGGAACTGCTCCGGGACAAGCGCATCATCATCCTCGACCTGGCCCTGATGGTGGCCGGCACCAAGTACCGCGGCCAGTTCGAAGAGCGCATCAAGGCGGTGATGAACGACGTGCGCCGGGCCAAGAACGTCATCCTCTTCATCGACGAACTTCACACCCTGGTGGGCGCCGGCGGGGCCGAAGGGGCCATCGACGCCTCCAACGTGCTCAAGCCGGCCCTGGCCCGGGGCGAGATCCAGTGCATCGGCGCCACCACCTTGGACGAGTACCGCAAGTACATCGAGAAGGACGGGGCCCTGGACCGTCGCTTCCAGACCATCATGGTCGACCCACCCAACAAGCAGGAGACGCTGGACATCCTCCAGGGCCTGCGCGACCGCTACGAAGCCCACCACCGGGTGCGCATCACCGAGGAGGCCCTGGCCTCGGCCGTGGAACTGTCCGACCGCTACATCACCGGCAAGTTCCAGCCCGACAAGGCCATCGACGTCATCGACGAGGCCGGGGCCCGGGTGCGGATGCGCACCATGACCCGTCCCCCGGACCTCAAGGAACTGGAGGCCGAGACCGACCGGCTCAACGCCGAGAAGGAAGAGGCGGTGGCCAGTCAGGAGTTCGAGCGGGCCGCCGACCTGCGGGACCGGGCCGAGCGGCTCCGTCAGAAGAAGGAGGCCATCCACCGCGAGTGGCTGGAGAAGTCGGAAGAGGTCGAGGGCGTGGTCGATGAGGAGGTGGTGGCCGAGGTGGTTTCCTCGATGACCGGTGTCCCGCTCACCCGGCTGGAAAGCGAGGAAGCCGAGCGCCTGCTGAACATGGAGGAGGAACTGCACAAGACCGTGATCAGTCAGGACGAGGCCATCGCCACGGTGGCCCGGGCCGTGCGGCGAAGCCGAAGCGGCCTCAAGGACCCCAACCGTCCCATGGGCGTCTTCCTCTTCCTGGGGCCCACCGGTGTGGGCAAGACGCTGCTGGCCCAGGCCTTGGCCAAGTTCATGTTCGGTGAGCCCGAGGCCCTTGTCCAGATCGACATGAGCGAGTACATGGAGAAGTTCAACATCTCCCGGCTCATCGGGGCCCCACCCGGCTACGTGGGCTACGAAGAGGGTGGGCAGCTGACCGAGAAGATCCGTCACCGGCCCTACGCCGTGGTCTGCCTGGACGAGATCGAGAAGGCCCACCCCGACGTGTTCAACATGCTGCTGCAGATCATGGAGGAAGGTCGGCTCACCGACTCCTTCGGCCGCAACGTCGACTTCCGCAACACCATCCTCATCATGACGAGCAACATCGGCGCCGAACTGCTGCGGGGTGGCGGGCCGTTGGGCTTCGGTCGGACCCGCGACGAGCAGTCCTACGAAACCATGAAGCAGCAGCTGCTTTCCGAAGTGAACCGACAGTTCCGCCCCGAGTTCCTCAACCGGCTGGACGACACCGTGGTCTTTCGCCACCTCCTCCACGAGGACCTGGCCCAGATCGTCGACCTGGAAATGGCCCGGGTGCGCGACCGGCTCAGTGACCGCGGGGTGCACCTGGAAGTGAGCCAGGAGGCCAAGACCTTTCTCATCGACCACGGCTACAACGCCGAGTTCGGCGCCCGACCACTCAAGCGCACCATCGAGCGCCTGGTCGAGGACCCACTCAGTGAGGAGATCCTGCGTGGGTCCTTCCAGGACAACGATACGATCGTCGTGCGAGTACGGGACGACCACCTGGTCTTCGAGGCCGGCCGATCCGACGCCGCCACCGACCTGCCTCAGGCCGTGGAAGCGGGGCCGGCCGGTTGACCTCGCGCCGGTGATTTCGGGTGGCTCCCGTCGTCACCAGGCCGCCTGCGGGTGGCCGGCAGTGAAAGGAGGATGCGGCGGTGCGCACACTATGGGGTCAGTCGATCGACCGAGGCAGCGAGAACCGTGATTACGTCCGGGTGGGAGAACTGAAAGCCGCCGTCTCCGTGGACGACATGATCTTCCCACCCCTCTGCCCCTCCTGCCTGATGCCCAACCCACAGGGGGTGCACCCCATCACCGTCACCGAGGGCTACCGGGCCGGGCTCCTGCACCCCATCTACGTGCCCCACTGCAAGCGCTGTCCCGTGCGGGCCGGCCTCTTCAGGGGCAACACCGCCGTCTGGATCGGCCTGGCGGCGTGCATCCTTCTCGCGGTGGGTTTGCTCTTTTACGTCACCCCCTTCTGGCCTCTGGACCAGGTGGTGACAGAGGAGGGGGATGTGGTGCTGCGATGGGAGGGCCGCGTCGTGGAGTGGGCCACCTTCATCACCTGGCCCTACGTGCCCTTCTTCTGGCTGGCCGGGGCCGCGGTCGTCTTCTGTGGCTACCTGATGCACCGCAGGGGCATCTGGGTGCACAGCGTCAGCGAGGAGACCGTGATCTTCGCCTTCAAGCACCCGGAGTACTGCGAGCAGTTCCAGAGGGCCAACCGCATCATCGGGGTGCGCAAGGGCGCCGACGAACTCGCCGACTGGGAAGCCCGGCTCTGTACCTTCTGCGACCGGCCGCTGCAGCGGGGGCAGGAGATCTGCAGTTTCTGCGGTCGCAAGGTGCCCGGCGAGGCCGCGCCCGTGGCCAAGGTGTCGGCGGGGGCAGTGGCCGCTGAGGTCGGGCCGGTCGATGAGCGGGTGCAGCAGGCGGCCCGGGAGACCATGGAGGTGCTGGCTGAGCGGGCCACCCGGGGGGGAACCAGCATCGAAGGGTGGCCCAAGACCGTCCGCTGTCAGTGTGGCCGCAAGTACCGCATCCGTCACCCGGGTACCTACCACTGTGTGGACACGCAGTGCGGGCGGACCTTCCTTGTGGAGTAAACCGGACGTGAACCCAGGCCGACCCGCCCGGAGACTTGGATGAGCGTGTCGTGGCTTCGTCGGCTCGGCCGGTCCGGCCTGGAGGTGCTGGCTGGTCTCGGGCGCATCTCCATTTTCACCTACCACACCGGGCGCTGGATCCTCACCCGCCTGCCCAGCCGCCGGGTGCTGGTTCCGCAGATGTACGAGGTGGGGGTGCGCAGTGTTCCGGTGGTGCTGGCCACGGGCTGTTTCGTGGGCATGGTGCTGGCGGTGCAGATGTTCCAGCAACTGCACAAACTCAACGCCGAGAGCGCGGCCGGTCCCATCACCAACATCGCCATCGTCAAGCAGTTGGGACCGGTGCTGGCCGCGGTCGTCCTCGCCGGCCGGGTCGGTGGGGCCATGGCCGCCGAACTGGGCACCATGCGGGTTACCGAGCAGATCGACGCCCTGAGGGCCATGGGCGCCGACCCCGTTCGCTACCTGGTGGTGCCCCGCTTCCTGGCCTGTCTGCTGCTCATCCCCGTGCTGACCGTCTTCGGCGACGCCATCGGGGCCCTGGGGGGCTACTTGGTCAGCGTCAAGGCCCTGGGGATAACCTCCCACTACTACATGGAGCAGAGCCGCAGCATCATGGAGAACTGGGACATCTTCGTGGGCCTGATCAAGAGCGTCTTCTTCGGGGCCCTCATAGCCATTATCTGCTGCTATAAGGGATTCCGCGCCGAAGGGGGGGCCGCCGGTGTGGGCCGGGCCACCACCGTGGCCTTCGTGGCCTCCTTCATCAGCATCCTGGTGGTCAACTTTTTCCTCGAAGTCTTGCTCCGCTTCATCTACAATTTCTACATTGCCTGAGACCTGTAACCGCGATCTTGGGAGCCGCTCGATGGCCGATGAGCCACTGATTCGCTGTGAGGGACTGTACAAATCCTTCAACGGCCTCAAGGTGCTCCAGGGCGTGGAGCTGGAGGTCGCCCGTGGCGAGACCCTGGTCATCATCGGTGAGAGTGGCTGCGGGAAAAGTGTGCTGCTGAAGCACCTCATCGGCCTCTTGCGCCCCGACGCCGGGCACGTCTACTTCGCCGGCACGGACATCACCCGGCTCAGCGACCACCAACTCATCCCCATCCGCACCCGTTTCGGCATGCTCTTTCAGGGCTCGGCCCTCTTTGACTCGCTGTCGGTGGGTGAGAACGTGGCCTTTGCGCTGCGCGAGCACCGTCGGCTGTCCGAGGAGCAGGTGCGCCTGACCGTCGCCGAGAAACTGGCCGTCGTCGGCCTGACCGGCATCGAAGAGAAGATGCCCTCCGAACTCTCCGGCGGGATGCAGAAGCGGGTGGCCCTGGCCCGGGCCATCGCCCTGGACCCCGAGGTCATCCTCTACGACGAACCGACCACCGGCCTGGACCCACTCCACGCCGACGACATCAACGACCTCATCATCCAAACCCAGAGCACCGTCCATGCTACCACCATCATCGTCACCCACGACATCGTCAGCGCCTGTCGGGTCGCCGACCGCATCGTCATGCTCCACGGCGGTCGGCTCATCGGCGGGGGTACGCCTGAGGACATCCTCAACTCCGGGCTTCGGGAAGTGCGCGAGTTCATCAGGGGCCGGGCTGGCGACCGCCTGTATCAACTCACCCCCAAGAGCACCACCAGGGAAGGGACCAACGGATGACCCAGCGTCAGCAAGAGATCCTCATCGGCCTCATGGTCCTCGGGGGCCTGGTCTTTCTCGGGGTGCTCATCGTGCTCTTCGGCGAGTTCCGGGAACTGTTCCGGGAGAGTTATCCGCTGACCGTGCGCTTTACCACCGCCGAGGGCGTCCGCAAGGGCACCCCCGTCTTCATCACCGGCGTGGCGGTGGGTGCCGTCGAGAAGGTCACCCTCGAGGCCGATGGCGTCTCCCTGCTGCTGACCATCGACAGCGAGTACCGGGTCGCCCAGGGGAGCGCCGCGACCATCCGCCGAAAGGGCATCCTGGCCGACCCCTTCATCGAGTTCACCGGTGGCGACCCCACCCGCTTTGTCCCCACCGATGGCACCGCCATCCTCACCGGCACGGTCTCCCCGTCCATCGACCAGGCGGCCGCCAAACTCCAAGACCTGGCCGACCGGGTCGATGAATTCCTCGGTGACGAGGAACTGCAGGCGGACTTCCGCTCCTTCCTCGCCAACCTCTCCCAACTCTCCGGCCGGGGCAGCGAGGTCCTGGACCGGGCCCGGGAACTGGCCGAAGAACTCCGTCGCTTCGTTGACCTCAGCAGCCAACTGGTCGAAGAGACCCTGAGCCTCTCCCTCGACCTGCGCGCCCAGGTCAGCCGCCAGAGCGACAACCTCGACCGCCTGGCCGACAGCCTGGTCAGAAACTCAGAGCGACTCGATCAGTCACTCCAGACCGCCGCCGAAATCCTCGACGAGATCCACCGGGGCCAGGGCTCACTGGGCAAGTTGCTCACCGAGGACGAACTCTACCGGCAACTGGTCGAAACCGTCGCTCAGAGCCGCCGGGCCATCGGCGAACTGGAGAAGACCATCACCTACTTCCGTGAGCACCCCGAGGTTCTGGTCTGGGGTGCCGAGACCGAAAAGAAGGAGCGCTTCGATCTCTGGCCCTTCTGAGCCTCACACCTCCTGGCTCTACGGTAGCCTGGCCCGCCTTTACGACCCCCTTTTCCGCCTGGTCTTTGAGCCCCGACACCGCCTGGCCATCCGCCTGCTCACCCTTCGCCCGGGGGCACGGGTGCTGGACGTGGGCGTCGGCACTGGGCTTTCCCTAAGTCATTATCCTACCGGTACTTACGTCGTCGGCGTCGACCTCTCTGCGGCCATGCTCGCGGTGGCGGCTGGCAAGGTTCGCCGCAGCGGCCTCGGCCACGTTTCCCTTTCCCGAATGGACGCCTGCCGACTGGCCTTCCCTGCCGGTGCCTTCGACCTGGTGCTCAGCGCCTTTGTGGCCAGCGTGGTGCCGGACAGACCGGCCTTTTTTCGCCAACTCAAACGCGTCTGTCGGCCCGGTGGTACCATCTGTGTCATCAACCACGTCCACTTCCACGTCCAGCCCCTGGCCTGGCTCGAGGAGCGCCTGCAGTCCTTCACCCGACGGTTCGGCTGGCACGCCGACCTCAGCCTCGAGGAAATCGTGGAGAACCTTCGTCCTGGTGAGGTGACGGTGCACAACCTCTGGCCCGCTGAGCCCTGGCCCATCGTCATCTGCCGACGCTCTGCACCTCCGTGACCTCCCGCCAGTGCGGTAGCGCCAAAAGGTCGTTTCATCCCGATTTTCTTGTAGCATCGCGCTCCTTGACCCCCTATATATTGGGTTAAGAGGGTATGTTCCACGTGGAACGTTGGGTGACATCCATGCATCTCGTCTGCATTGCCAACCAGAAAGGCGGCGTAGGCAAGACCACAACGGCCATACACCTCGCCTTGGGCGCGGCATGGACGGGCCTTCGGGTCCTCCTGTGCGATCTGGACGCGCAGGCCAACGCCACCAGCGGGCTCGGCCTCGACCGGCCGACCGCCCCGCTCCCCAGACCCCAGGCGTCGGGGCGGAGCGGGCTCGACGTCCTCTTCCTGGGTGATTGGTTACAGGCAGCGGACAATGCCTCGGCGGCGGCCCTCAGGAACGTCCTGCCGGAAGGCGCCTACGACCTCGCCGTGCTCGATTGTCCTCCGGCCTTCGGACGCGCCACCGATACGGCTCTGGACCTGGCCGACTCCATCCTTGTCCCCATCCAGTGCGAGTACTTCGCCATGGAAGGTCTGACACAGATTCTGACCTCCATCGGTTCCGCCCAGGCCCGTCGGCACCGGCACCTGCCGCTGCTCGGCATACTGCTCACCCTCTTCGATCCGGACGAACCGGTGAGCAGGGAGGTGGCTTCTGAGGTCAGGCGGAACTTTCCCGAACAAACGTTTCAAACCGTCATAGAGCGTGACGCAGCCTTCGTGGAGGCATCAAGTTTCGGCAAGACCCTTTACGAATACGACATTCACCGTCCCGGGGCCTGGGACTACATGTCCCTTACCATGGAGGTACTGAAAGATGTCCGAAGGCAGGTTGGGGCGCAGGTTGTCCGATCTTCTGGGTGAGAAAAAGCCCATGGAGCAAACTTCTTCGGAGGTAGTCTACCCGACCCCACCGGAGGGACAGCCGCCGAGCGAGATCCCCGTCTCCCTCACCGATCCCAATCCTTACCAGCCTCGCTCCCACTTCGACCGGGACCAGTTGGAAGAGTTGAAGCAGTCGATACTGACTTCGGGCATACTTCAGCCCATCGTGGTGCGCCCGGCGGGCGAACGCTACCAGGTGGTGGTGGGCGAGCGGAGGCTGCGCGCGGCCCGGGAGATCGGCCTGGAGCGCATCCCCGCCGTCGTCCGCCAGGTGGGTGACGAAGAACTCCTCGAACTGGCCCTCATCGAGAACATCCAGCGCGCCGACCTCAACCCCATCGATAAGGCCAAAGCCTACCGCCGACTCGTGCAGGAGTTCGGTCTCACCCAGGAGCAGGTGGCCCAGCGCGTGGGCCAGGACCGCTCCACCGTGGCCAACTTCGTCAGGCTCCTGGAGCTTCCCAAGGAGGTCCAGGACCATGTTTCACGTGGAACACTCTCCATGGGCCACGCCCGGGCCCTTCTGGGGCTGGAGGAGGCAGGCAAACAGAGCGAACTGGCCGAGCGGGTCGCCTCCCAGGGGCTGTCCGTCCGCGAGACCGAGAGGATGGTGTCTGCCCGCACCTCCCCTGCCCGCGCGCGAAAACGCCGGGAAAAAACACCTCAGGTGAGAGCGCTGGAAGATCGACTGAAAACTCACTTGGGCACGCGCGTCAGCATCTACGAAGGGGAAAAGCACGGGCGCATCGTCATCGAGTTCTACGGGACGGACGACTTCGACAGGCTCATGCAGATTATCGGCTTGCCCCGCCAGGACTGAGCGGCTATTGACCGCCAGCCGGGGTGAGCGCCTTCTTAAACGCGGCGCACCCGGCCTCGATGTCGGGTTCCCCGATAATGGCTGAGCACACCGCCACCCGGTCCGAGCCCACAGCCAACACCTGGCTGAGGTTCCCCAGAGTGATGCCCCCGATGGGGTACACCGGACAATCGGGCTTCATCTCCCGGACGACGAACGAGAGATAGGGCAGGCCGCCGAGTTCGGGCTGCTCCTTGGTTTCGGTTGTGAACATGGAGCCGGCGGCGATGTAGTCCGGCCCCTGGGCGAGTGCCCGGCGGGCCTCCCGCTCGTTATGGGTGGAGACGCCGATGATGCGCGTCGGCCCCAGGAGTTTTCGGGCCTGGGCCACGGGGAGGTCCATCTGCCCGAGATGGACGCCGTCGGCCTTGACCAGGAGGGCCACGTCAACCCGGTCGTTCACGATGAAGAGGATCTTGGCCTCAGCGGTCATCCGTCTCAGGATGGCTGCGTTGGCCATGAAGGGGCCGTCGGCCAAGTCCTTTTCACGGTACTGGATGATGTCAGCCCCGCCGGCGATGAGGGCCTGGGCGGCCTCGAAGAGGGGCTTGCTGGCAAGGGACGCGGTGAGGAGCACGTAGAGGCTCGCCTCACCAAGTCGGCCCGCCGGTACGCCCATCTGCCGGAGTATCTGGAGTCGAAGGGACGTCGGCTTGAGCCCGGCCTCGCGCAGGCGTGCGGTCACCTCTCCGCCCCCCGCCTCCAGCAGGGCCAGAAGCAGATGTTCGGTGCCCACGTGACCGGCGCCCAATTCCCGTGCCGCCCGCACCGCCGACTCGACTACGGCCTGAGCCTCCGCCGAGTACACCACGCCATCCACCCGCACCCGCTCGCCCGGGGCCGGGCGGTGAGCGGGAAAGACTTCAGCCAGAGCGGCCACGTCCACCCCCAACTTAGTGAGCATGCCCCGCGCCACGCTCCGCTCCATGGCCAGGAGCGCCGCCAGCAT
>CBDVDV010000098.1:0-13285 GCA_965372835.1 uncultured bacterium | reverse complement strand
TGAAGCACGGACAGCCCCTGCGAGGCAGTCCGTGGCACCCAGCGAAGGAGGCACTACGACGAAGTAGGCTCGGAGGATGGATTGCCCATGATTATCGACTTCCACACCCACCTGGGTCGGGGTGAGCCCGACGCCGACGAACTTCAGCGCGACATCCCCCCCGAAAGGCTCATCGGGGTGATGGATGAGGCTGGGGTGGACAAGGCGGCCTGCTTCCCCGTCACCTACACCAACTACCGCTGGGCCATCACCGAAATCGCCGAGGCCGTCCGGGCGTACCCGGACCGGCTCATCGGCTTCGCCCGCGTGGGGGACACCCGGGACGCTCACGAGATCCTCCGCTGGGCGGTGATGGAGATGGGGATGCGGGGGCTCAAACTGCACCACGGCTGTGACCGCATCGACCCCAACAGCCCCAACCTCAACCGGGTGATGGTGCAGGCCGAGGAACTGAGCATCCCCGTCATCTTCGACTGCTTCGGCGACCGGGCCCGCCTGGTGATCCCGCTGGCCGAGCGCTACCGCTGCCCCATCGTCCTGGGGCACATGGGTGGGCTGTGGAACGTGACCTGGATCGACGCCTGCATCAACGCTGCCCGGCGATACCCCCACGTGTATCTGGAGACCAGTTCGGTGCTCCTTTTCGCCAAGATCGAGAAGGCCGTCGAGGAGGTGGGCTCCGAGCGCATCCTCTTCGGCACCGACGGCCCTGCCATCCACCCCAGACCCGAGATAGAGAAGATCCGCTGCCTGCACATCTCCGAGGAGGCCAAGGCCAACATCCTCGGCCGAAACGCTGCCCGGCTCCTCAAGGTTCAGCCTTCGTAGCCGTAGGGGCGGCGCTTGCCCCGCCCAGAGGCCGGGGCGCAGCGAGCAGCGCCCCTACGGCGAAGTAGGCTGTCGGAGGAGCCGGCCGCAGGGCCCGCTTAGGGCTGGAGCAGCCGACCGTAGGTCTCCGGCCGGCGGTCCTCACGGAGTCTTGGTGAGCCGAAGCCCCGCCGGGACTCCTCCAGGCTGACGACGGCTGTGGCCACGCCTGGGCGCCGACCGGTATCGGCGAGGACCGTCCCGTCCCAGTCGACGATGGCGCTTCGGCCGAAGTGGACCGCAGCAGGATCCAGGCCCTTCTGGGTGTAGTTGGCCGACACTAAGAAGACTTGGTTCTCGATGGCCCGGGCCCGCGTGAGTATGTCGGTGACGTGACCCCGGGGCTGGGAGAACATGGTCGGCCAGAAGATGATCTCGGCTCCGTCCAGGGCGAGGGAGCACGCTGCCTCCGGAAAGTTGAGGTCGAAGCAGGTCAGGCAGCCGACCCGGCCGAAGTCGGTGTCGAAGACGGGGTAGGAGTCGCCGGCCGCCGCCCACTGTCCCTCACCCTTGGCCAGGTGAACCTTGTGGTACGAACCCACGTGGGCGCCACTTCGGTCAAAGAGCGCGGCCGAGTTGTAGGTCACCTCACCGACCCGCTCGTAAAGCGAGCCGATGATGTACATCCCCAACCTGGCTGCCTGCTCCGAGAGCATCTCGGAGATGGGTCCCTGGCCGATGACCTCGGCCTCGCCCTGGTTGGCGGTGCGCTTGGTGGCAAAGACTTCGGGCAGACAGACGATGTCGGAACCCCGCCGACCGGCCTCCTCGAGGAAGCGCTTGGCGGTGGCCAGGTTCTGCTCCTTGGTGAAGAGGGGGACGTCTTCGTTGGGGTCGGGGAGTTCCAGGCAGATGGTGCTCACTGTCACCCGTTGACGGTCGACCATGGGCTTCTCCTTGTGCGTCATCAGTTCCCATCTGTTGCTGAGCCTGTATTGTACCGGAGATGCGGGCCCCGGTGCTATGCGCTTGCTCCCCCGGGGCGGGGCGGGCTACCATGGTCACGAACGGAGGAGCGGTTACGGTCCATACGGATCCGTAGGAAAGGAGGCCGGCCCATGCCCATCGGCGCGCACATGTCCATCACCGGGGGAATGCACAAGGCCCTGGAGCGCGGCGAAGAGGCGGGCTGCGACACCATCCAACTGTTCGTCAAGAGCAACATGCAGTGGAGGGCGACCCCGCTGACCGACGGTGCGGTCGAACAGTTCAAAGAGACCCGGCGAGAGACGGGCATCACCCCCTGTGTCGCCCACCTCTCCTACCTGGTCAATATCACCGCCATCGACAAGACCACCCTCAAACGCTCCCGCCAGACTTTCCCCATCGAGCACGAGTACACCGAGCGGCTGGGTATCGAGTACCTGGTCATTCACCCCGGTGCACACATGGGCGCCGGCGAAGCCGCCGCCCTGAAGAAGATCGCCAGGTACCTGAACACGGTCCACAGGAAGACCAAGGCCTACAGGACGAAGGTTCTCCTGGAGACCACGGCCGGCCAAGGCACCTACGTCTGCTACAGGTTCGAGCACATAGCCAGGATTCTGGAGATGCTCGATGAGCCCGAGCGGGTGGGCGTCTGTTACGACACCTCCCACACCTTCGCCGCCGGCTACGACATCCGCACCGAGAGCGCCTACCGGAAGACCTTCCGGGAGTTCAATCGCATCGTCGGTGTCAAGTGGCTCAAGGTCTTCCACCTCAACGATTCCAAAGCCCCCTTCGAGAGCCGGGTCGACAGGCACGAGCACATCGGCCGCGGGCACCTGGGGCTGGAGCCCTTCCGCCTGCTCCTCGCCGACCGCAGGTTTAAGAAACTCCCCATGATCCTGGAGACGCCCAAGGGCGAGGAGAAGGGCGAGTCCTTCGACGCCATCAACCTGCGCACGCTGCGGAGCCTCATCAAGTGAGCGCCCGACAACGGGTTCCGTCGCCTACCGCCGGCAGAGAACTCGCTCGGCTGCGCCGCTGGGTGGCCCGGGTGACTCGGAAGTTGGAGAAGCATTTCGGTGAGCCGACGGCTCCCCGCCGTCGGCGTGACCCGCTGGAGGTGCTCATCGGCACCATCCTTTCCCAAAACACCAACGACGAACTGCGCGACCGCGCGCACGGCCGCCTCCGCGAAAAGTATCCGACCTACGAGGCGATGCTTGAGGCGCCGGTGCGGAGCATCGCTGCGGCGATACGCGTCTCCGGGCTCTACCGCCAGAAGGCCGAGCGCATCAAGCGGGTGCTCCGCTGGACGCAGGAGCGGTTCGGGCGTTTGAGCCTGCGGGGGCTCTGCCGCCTGCCCGGCGAGGAGGCGTTCAAGGCCCTGGCCTCACTCAATGGGGTAGGGCCGAAGACGGCGGCGGTGGTGCTGCTGTTCGGCTGCGGACGGGACATCTTCCCCGTGGACACCCACTGCCACCGAGCGGCCAGGCGGATCGGCTTCGTCCCCTGGAGGTCGACCCGAGAGCAGACCTTCACGGCAATGCAGCCCTTGGTGCCTGAGGGGAAGGCGCTGTCGCTCCACCTCAACCTCATCCGTCTGGGCCGAACCATCTGCCGAGCGCCCCGGCCACGGTGCTACGAGTGCTTCTTGGCGAGCGAGTGCCGATTCCCCGAGAAGACCGCGGGGCCATGAACCGCCGGCGTCCTGGGTTGGGAGGTCCTGTCTCGGTGGCCCTGGTCGGGCCGAGAGAATGTTGCAGAGGTCCCGGGGGTGAGTATACTGCTGAGATACGGAGGAGCGTTGCGGGCCGGCGTTTCTATGGGAGAATCCCAATCAGGAGCAGGGCTGGCGCTCCGGGGACGCACGGCACCGTAGAGATGGTCGGCAGTGCCGTCAGGGTGTCCAGCGGCGAGGAGGGGGTCACGACATGATGAGGGCTTCACGCATTTTGTTTTTGTTCTCGGTGGCGGTGCTTCTCTGCTCGTGTGCTATAACGCCCGAGCCCAGCAAACGTACCGAGGGGAACCTGGAACTTTCCATCGAACCGTTGCAGGAAGGCGACGTGGTGTTGAGTCCGTCGATCTTCCTCGACGACCACTTCATCGGGACGGTCTCAGCAAGGAAACCGATCCTCCACATGAAGCGGGGTCGCCACACGGTCAGACTGGAACTGCCTGGCTACCAGACGTGGGAGAGGGAAATCTACGTTCTGGGTAAAGGAAACATGCAGTACCTCCACGTCCGGCTTGAAAAGGTCGCCGACCAGTAGAGGGCAGTAACAGACACTTTTCAGGGAAGGCCAACAGAGTAGGGAGCGGGAAAATGCTACGAAGCCAGCAGGTGTTACTGACGGGGTTCCTGGTTGTGCTCCTGGGGTCGTTCGCCCTGGCTCAGGAGGCGAAGGTGCTGGACGATTTCGAGAACGAGGCCGATCTCGCGCGGGCCGGCATCACGGCCCCGGCGCAACTCACCACCGAGCACGTTACCCACGGCTCCCACGCCGTCAAACTGCAAGGCGGAGAAGGCATCGCGGCGAGCCAATTCGACTTCACCGGGGCGCGGAACTACGACTGGCTGGCCTTTGACGTCTTCAATCCCCAGGATGAGCCCCAGGGGATGCTCATCGTCATCCGCGATCGGATCGGGGAAGAGGAGGGCTACTGGGGACGGTACAACGGCTACCTGACACTGCGGCCCGGAATGAACCACGTCAAACTCCCCATCAACAACCTCTATCGTGGGGAAAAGGGCAGCCAACCCATGAAAGACAAGGGCCCCGTGGTGGCCGAGAAGATCCGTCAGGTGGCCATCGTTCCGGGTTACGGCGAGAAGCCACCCGGGGTCTTTTACCTCGATTATATTCGCCTGGAGAAGGAGGAGCGTGCGGCCGAGGTCCCGGGGATGCGCAGGTTCGACTTCGGCCCGCCCACCCAGACTGTCCTTCCAGGCTTCACCCCGGTCACCTACGACACCACCTACACGAAGCAGCAGGGCTTCGGCCTCCACCACGCCCAGTGGGCCGGTGCCGCGCGGGACGACCAGTTCCCCAACAGCCTCTACGCCGACTACTGTGAGGTGCTCGACAACCCCTTCACCGTTGGCCTTCCCAGCGGCCAGTATACCGTGCAGGTCGTTTACGACGACACCGGCTACTGGGGTGGGGAGTTCAAGCCCTTCCACGAGCGGAGCATCGTCGCCGAGGGCAGGACCTTCTGCCTCGAACGCTACACCGACGAGGAAGCCCTCGCCCGCTACTGCCACTTCCAGGACACCGAGCCGCTTCCGGGTCAGGACATTTACGAGACCTACGTCGGCTACCGCTTTCAGCCCCGGGGCTTCAGCGTCCGGGTGACCGACGGCCAACTGAACCTCACCTTCAAGGCCGACGGGGCGATGGTCGCCAAGGTGGCCTCCATCGTCATCTATCCCGCCGACAGCAAGGCTGAGGGTGAGGCCTGGCTAACGGACCTGGCCAGGCGGCTCCGCACGGAGTGGGAAAGCCTCTGGGTCTACGCTGACCCCAGGAACCCCAACGCCGACGCCAAACTTCCGTCCTCCGCAACGGCCGGCGACTACATCCTTTTCGTCCCGGCACTGGAGGCCAACGTCAACTTCGCCTACACGCCTACCGCGGGCGAACTCAAGAAGGAAATCGTGGCCGCAGCGGCCCGCGGCGAGTACGAGCCCCTGCTGGTGGGCGTCCGCCCGCTGGTGGACCTGGGACCGGTGAAGGTTGAGGTCTCGGACCTGACCTCAGATTCCGGGCGCATCCCGGCCGGTGCGGTGGAGGTGCGCGTGGTGCGCCACCTCACCAGCCGACGGGGTGAAAGCCGGTTCACCATCGCCCCGGCGGCGCTGCTGCCCTTTGAGAGCGTGGACCTGAAGAAGGAACTCACGCGCGAGTTCTGGCTGACCGTCCACGTCCCCGAGGACGCGAAACCCGGGGAGTACACCGGCCGGGTCACGCTCCGGTTCGCCGACGGAAAGTCCGAAGCCGTTCCGGTCACTCTGACCGTGTATCCGTTCACGCTCGAAGAGGCCGACTTCACGTTCGGGCTCTTCTGGGTCTCGCCGAACTTAGGCGAGGTCTACGGTCCTGGGACCGAGCCGTACTGGCAAGCCGAGGAGCAACTGCTGCGGATGCTGTGGGAGCACGGCTTCACCAGTTTCACCGGCTCGCCTCTGCCCACCATCGCCGGTCTCGACAACGGCAAAGTCGCGCTCGACTTCACCGAGTTCGACCGGTTCTGGAAGTTGGCGCTCTCCCTGGGTTTCCGCCGGGACTACCAGTCCTACGGCCGGGGCGTTCGCAACCTGAACAAGGAAACAGCCCAGAAGTACGGCGTCTCCTACGAGCAACTCATCCGCAGCACCTTCGCGCAACTCCGCGAGCACTCTCAGGCGATGGGCGTCCCGGAGATGACCTACTCGCTGTGCGACGAACCCCGGACGGAGGACCAGTATCGGAAACTCTTCGCCGAACTCGCCATCTGGAAGCGGGCGGCGCCCGGGGCCATGGCCGGCTACATCAGCCTGACCAAGGAGCAGTTGGAGAGGCCTGACGACCCACACAGGAAGATCTTCGACACGCTCACGGTGCCCATCGTGAACCTGCACGACGCCGGGGTGCTGGAGTACGCGCGCAAGCAGGGCAAGCGGGTCGACATCTACAACCAGGGCACCAGCCGATTCTCCTTCGGCCTCTACCAGTGGCGGGAGAAGTTGGCCGGTGTGGGTGGCCGCTGGCAGTGGATCATGAACATCGCTCACGGCGACCCTTACTACGACCTGGACGGCCGAGAGCCTGACCCCTGCTTCGTCTACTTCCGTACCGACGGCTTGGCCCCGGCGGTACGCATGGCCATCGCCCGGGAGGGCATCGACGACCTGCGCTACATAACGACCGCAGTTGCCATGGCCAAGAAAGCCCAGGCGGCAGGGAACGCTCAGGCGAAGGCCGCGGCGAAGAGCGCCCTGGCTCGCATCGACCAGGCGATGAGCGAACTGCAGGTCGGCCAGCGCCGATCCACAGCGGTCAACCTGAATGAGTTCCGCGCCGGGCTGGCCCACGACATTGCGGAGATGGGCCAATTGCGTTCGCTGAGGTGAGACCGATGATTACGGTGCTGGAGTAGCGCGTTCCACGCCGGACAACATGCGAGAAGAGGAGTAAACCGTGAGCAACGGCATTGACCCACGTCTCAAGAGTTGTGAGCACATCCGCATCTGCTACGCCACTGACACCGTCTGCCATTGGCCTCGCTTCGGGGGCATCTGGTACTGGCCCGAGGATAACGAGATCCTCCTGGGCCACATCCACTCCCACAGCGAATACAAGGACCCTCAGGACAAGGCCCACGGTGAGCATGGCATCTGGCGGCGGGCCACCAACCGCTTGCAGCGGAGCCTTGACGGCGGCGCCACCTGGGGAGAGGAGTTCGACCTCTTCGACCACCGTCAGCACCTGGAGGACCAGTGGGAGTGGCTGGGCCTCGACCGCTTCACCCGCAAACCCATCCGCAAGAACAATGAGGTGGAGCACCCCGACATCCGGATGACGGACCCAAACTCGGTGCTCTTTCTGGGCAAGGCCTGGGCCGGCCTTCCCAAGGTGCGAAACGGCAAGGTCTTTCACGACCGGGTCGTCTGGGGGCTGCGTTCGCCCGACCGGGGCCGGACCTGGGAGAAGCATCCCGTCCTCCTCTTCCCCCACTTCACCGACACTGCCGACGTCTACGCCAACTCCTCCCTGGTGCTGCCGGACGGGAACATGCTGGCCTGGATGACCACGACGCTCCAGGGGCACTTCACCTACAAGAGCGTGCCCCAACTCTACCGGTCCACCGACCAGGGGGTCACCTGGCACTTCGTCTCCAACATCCATTACGACATGGAGACCTACGAGCAGTGCCTCTACCCGTCCATTCGCCTGCTGCCCTCGGGTCGGCTCTTCTGCAGCCTGGGGATGTGGATCGAGCCCGCCTCGGTGCGCTGGTCTGCGGTTACTTACAGTGACGACCTGGGGAACACCTGGGCGCGGCCCCGACGTATCGATCGCTGGTCCGTGTCGCCCGAACCGGTGGTGCTTCGCGACGGCCGGATTGTCATCGTCTATATCGTCCGCTGTCAGCCTCCCATGCGCATGTGCTGCATCGTGAGCGAGGACGAGGGGAAGACCTGGTCGGAGGAGATAGTGCTGCGGGACGATTCGCCGCCGGTTAGCGACCGTGATGGCGGCTACCCCGTGGCGGTGGAACTCAAGGATGGCCGCCTCTTCACCGCCTACTATTGGCAGGTCCAGGAGGACGACCTCCCCTGGCCGGGCGGCCGAAAACACATCGCCGGCACCTTCTTCGAACTGGCCTAAAGGGGGAGTAGCCGGCAAGCTGGGGGCAGTTCTGTGGGTTCAGAGCACAGGCGTCTGGGTGATTTTGAGATTGGGCCGGAGATAGGGCGCGGGGGGATGGGGGTGGTCTACGAGGCCATCCAACTCTCCCTCAATCGCAAAGTAGCCCTCAAGGTCCTGCTCTGGGGCATAACCACCACCGACAAGGGTGTCGCCCGCTTCCAGCGGGAAGCTGAAGCAGCGGGCAAACTGCACCACACCAACATCGTTCCCATCTACGCCCAGGGGGAGCACCACGGCACCTACTACTACGCCATGGAGTACCTCGAGGGACGCTCCCTCAACAAGGTTATCGCCGACACCAGCGGGTTGGACTTCACAGCGGCCACCGCTACGGAACTCATGAGGACGCTGACGGCAGGAGCGGAGGCCACGTTACGCCCGGAGGAGGCTGAGCCTGCCGAAAGGGCTGAAGAGGGGGCGTCTGAAGCGCGTCCCGGTCGCACTACCGACTTGGGCCGTCGCTACTTCCGCACGGCGGCCCGGCTGATAGCTGAAGTAGCTGAGGCTCTGGACTACGCCCATGGTGAACGGGTTATCCACCGGGACATCAAGCCCTCCAACCTGATGCTCACCCCTGAAGGGCACCTGGTGATTACCGACTTCGGCCTTGCCCGCTTTCTGGACCAACCGGGTGTCAGCGTCTCGGGAGAGATGCTGGGGACGCCGGTCTACGTGTCACCGGAGCAAATAGCGGCCCAGCGGGTGGAGGTGGACCACAGGACGGATATCTACTCCCTCGGTGTGACCCTGTATGAACTGCTGACATTGCGGGTGCCCTTTGAGGGAGAGACGCGCGAGGCGGTCTTGAGGCAGATTCTAATGAAGGAGCCGAAGCCGCTTCGTCGTCTCAATCGCCGCATTCCCAAAGACCTGGAGACCATCTGCGCGAAGGCCATGGAGAAGGACGCGGACCGCCGATACCAGCAGGCTGCGGAGTTCGCTCAGGACCTGCGGGCCTTCGCCGAGGGCTTGCCCATCACTGCCCGTCCCATTGGCCCGCTTGGCAGACTCTACCGGCGCGCCCTGCGCCGAAAAGCCCTCACCGCTGCCATAGCCGCCGCCCTTCTTCTTCTCATCGTTGCTCCTTACTTCGGCGTCCAGGCCTACCGAGCTTCGCAGCAAAGAGCCGAAGCGCAGCGTCAGGCCGAGGCTGAGAGGCGCCGCGCAGAGGAGCAAGAGCGACTGGCTGAGCAAGAGCGCCTCCGTGCTGAAGCGGAGAAGCGCCGCGCCGAGGCGGAACGCCAGGCGAAGGAGGCTGAAGCTGCTGCCAAGCGCGAGGAGGAGCGCTGGCGCCTTCTTAGTGAGGCCCGCGCCTTTGTGCAGGCTCGAAGTTACAGTTTTGCTCTGGACAGGCTCAAGCAGGCTGCCTCCATCAGACACGACCACGCCACCCGCCTCTCGCTTTGGCGTCTCGCAAGCCTGTATTCTGACCACCCCCTGACTACGTTGCGAGGACACATTCGGGGGGTGTTATCCGTTGCCTTCAGCCCGGATGGCAAGACCGTGGCCTCGGCAAGTGACGACAACACTATCAAGCTCTGGGATGTGGCCACAGGCAAAGAACGCTGTACACTGGCCGGGCATAGTCCTGCTCGCGATTTTCTTAGCACGAGGGCGGTGGTCTCCGTTGCTTTCAGTCCCGATGGCGAGACCCTCGCGTCGGGAAGCGCGGACAAGACCATCAAGCTCTGGGATGTAGCTTCGGGGAGAGAACTGCGCACGCTTGCCGGACACACTGCGTGCGTGTACTCGCTTGCCTTTACTCCTGATGGCAAGACCCTGGCTTCGGGAAGCTCGGACCAGACCATCAAGCTCTGGGATGTGGCTACCGGCGAAGAAGTGCGCACGCTGGCCGGGCACACCGGGTCGGTTTACTCCGTTGCCTTCAGCCCCGATGGCAAGACCTTAGCTTCGGGAAGCATGGACAAGACCGTCAAGCTCTGGGAGGTTGCGACGGGGAGAGAACTCCGGACCCTCGCCGGACATGCTGACGAGGTGTACCCCGTTGCCTTCGGTCCCGATGGCAAGATCCTGGCCTCGGCAAGCGACGACAGCACCATCAAGCTCTGGGAGGTAGCTACGGGGAGAGAACTTCGCACGCTGGCAGGGCATACTCGTGTTCCCGGTGTGTTTGACCCGGTCGGGGTGGTCTCCGTTGCCTTCAGCCCGGACGGTAAAACCCTGGCTTCAGGAAGCGCGGACAATACCATCAAGCTGTGGGAGGTAGCCACGGGGAGGGAACTCCGTACGCTGGTCGCACATACTGGCCCCGTGTATTCGGTTGCCTTCAGCCCCGATGGCCAGACCCTGGCTTCGGGAAGCGACGACCACACCATCAAGCTGTGGAAGGTAGTTGCGGGAAGGGACCTCCGCCCGCTTGCCGGGCACACTGGGTCGGTTTACTCCGTTGCCTTCAGCCCGGACGGCGCCACGTTGGCGTCGGCAGGCTTAGACAAGACTGTCAAGCTCTGGGATGTAGCATCAGCGACCGAACTCGCCGTCCTCAACGCGCACACTGAAGCGGTTTGGTCTGTTGCCTTCAGTCCCGATGGCAGGCTACTGGCTTCGGCAGGCGGCGATAGTACCATCAAGCTATGGGATGTAGTTAGGGGTACCGAACTCCGCACCCTCGGCCGCCATATTCATGGTGCCGGTTCTTCTAGCCCGTTTGCGGTCTTCTCCGTTGCCTTCAGTCCCGATGGCAAGAGCCTGGCTTCAGCAGGCGGGCCGGGCACCATCAAGCTCTGGGAGGTGGCGGCGGGCAGGGAACTTTCCACGCTCACCGGCCACACGAACAGTGTGCCCTCCGTTGCCTTTAGCCCGGATGGAAAGACCTTAGCTTCGGGGAGTTCGGACGAGACGGTGAAGCTCTGGGATGTAGCTACGGGGAGAGAACTTCACACACTGACCGGGCATGGCGCCCGGGTTCGCGCCGTTGCCTTCAGTCCGGATGGCAAGACCCTGGGCTCAGGAAGCATCGACAATATAGGCCACAGCACCATCAAGCTTTGGGAGGTGGCTACGGGGGAAGAACGACGCACCCTCGTAGGGCATGCTGGCTGGGTGGTCCACCTTGCCTTTAGCCCGGATGGCACGACCCTGGCTGTGGGAAGTTTGGGAGAATTGATCGGCGGGTGGGATGCAGAGAGTGAGCCGGATAGGAAGGTCGAGGTACTCGTTACGTTTTGGGATGTATCAGTGGGTAGGGCAATCATAGCTGTGAGCCTCGGGAGATTTGGGCCCTGCCTCCCTATCCCTGCTTTCAGCCCTGACGGGCGAAAGTTGGCCTGCTGTGCTGGCAAGGACATCCTCATCTACGATCTTCATGCGTATGATGAGGTTATCGAGAGGTGGTTGAGGGAGGCGGGCATCGACGTGGACCTGCCTTCGACAGGCTCAGGCCCCGAGCTTCCTGAGGGGAGCAGCAAGTAGCACTCCCGACGGCCCCTACGTAACCGGCGTAAGCTCAATGGAAAGAACGGAGGCAGGGCGTGAACGTCATTCTTATCATCTCGGACACCTTCAGGCGCGACCATCTAAGGTGCTATGGCAACGGGTGGATTCACACGCCCAACCTGGACCAACTGGCCAGGGAGGGAATGGTCTTTGACCGGGCCTACACGGGAAGTTTTCCCACCGTACCCCACCGCTGTGACATCATGACCGGCCGATTCACCTTCACCTACTTCGAGTGGAGTCGACTGCCCGATAAGGAGGTGGTGGTCTCCGAGACGCTCTCGAAATCCGGCTTCACCACCATGATGGTGGCCGACACGCCCCACATCCTCCAGCACGGCTACAACTTCCAGCGCGGCTTCGGTGGGTTCGAATGGATTCGCGGGCAGGAAAACGACCGCTGGCAGACCTACCCCCGCGACCCGGAACTGCCCTGCGCCCCGGAGAAACTCCGCAGCCCCGACCACACCGTCAAGCAGTACCTGCGCAACGTCCACGGCCGCACCCGCGAGGAGGACTATTTCGCACCCCGGACCATGCGCGCGGGGATGGACTGGCTCGAAGAGAACGCCCGGGAAGGGCCCTTCTTCCTCTACGTCGATACCTTCGACCCCCACGAGCCCTGGGACCCGCCCGGACACTACACCGACCTCTACGACCCCGGCTACCAGGGCGAGGAAGTCATCTACCCCTGCTACGCCCCCTGCGACTTCCTCTCCGCCGAGGAACTGAAACACGTCCGCGCCCTATACGCCGGCGAGGTCACCATGGTCGATGCCTGGGTGGGAAGGCTGCTCCGACGCATCGACGAGTTGGGCCTCGGCGACTCCACTGCCGTCATCTTCACCACGGACCACGGCTTCTGTCACGGCGAGCACGGGCTGATGGGCAAGTCCATCATCACCGAGGGCTATTCGACCCACGTGCCCCTGTGGGAGGAGATTGCCCGCATTCCCCTCATCGTCCGGGTGCCCGGGCTGGAGGCCGACCGACGGAGCGACGCCCTGGTGCAGCCCGCTGACATCACCGCCACAATCTACGACTTAGCGGGCGTCCAGCCCCCCGAAACGGTGCAGGGCCTAAGTTTCCTGCCCGTCCTGCGGGGTGAGACGGAGGAGCACCGGGAGTTCGCCGTCTCCTCCAGTTCCATCATTCACGGCGGCGGCGCCCGTCGCTGGAGCGCCATCTCCACCCCCGAGTGGAGTTTTCTCTATGCCGGCAGCGAACTTGACATCTCCAAACCGGCGGTGGCGGCCACCGTGGACAGCGTGGCCCGCTACGAGAAGCCCGAACTTGGTGGCGCAGGCGAGCCCATGCTCTTTCACCTCTCCGACGACCCCGGCCAGCAGGCCGACGTCTATCCGCAGAAGCGAGA
Organism: uncultured bacterium; assembly: GCA_965372835.1. GTDB lineage: Bacteria > Planctomycetota > DG-23 > CBDVDV01 > CBDVDV01 > CBDVDV01. Next base: position 244 of record CBDVDV010000098.1, on the reverse strand, counting down.
CGTTGCCGAAGGGCTCCTTGAGCAGTACGTCGAGTTCCTCCGCTCCCTCGGCACGGACGAGGAGTACGTCGCCCCCCGACAGCGCCTGCCCTGACCATCGGGCGCGTCGGCATGGGGTCCGAACGAGATGGAAACTTTTCCCCGCCCTGGGCGTCTAATCCCATAGAGGACGAGTACCGAATCGAAGAGGTCGGAGACCAAACCAACTCATGTGGGAGGGCCCTTGCGATGAGGTGCCGAAGAT
>CBDVDV010000097.1:0-13352 GCA_965372835.1 uncultured bacterium | reverse complement strand
GTTCATGTTGGGATACCAGTTGTCCTCGGTGCCCGGTTGGCTCACCAGGATGGGTTCGCTCCACGATTCCCCTTCGAAGCGTTGCAGATACAGTTCTCCATAGGTATTCCGCAGGTCGTTCGCGTCCTCGAAGAGCGTCTTGCCGAACAGAACGTGGACGTAGGCCGGCCGATGTGAGGTGTCCAGGCTCAACACCGCCGTGAAGGTCCTGAACGGCTGCAACTGCACCGGCTCAGACCAGTTCTCAGGCCGGTACGGCCTGGTACACCTACGGTACCAAAGGGTGCCGGCGCCCTCGACGTAACCCAGGTGGATCACCTCGGCCGCGGGGTCAAACACGGCCGACATCCGCCTGTCCGTCCCCCGCACCAGGGACATCTTCGACGAGAGCAGAACCGGCTCAGACCAGTTCTCACCGTCAAAAAGCCGGCCGTAGAGTTTTCCCACGCCCTCGACGCTCAGCATACCGAGGACGTAACTCCCACCTTCGTTGAGGGCGAGGTTCTCGTGGGCTTCGCTGGCTTTCATGTCGCTCAGGAAGGGGACAAAGCGCACCTCGGGCTCCCACTCGGTAATGTCCTCGGGCCTTGCGCTTCGGCTCCAGAGCAGTTCCACCCCTTTGACCCCACCTCCTTCATCCCTGATGGCCGCTCGACCGGTCATGGTGAAACAGCCCTTGGCGTCCTGCTGAAGGTCGGCGTAGTAACTGAGGCGAAGGTCCAGTTTGACGGGTTCCTCCCAGCGGATAGTGTTCCCGGATATGGTTCCCCGGGTGATGAAATGGTCGAACTTCCACGCCGGGTCGCCCTCCAGGAGCACGTCGTAGCGGCTGTAGATGGTGTCGCCGATGATCAGGTGCGATCGACCGGCCTGCGGCGCTTCGGTAGCCGTCCAGGTGACGCCGTCCTGGGAGAAGTGGTAGGTATCCGGACGTCCGCGGAAGACCAGCCATTTGCCCTGGTGTGGGAACACCAGTCGGATGGTGCCCCGCGTGGTGGCATGGTATCCACCGGGGCTCGTGGCAACTTTGGCATGTACGAACGTGGGCGGCCACTGCATCGTCCTCTCCTCCGCAGCCACCAGGTTAGCGACCATCACCAACCCGGAGCCCAGTACCAGCGCCATCAGGCCGAGTTTCCGCATCTTAGACCCGTTTCGCGCCACTGCCCTCGTGAACCGTTGCTCCCTCAAACCGTCGCCATCCTACCGCCCGCTCGGGGTGTGTCAAGGCTGCCCTCACTCGCCATTGAAACCGTTGGCGGAATGAAAGAGGCGGTGCCGGAGGACCGACACCCCCCTGGTCGGGAGAGATGTCGTCGAACTGAGGCTGGTGGGGTGAGGGTCAACACTACTGGGCCGCCGCCCCGAACGTGACGCGAAACAGGACCTGGACGGGCTTGTTATGTCTTTCCCTCTTCCTTGCTCTTCTGCCTCCTCGTCTCCTTCCTCTTCTGCCTCTCCATCGCCTCAATCTCCGCGATTCGGCGCCCTCGCTCAATTACGGCTTGGACGCCCTCTGGCGTCTTCCTTTTTTCCGCTATGGTTCGCATGTGGTCAATGTAACGCTCATCTATGGCAGCGATGGGGATGTTGATGACGGTCCCGTTACGATGGACGATGGTCCAGATGTCTTGGCTGTGTTTCTCGATGCGCTTGATGCCATCGAGAAAGACCCAGAAGCGCTCGCCCCTTGCCATGAACCCGAGCGCCGTTTCCTCGACAATAATGTCCATGTGTTGGAGAGGAACGAAGACAACGTTGACCAGGCCCCTGAGGAACCCCCAGAACTGGCCGACCGCAAACAAGAGGGGGACAACCCACAGCAAGCGGAACCACCGCGACACCGCGCACGCAAGGGCGGCGATCAACACTATCGAACCGCCAACGACAAGCACGAGCCCGGGAAGGCAAGGCACCCAGCGGTCGAGATGGACAGCGAGACGCTGTCGGCGGCTCAGGTCATACTCGATGTGGCATGATTCAAAGGACATAACTTACGATTCCGGGCTTTTGCATTTGGGCGTTGTCCACACGACGGTCACCTATTGGGCTGAGATCATAGCCGCCGAGGTCACGACCGTCAAACTCCTCGTTGCCCGACATTCCCCATATTGATGCCGCTCCAGCCATTCATTGCCCGGTCACCCCTGCTTTTGCCTCCTCCCCCAGTCTGTCGAAGTCTATTCACCTGCCGGGAGTGCTCACCTGCCCCGGAACGGCGGGTTCCAGGGCTTCCTGGTGCCGGAGGACCGGCCACGTCAGATGCAGCCACGGATTACGCTGCGTCGTTGCCTTGGAAAAGCGACTCAATTCGGGTACGTAGCAGAACCGCCTCGTCAGAGGTCACAAGGTCTCTTGCGACGAGTTCGTCGAGCGCTGCCAGCCGGTCCGCGCGGCTCAAACGGCGTTTGGCCGCGTAATCGTGGGCCGACCTGAGCCACATCAACACACCAGCCAGAAGTCCCGCGGCCCCACCCCAAATCGCAGCATCGTGGCCCTTGAGAACCCCGAACACGATCAATGCTACGAGCGCCGCGCAGGCGACGGAGAATGTGACCTGGATGGCGATGGGCATCCGAGGATAGCTCCCAAGCTCATCCAAGATACCCCGGCGCCACTCGTCATACTGCCTCTTTGTCAGCACGGTTTCGCGCGCCTCGCCCAACTCGGTAAGGCGCTCGACAAGAGTGTGTTTCCGCCCGGCTCCCGGCTTAGCTGGCCAGACCAAGCCGGAGACCAACCGAAGGTCAGCATCCGGGTCCAGTGTCTTCTGTGTCGGTCTATCCGGTGCCTTTCCTTCGTCGGAGGTCGGGACTGCCTGTCGGTGCAGAACGTCGTCGATGACGGCCACCACCCAGCCCTTGTCCTCGTCGCTCAGGAAGGAACCGAACTGGACCTCCTCGTCCTTCGCGTCGACGGTACAGGCGTAGACAGGCTTGCCAAACTGCTGGTACGCAACCCCCACACTGGCCGAGGTCTCGGGGCTGAGCTGGTACCGGCGGACACGCCCGAGCCCGAACAGTTCGCGCTTCACTACCAGTTGGCTGCCGTCAACGTGCACCAGCGTCCTGCCGAAAATGGAAAAGAGAGCCACGGTGAGGAGGTAAAGACCTATGGCCCAGAAAGCCGCCAGGAAGCCGACCATAAGGAGCATGTTCCCGTTGAACCAGTCCCCGGCGATTCCCCCCCCGGTCCAGAGGGCCGCGAACCCGAGCCAACCAATAGCGAAGGCGAGGATGCCCCTGTTCGTTTTGGAGGGGATGTACAAGGTCGCCTGGCCGGGAAGGGGGCGTTCAACGCCGATTCTACTGTCCCGGGGCTGCTGAAGGACTTCTTCCCCTTTCCGTACGGGCTGTCGGTGCAGGACGTCATTGATGACGTTCACCAGCCAGGACTTCTCGTCCTTGGTCAGATACAGGCTGAACCAGAGCTCTCTCGCGACCGTGTCGATACGCCAGACGTAACCGTTGCGTTCCCCGCGCACTCGTGTCAGGCGTGCTGCGGAGCCCGGCTTAAGGCGGTACCTCCGGGCCCGCCCCAGCCCGGAAAGTTCCTTCTTCACCACTACTTCACCGTTGCCGATGTGCACCCGTGTTCTGCCGAAAAGGGAGAAGAGCGCCCCGACGGCAAGCCACAGACCGGCCGCCCAGAAGGGCGTGAGGACAAGAAGGCAGGCAATGATCCGTCCGATCAAGGGCGCGTCCGGACTCGCCAGAAGATGCGCAGTGACAAAGACCATGAACCCGTTCCAGACAGCGGCAAAGACGACAAGCGACCAGTCTCGCACCGATGGGACGTAGACGGTCACCTGCTCAGCGGCCGGGCGCTCGACGACGAGTTTGCTGTCGCGGGGCTGGTGAAGGTCTTCTTCCGCTCTTCCTTCGGGGAGGAGTTGGGCGAGCGGGAAGTGACGATCACAGCGCAGACAGAGCGCTTGCCCACCCTCAAGCGGCACGTTCTCAGCCGGGATTTCCGCTCCGCAGTCCGGACACTGCAGTTTCATGCCCCGCGTCCCCCTGCCAGCGACTCAACCCCAGGCTCCACCCCTTGACTATACGAATGACGATAGGGGCTGCCCAGTAGATTCACCGCTTTCTCGCCCCCCTCTCCTCCTGCACTGAAGTTGTGGCATCGGCCGCCCCCATCCTGCCACCCGCTCGGGGTGTGTCAAGGTAAAGCAGGGCGCCAACGCACGGCCGGACAAGACCGGCCGTGGCACACTCGGAGAAAGAAGAGAAACAGAAGGACTGGTGCCGGAGGACCGAGACATCCCTCGCGGAGAAGATGTCATCGAACTGAGGCCGGTGGCGTGAGGCCCAGCCGTCGGGGGCCCTGGCGGCGGGCGACTGCGGGCCTGAAGGGACCACCGCCTGGTTGGAGTTACCGACGGCTCCACGAGCCCTGCATCGGGCATTCACCAGATGTTCTCGCGCCTCGGATTTGTCCTGTTTTTTGCTTGACATGGATGGCAGGGCGGTATAGAGTGCCTGTTGGTAGGCTGGCCTGAAAAGGTCGCTGTGGCCTGAGAGGACTGCGAAGGAGACTGTTCTGTAGAGGTGGATGCGAGGTTCGCTCGTTGGATGGATGGTCCGTGCCGGTTTCACTCCGTATTCGGCGCGGCCTGAGGATTTTCACCGCTTTTTGCCTCAGTAGCATTTCCCCCACCCGGCGCTTTCGTGGCATCCTGTTCCCTTACCTTTCAAGCAGCCTTTCCCAGTGACGCTCGGACTGCGTACATATGGGCCCGGCCTTACCGCTCAGTTGACGAATGGCTCTCACGGCTGGTGGACCGCACTGTAGCGGTCCGACGTGCGACCCAATCGCGCCTGGGCCGTACACGTTGAGGAGACGTTGTAGATGACCAAAGGAACGGTGAAGTGGTTCAATGACCAGAAGGGGTTTGGATTCATCACCCCGGACGACGGAAGCAAGGACGTGTTCGTGCATCATTCCGCGATTCAGGGGGAGGGCTTCAAAACCCTGGCGGAAAACGATGTCGTGGAATTCGGGACAGAGCAAGGTGAGAAAGGCCTGCGCGCGACCAACGTCACGAAGGTAGTCGAGCCCGCCGACGCGGGCTGACCCTGAACTGACCCTGACCGCTGCCGTGAGAAGGGACACGGCGGCGGTCTTTTTTTTGCCTGTCCCCACCGAAAGCAGGGCCTGCCTCGGCTGCACGAAGTTGTCCCATGATCGAGATGCATTCAGGGATTGAGGGCCCCATGGCGACCTTTCTGGCTACCATTCTCTCGGCAGCCAGCACGCGTGGAATGAAAGGCAGAACCGCCCGCTCGGGGTGTGTCAAGGTAAAGCAGGGCGCCAACGCACGGCCGGACAAGACCGGCCGTGGCACACTCGGAGAAAGAACAGAAACAGAAGGACTGGTGCCGGAGGACCGGCACACCCGTGCTCGGGAGAGATGTCATCGAACTGAGGCTGGTGGGGTGAAGCCCCCTCTTCACCCCGTCACTCGGCCGAGGGGACTTCAACAACCGTCCCACATTTCGGACATTTGCCCTTCCTGCCCGCCATCTCCTGTCTGACCTTGAGCCTACTCTTGCAGCCGGGACACTGTACGGAGATCCTGGTTGCTCGTTGGTCGGATTGCTCTTGGCCTGCGAGGTAGCGGTCTATCCGTTGGCGGTGTTGCTCATACGCCTCCTTGCTTACTTGGATGGCTGTATACTTTATCGAAGGCATCTTGATATAAAAGCCATTAGCCCACCAACTGAAGCCCACCGACTCGATGTCCTTTCGTTTCATCACCAACAGGAAGTGCGCAAGCTTCAGGGTTTCCTCAACCGAATCTGTCGCAGGCAACATCGTCGTCTTTGTCTTGTGAAGCCTCGACGCTAGGCCCGCAGTAAGTACCGCGCCGACCCCCCCACCGAGCATGGCACCAATGGAGATCGCCCGGCCCTGATCAGCTTTGGTTTCCGTAGACTGCGCAAGGAACACGACAGCTTTGTCAAAGAAGATGAGCGGCCCCCGATGCATAGCATTCGGGAGCTCTACGGTTGCTTTGTCAAGGCGAAAGAGCTCCCGAGGCTTTCCACCTTGCGTGAGAAACTGGAGCCGACCGCCTTCCCGCCATTCTTGCGCACATTCGGCGCAAAGATAGTATCCTCCACAGTCGCCTGGCTGAGGTCTCGCGGGGTGTTTCCCGAATGCCCGAAACCTGACGCCGCAGAAGTCACAATGGGGACTACTCATGGCATGCCTCCTCCAAAGCCGCCCTCGACGGTCGTACCGTAATCCTATCGTCGCGACGTGGCCTGTCAAGACTCTCTCTGCGGGTGCAAACCGGAGGACCGGCACAGCCGTGCTCGGGGGCGATGTCACTGAACTGAGGCTGGTGGGGTGAGCGCCACTCTTTCCGTACTTCCCCGACATGAAGTTCAATCAGTTCCTCCTGGTGCCCTACTTCGGCAGCGGTTTGCTGCCCCACGCCCAGGCTCTGTGGGTTGACGAGCTGGCGGTCGCCACCCAGCGGATCGGTCCCGTGGAGAAGGCGGGCCCTTCGCCCCAGACGGAAGGTTCCCAAGGCAGCCGTGCCAGGTAGAATGAGACGCAGGACCGTCACCGGACAAACACAGGAGTCGTCGCACGACCGTGTGCAAGAAGGAAAGGACGTGAGAGTGATTCTTGTGCAGATGCTGACCGTGGGCGTTCTCTGCATGTTCCTCGTCGGGATGAGCTTCCCCAGGTTTAGCAACTGCAATTCCCTGGAAATGGCGTCATCCCGCCATTAGACTACCACACAATAGCTTGAATGCTAACTCTATCGAGGAAATCCGGGTAGTGAGTCCTTTTGCTATATTTGGCGAACGCGAACTCCTCCTCGAGTTTGCCTTACGCTGGGGGCAGCTGCCGAAGCGCAACAAGAGATGGGGGGGGCGCAAGGGCCTCGCCCAAAAGTTGGTCTGTCTGAACTTGTAGTTCTCCTGCAGGCCACCCGAGGAAGGACCCATGACGTCCAAAGAGAGGGTCATGGCGGCCCTGGAGCACCGGGAACCTGATAAGGTGCCCGTAGACTTCTCGGGACACCGTTCCTCGGGCATCATGGCCATCGCCTACGCCAAGCTGAAAGAACACCTGGGCATCACCACCGGCGACATCTACGTCTATGACCTCGTCCAGCAACTGGCCGTTGTCGAGCCCGAGGTGCTGGACAGGTTCCAGGTAGACGTGGTCGAACTTGGGCGGGGCTTCGCTCAGGAGGAATCGTACTGGAAGGAGTGGGAGCTCCCCGATGGGACCCCCTGCAGAATACCTGCCTTCGTGCACCTCTCTGAGGAGGACGGTGACTGGTACATCTTGGCCTCCGACGGCACACCCATTGCCGTTCAGCGGCAAGGCTGTCTTTACTTCGAGCAGATCTGCTTCCCGTGGCAGCATCCCAGGGCTGAGGACCTCGACCGACTCGACGAAGCCCTGGGCAGGATCATGTGGTGTGCGGTGGGTAGTCCTCCGGCTCCTCTGGGGTTCGATGAGGAGGGCCTGCGGGGACTGGAGTTTGGAGCTCGGGAACTGCGGGAAGCCACCGACCGGGCGATCGTGGGGCTCTTCGGCGGCAGCCTCCACGAGCTGGGACAGTGGTGCTACGGAATGGAGAACTACTTCTGTCTCCTGGCCACAGAACCTTCGAGGATGCACCGGTTCTTCGATCGGCTGACAGAGATACACCTGGCTAACTTGGAGAAGTTCCTCTCGGCGGTGGGAAGGTACATCGACGTCATCGTGTTCGGCGATGACCTGGGCATGCAGACCGGGCCCCAGATCTCCAGGCGCATGTACGACCAGTTCCTCAGACCGCGTCATGCCGTGCTGTGGCAGCGGGCCAGGGAGTTGTCAGAGGCCAAGGTGATGCTGCACTGCTGCGGAAGCATCCACGAGTTGATGCCCAGCCTCATTGAAGCGGGCCTCGACGCTATCAACCCGGTCCAGACATCAGCTGCCGGGATGGAGCCACACCGGCTGAAGCAGGAGTTCGCCCAGGACATCGTCTTCTGGGGAGGGGGGTGCGATACGCAGTCTGTCCTGCCCTTGGGAACACCCCTCCTCATCAAGGAGCATGTGCAAGAGCAGGCTCGTCTCCTGTCCCCAGGAGGAGGCTTTGTGTTCCAGCAGGTTCACAACATCATGGCCGACGTACCCCCCGAGAACATCACGGCCATGTTCGATGCCATCAATGCCTTTTCCATCTCGCCACCGGCGGCGAGGAGCTAAGTTCGTTGTACTGCGGTCGTGCGACCATCGAGACATATTCCGTGCGCAGGAGAGGGCCCAAAGTGACCAAGAGACAGGATACGGACAAACTCACTGAATCCGTCAAACATCTGGCAAGAGGCCAAGGTGCGGTGCTGGTGGGAGTCGCTTCGGTGGACCGTTTTGACCCGGGGCCGCCCCTCTACGATGCCGCTCCCAGGGGTCAGCACCCGAGGGACTTTCTGCCTGAGGCGAAGTCGGTCATCTCGATTGCACAGCCAATTCTGAACCCGGTCATGGATGCTCCTGCCGTCCTGGCTGACCGGGAGCTGGAGATGGTTCCGGAGCACGCCAAGTATTCGTACCTGGAGGTGTTCTACAACCGTGTGGGCCACGTCGTACATGACTATATGCTGGAGTTCATTGGCCAGATTGTGGGCCAGTATCTGCTTGCTCAAGGCTACGACGCGATGATCTTTCCCACCACTGGACTACACCCCCACATCGAAGGCATGAGCGATCTGGAAATCTGGGAAGGTCCATCGGGAGAGTGGGCCAGGAAACACTCTCCTTTCCGCTACACCTCGGGGCCGTTCTCGCACCGGCATGCGGCCACCAGAGCGGGCTTGGGTGAGTTTGGCTACAACAACCTGGTCCTGACCAGGGAGTTTGGACCTCGCCAGCGCTTCAACTCCATTGTCACCGAGGCTGAGCTGGTACCCGATCCCTTGGTCACCGAACCGATATGCCTGCGGGACGAGTGTCAGCTCTGCCTCAAGGCCTGCATCATGAGCTGCATCACCCTGAGGGACGACCCGTCAGTTTCTGACTATCGATCCGTCGAAGAGGATGACAAGAGCAGAATATTCATTGACACACCGGCTCGGACCGACCCGACCTTGTGCCGAAGACGACGGGAAGGAAAGCCCGACTCGCCCATCCGTGGAGACTGCGCCCGCATCTGTCCTGTGCCCCGACCGCCCAGGCATCTGCCGGAGAGGCTGAAGGAGATGTGCGAACAGTCCCAGTCTGAAACGGCGGGATAGAGGGCGTCTCGAGGTCGGACGACAGGCTGCGGCAGATGTGGCCAAGTTACGCGAGCAACGCCGGCTATGGAGGGTCTCGTGGGAATCAATGCGCTGAAACCGAGCGCCCCCTCACGGCCCGACGGTCGACATGATGGCAATCGGAGGTAACGCATGCTGGATCTCCTGGTGTGGGGTGGCCTCATCGTAGACGGCAGCGGCAACCCAGGCTTCCATGGCGCTGTGGGTGTCGAGGACGAACGTCTGGTCATCCTCCGCGGCGATCTGGCCGGTGTGAAGGCGCGCCGGGTGATCGACGCCACGGGGCACGTGGTATGTCCGGGCTTCATCGACATGCACGCCCATTCGGGGCTGGTGATGCTCGCCGAGCCACACCACGAGCCTAAGGTGCGCCAAGGCGTCACGACCGAAGTGATCGGCGTCGACGGGTGCTCCTACGCGCCGTTCCACGACCCCGCGGACTTCCAGCGTTTCGTCGAACTCAACTCAGGGCTGGACGGTTGTCCGGTCCTTCCGGGTCGATGGTCGACGGTCGAGCAGTATCTGGAACAGTTCGAAGGGCGGGTAGCGGTCAACGTCGTCTACTTGCTCGGGAACTCGCCCGTGCGCATCTGCGCCATGGGCTGGGACTATCGCCCGCCGACGCCCCGCGAACTCCAGAACATGAAGTCCCTCGTGCGCGGCGGGATAGAGGATGGGGCCTTTGGCCTGTCGACGGGCCTGGATTACCCTCCGGGGAGCTACGCGGATACGGCCGAGCTGGTCGCTCTGTGCCGGGAGGTCGCAGCGCTGGGGGGCATTTACCACACCCACGTCCGCTACGGGTTGGGTGATCGCTTCTTGGATCCGTTCCGGGAAGCCCTGGAGATCGCTCGCCAGAGCGGAGTCACCACCCACATCACTCACTTCTATCAGTCTTCGACGGCCCCAGGCGGAGCGAGCCAGATGCTCGCCCTCCTCGAGGATGCCCGGGATGAGGGTATCGACGTCACCTTTGACTGCTACCCCTACGCCTACAGCAGCACCCGCCTGCTGATCCTCATGCCCCAGTGGGCGCACGACGGCGGTCCCGACCGCCTCAAGGAGGTGCTCCGCTCTTCAGAGGCTCGCAGCCGGATGCGGAAGGAGATCCGACCCCGGGCGCCGAGTTGGCACGACCTGTGGATCACCCACCTCAAGCGTCCGGAGCACCAGGCCTACGAAGGACGCTCGATGGCCAAGGTGGCTGAGATGATGGGTAAGGACGTGGTCGACGCGATCTGCGATCTCTTGCTGGCTGAAGACCTCCAGGTCTCCTGCGTGTGGGCCGGCGTGAACGCGATGACGCTCCCGAAGTTCGTCAGCCATCCGCTCTCCATGGTGGGAAGCGATGCCCTTCTCATCGGAGAGTCCCCCAGCCCCCGCAGCTACGGCGCCTTCCCGATGATTCTGGGCGACTACGTGCGTGAGGAAGGCTTCCTCTCCCTTCCCGAGGCCATTCGCAAGATGACCTCCTTTCCCGCAGAGCGGCTGGGCCTTACGGACCGGGGTCTTCTGCGCGACGGGTTCAAGGCTGACCTGGTGGTGTTCGACGCTCAGACGGTCAAGGCTCCGGCGACCCGGACCCAGCCCAAGCAGTTTCCCATCGGCATCGAGTACGTGATCGTCAACGGCCGGGTTGTCGTGGATCGCGGGCAGCACACGGGAGTGTTAGTCGGGCGTGCCCTCCGCCGCGGTCGCTCGTCGGCCTGAGGCCGGGCCGGTCGGGGCTGTAAGTCGTGGCAACGGGCTCGTGGCGACGTTGACCTGGGAGATATCGGAAGGAGGAAACAGATGTCGCGGCAGACGCTTCATGCTCTCCTCGTGGCGCTATCACTGCTGTTGCCTGGTAGTCGACTCTGGTCCGACTCCATCAGGATACTGGAGATAGATCAAGGCGAGCTCTGTTACGACAACAAGAACCTGGAGGCCGTGCTGTCCAAGGAACACGTCCCTCCAGGAGCCCGAATGTGCATGAAGCTGCTGGTCAAGGGACCAGGGTGGTCGGGTGCCTACCGGATGCTGAGAACAGCCAACTGGGGCAACTGGAGCGACTTCGACCGGGTGGCCTTTTGGGCCTACAACGAGGCCGAGGAGGCGGTTGGCTTCCGCTTCACCATAAAGAGCCGGCAGGCCGACGGGCAGGTCGCCTCCATCGGGGTCCCCGTGACGCTGCAGCCGGGGCCGAACCAGGTGGAACTGCCCTTTACGGCGTTCAAGCGCGACGAGTTCAAACTCAGGCCGGCCGAGGTGACCATGTGGGTCTTCGGATTTGACGCACCGCAGCCCGGGCCCATCTACATCGCCGACCTGAGAATCGTGCGCTGGCGGCGCCAGCTTACTACCTTGCGCACGCCCGAGCAACTTCAACAGTGGCGGGCCGACCAGAGTGTTGAGGCTACCATGGTTCCAGACGGCGGCGGCCTGCAGGCCCGCTTCGAAGCCGACGGCCAGCTCTGGTGGCCTGTGCCGCGCGGCGAGACAATCCCCCTTCAGCGGGCTGACGTACTGAACCGGTGGTCCGGCTACGAGCATCTTCAGCTCGAGGTGACGAACCCAGGGGGCGAAGCCGCCCCGGTGACCATCCTCCTGGCCGACCTCAATACCGTAGCCCTGGCCAAGACTGACTACTTCACGGGCCAGGTGGCCGAACGCACCGTTGAAGTGCCACCGGGTGAGCAGGTCGTCACCGTGTCCCTCGCAGAACCGTGGACGACCAGGGACGGTCGGCGCGACCTCGACTTCACCGACATTCGCCAGTTGGGTCTTTCCGCCAAGCCTTCGAAGGGCAACCTGACCATCATCCTCCATGGACTGAGCCTTGTGACGTCGCAGGAGGGGGCGGGTGTGGCACCCAAGGCGCCAGGGGGAAGGCCCTGCCCCGCCTGCCATCGGACGCTCACCGACCACCGCGCCAACCTCTGTCCTTTCTGTGGTGAGTTGTTCCGGCAAGAGATCCTGACGCTTCAACCCCCAGCCGACGGGCTGCGCGTGGCCCCGGTTGCGGACGCATCGATCAGCGCTCGTTCGGGCGGGGGCGAACCCACGCCGACCGCCAACCGTGGTGCGAGTTCGACCTTCGGCGTCCACCACTACGACACTTCCTTCTGGGAGGAGAGGGCGTTGATGCGGTTTGAGCTTGCCGACGTGCCCGGACTTCGGGCGGCTGACGTCCGCCGGGCTGAGCTCTGGCTCTGCCACAAGAACGCCGGCCGCTGGGGGAAGCCTTACGTGCCGCCACTGCGCATCTACGCCCTCGACGACCGCCACGGGGCTTGGCAGGAGAACAGCGTCAACTGGTTGAGCCAGCCTCCACTTCACACCGCGCAACTGATCGTCGAAGGTGGCCTCTACTACTTTCCGACCAAGTGGTTTGCCTTCGACGTCACGGATTACGTCCGCGGACAGTTGCGGGGCGCTGGGGTCGTGAACCTGGAACTCCGGGCCATCACCGCCGAGCCCTGCAGGAACGACAACCATATGATGGGACACTTTATCGAGTTCTGCGCGCGTGAGTTCCCCGACGAATCTTGCCGTCCTTTTCTGTTGATCCGCACCAACATGACACCGGAGGAACCGTAGGGGCAGAAAGCCAAGGAACTGGTCAGGGAGCGGGTGGGCAAGGTGAAGGAGGACGGACGAGGAGCCGGGGGCTGCCTCAATCGTGACGACGTATACCTGCAGAGATAGCGGTTGCTTCGAGGAGGCACGGCACATGCGCATGGTCGTTCTCGGAAGAAGTGGGATTCGCGTTTCTGCTCTGGGACTTGGAGGCATCCAGTTCTCCAAGATCACCAAGGCGGAGACGGCAACTGTGATCCACACGGCCATTGACCTGGGGATCAGCTTTCTGGAGACTGCGCACAGCTACTTCGACAGCGAGGAGAAGATCGGCGCCGCGCTCCGGGGCAGGCGCTGGGGGCTGGTTCTTGCCAGTAAGAGCGGTGCCCGCGACGGCAGGTCCTTCACCCAGCACCTGGAGGAGAGCCTGAGGCGCCTGCGGACAGATACGATCGACATCTATCAGCTTCATGGGGTCGACTCGGAGGAATCCCTCGAACAGGCGATGGCCCGGCGAGG
>CBDVDV010000096.1:0-13447 GCA_965372835.1 uncultured bacterium | reverse complement strand
GCTCTTTTTTCCGTCGTTGGCAAGACGCTGATACACGTCGGCGGCGGCGAGGTCGCGGTGAAAAAGGAGCTCTTCGGTCTGGGCAGACCCCAGCGCTACCCCCTCGAACCAGAATCGAGGGCCAGCCTGCGGCCGGGCGCCGCGGACCAGGAAGACAAGGAGAATGAGCAGGACGGCTCTGAGTGCTGCATCACGACGGCCGGCGATGACGTGAGGTTCGGAGACTCCCTGAAAGACGACGAGAAATCCTGGCTGGTGAGCGTCATCAACGAGGTGCTGGAGGCGGGAGCGGCACCACGCATGGCGGTCGAAAGGACGCCAGGACGATATGCCCACGGGGAACTGCCCCCGCCTCCAGGGAACCGAATCGCCCTGCATCGACTCGGCCTCGGCCAGATCAGGCTCGACATCCCTGCCCTTCCCAACCCCTTTCTTCTCTCTCAGGCCCTCGGGTGGGCCGTCTTCGTGACCATCTTTGCTGCGACCTCGTGGAGAGTTTTCAATCTTCAACGCACGCTGGCTGTCATCGCCTTCGGGACCGTGGGCTCGGCTTTCCTGTGGCGGGCGCTGTTCGCCTGGTTCGGCAAGACTCGGGTAGAGGTGGAAGCAGGGCAGCTCACCAGCAGGCGACTGCTCTTCGGTATAGGGGGCCGACTGCGCCGCTGGCCGTTGGCAGCGGGGGCTCGCGCCGTCCTCACGAAGTTGACTGACCTCAGCGATAAGGCCCGCGTTCTCTACCTGGGCCTTGCTTCGGCTCCAAAGGACCTCCCCCTCCGCCTCTGCTGCATCAGCACAGGCACCGAGGACCTGGTGGTTGGACTTTACCTGAGTCAGGAGGAGAAATCCTGGCTGGTTTCCGTCATCAACGAAGCCCTCGGGGTGGGCGAGCCGGCTGGAGCGGCCCAGGCGGCTGGGGCTCTGACCTGTCCGCTCTGCGGTCGGCTTTTGACGGGTGCGCTGGTCAGCGCCGACCTGGGTGTGGCCAAGTGCCCCGAGTGCGACCAGGTCTATCAGATTCCCGAACTTTCCGTCACCGCAGAAGAAGTGGGGCCTCCGCCTAAGCCAGCTCACTCGAATGTTCAGGTCCAAAAGGAGGGCGGCAAACTTCGAGTGCTTGTGCCACCGATAGCAGCCTGCCCCGGGGGCAGGAGGGTCCTCAGTCGTCTCACCGTCGTCGGGCTCATCCCTCTCGGCGGCCTGGCGGCGCTGACGGTGTGGGCGCTGCGGTCGGAGCCCTTCGTCGCCCTCTTTCTCATTCCGGTCTGGGTGGGCGCCGGGGCAGTTGTGGTCAAGCTCCTCAGGTACTTCACCACACCGCTGGAGCTCACCTTTGGCGATGGCGTCGTGGAAAAGAGACGGAAGTTGCTGTTCTTCGAGCGTACGGACAAGCTCCCGCTGCCATCTCCGGACTCGGTCGAGCGGCAGACCACCGACGCGAGCGGGCCTGCGGGGCTGCTCCAGGAGCCCCCATTCTGGGCAGACCTGGACATCTGGCCCGTCTCTCCCCAGGAAAAGCTCTGGCTTTGCTGGCTCATCAACGACTTCCTCAGCACTGAGACGCCGGTGGCGGGAGAGAGCGTGGAAGAAGAACGAGGCCCTCGCCAGCCGCCGGACAGCGAAATCGTCGTCGAACGCCCGAGCGCTGACCGGGTGACCCTCTACATCCCGTCGCGGCGACAGTGGTTCCTAATCGGTTTTGCCGCTGTCTGGAACGGGTTCATGGCCTTTCTCTTCACGCCTTCTGTGGCGAGCTCGGGGGGGCCCCCGGCGGGACGGATCGTCTTCTTCCTTGTCCTTGCGCTCTTCTGGGCCGTCGGCCTGTACCTTGCCCTCCGGGCGCTCCTTTCCCTTTTTGGCAACACGCTGGTCCACATCGGCAGCGGTGAAGTGGTGGTAAAGGAAGAACTTTTCGGGTTGGGGCGGCCCCGGAGGTATCGCCTTCAGCGCGGCTCCGCAGCACGCCTGACGGAAGCACACGAGGAAAAGGTCTGCTGCATCGACGCCGGCGAGAAAGAGATCAGGCTCGGGGAGTACCTGAACCTCAGCAAGGACGAGAAGTCCTGGCTGGTAGCCCTCATCAACGACATCCTGGAGCGGCAACCGGCCTCAAGCCCCGAGGAAGAACCGGAAGCATGAAACTCAGGTGCCCAGACTGCAGACTGGAAGTCCCCGCGTGCGTCCGGGAAATGTCCGGTTGGGCCAGGGCCACTGATGGCTGTTAACGACTGGCATCCGGGAAATCTCGGTGTACCGGAACCTATTGGTGGATAGGAGTGGTGGCCATGGGGTTTTTCAAGTGGCTGATAGGCAGCTTCCGGCGCAAAGACGGACCCCAGGAGCCGGAGGGCCCAAAGCCTTGGGACAGGCACCCATCCATCTATGAGCATATCAAGGCCCACATCAGGCCGGGCAAGAAGGGGCTTAGCGAAGGCGGCGAGACTTTGCCAGATGAAGAGCGCCTTGCCAGCGACTCCGAACTCCGATGGGCCCCAGGAGCAACGGATCAGGTGCTCTCCCGCAGCGAACTTGGAGCAATTCCAAAAGATCAGGCAGCCGCGCTGTTGGACCTTGTTCGGGTTTACTGCAAGGCGTCAACCGCGAAGAGCAAACTGAGGGTCTACGAGTACTTGATGAAGGACCGTGTCATCAACTTGGTCGATCCGTTCCTTGAGTCACTCGCAACAGCCTCCGACTTGGATCACCGGCGCCTGCACAAACTTGCCAAGTCGTTCGCTACGGGATCACCGGATCGTGAGCCGACGAAAATGGGCATCGCCATCCTCGGTCTGTTCCGGGGGCAGCAGAGCAGAAGCATTTTCCTGACACTGGGCCGCCACGAAGAATTCACTCTTTACTGCGCTGTCGCTCTGGCAAATACCTCAGAGAGCGCTGAAGACGACCTGTGGCAACTTGCCCGGAATGTCAGCGGCTGGGGTCGGATCTCCACTGTGGAGCGCTTAGCCGACACGGAGAATCCCCGAATCAAGGACTGGCTTCTGCGAGAAGGCTACAGGAACTCGGTGATGTATGCGTATCTGGCCCATACCTGCGCCAGCAAAGGCGGCCTGCGTGCTGCCCTTGAGAAAGAAACCATCGATGACGGACTTCTGACATCCGCGGGCGAGATCATTGAGGGCCTCCTCGGGTCCTTTCTCGGCCCAGTCGGAATGGACCACTACGATGACGGAGCAGCAGTGGTGGAGGCGTATCTGAAGCAGCTTGCGTCCAGAGCACGCTCTCTTCCACAGTTCATTACGGTCAGCGCGATCAAGGACTGGCTCTCGAGCGAGCATGCCGACTGGGAGGCCAGGGAATCCAAAGGCTGGACGGACGCAAGGCGAACGCGCTTGCTGGAACAGTGCTCAAAGATCATGAGCCGTCCGTTTTGGCGTGAGACGGTCATGGCAGGTCTGACAGCGGAGGACGAGTCGGTTTTCGACTGTGCAAACAGAGCTGCTCAGGTACTGGGCATTGACACATGGCAGTATCATTGGGACCGGCTCCGCGAGTCTCCCAGAACTCCGGGACGGTGGTTCAATGTGATGAGAGCCTGCACCAATGATAGAATCGCTCAGGTCGTCGCCCTTGCTGAGAAAGCCCTTCCGCTTGACGAGATGGCCAACGGCCCGGGCACAGAGATGGGACTTGGCCAGGGATACGAAGCCCACAGTTGCCTGGACTTCATCCTGCAGGACCTGGGCAGGTTCCCAGGACATGGAAATGCCTTGGTTGCCGCTGGCCTGCGCAGCCCAGTCATACGGAACAGGAACATGGCGTTGAAGGTCTTGTCTCAGTGGGGCAAGAGCAACTGGCCGAAAGGCATGGCTGAGGTCCTGGAAATGCTTCTGTCGAAAGAGCCGGACAATGGGGTCCGGGAATCGATGCAAAAGGTCATCGAAGGCAAGCCGCTGGACCACTGAGCGACGATACTCGCCTCGGGCCCGGCCTGTACCTGACCAAAGACGAGAAGTGCTGGCTGGTAGTCCTCATCAACGACGTCCTGCACCGACAGGCACTCGCCGAGCAGTAAAAGAAAAAGCCCCACGGACGGACGGCGCCGCCTATAGGGCTTCTCCAGGTCATCGGGCGACGATGCCTCAGTACGGCTCGGTCCAGAGTTCGTAGTACTTCTGCTCGTAGAGGCAGGCCGGGCAGGTGGCTGGCGCGCTCTCGCCCTCGTGGACGTAGCCACAGTTCCGGCACTTCCACCTCACGACCGTGTCCTTCTTGAAGACCTTGCCTTCGGTGAGGTTGGCCAGGAGTTTGCGGTAGCGCTTCTCGTGCTCCTCCTCGACCTCGGAGATCTCAGTAAAGGTGGTGGCGATCTGAGGAAAGCCTTCCTCTTGGGCCACCTTGGCGAAGCCCGGGTAGAGTGTGGTGTTCTCCTCATGCTCACCGGCGATGGCCGACTCCAGACAGGCCTTCAGGTCGCCCAACGGCGCCGGGTACTCGGCGCTGATCGTCACCGGTCGCTCGAGGAACGAGAAATACCGCTCGGCGTGGGCCCGCTCATTCCACGCCGTCTCCTCGAAGATGGCCGCGATCTGCTCGTAGCCCTCCTTGCGGGCGATCTCAGCCGAGTACGTGTACCGGTTTCGAGCCTGAGACTCGCCGGCGAAAGAGGCCATCAAGTTGTGCTCCGTCTTCGTGCCCTGAATCGACTTCTCTGCCACGCCGACCTCCTTTCCACTTGACCGCACCAGCCGGTTCTGTAAGTAGCAACGATTATCGCCCCAGCGGCCGCGCCGCACAAGGAGAAAGCCGTATCCCCCTCCGAGGCGCCCACCGCTTTGCACCGCGCTCACTTTCCCCTTGCCCTCACAGGGGAAAGTGACTACTTTCTTTTTTCTATACTACTTTATATCCCGTCTGTCATGGGAGAATGTCGTGATCATCACCATCTCCGGAGCCCCAGGCTCAGGAAAGAGTTCTGTGGCTCAGGAGCTGGCCCGGAGGCTCGACGTCAAGCACTACTCCATCGGCGACCTCCGGCGACGTGTCGCCCGGGAACGAGACATGACCATCGACCAGTACAACCGACTGGGCGAGACGACCGATGAAACCGACCGCGAGCCCGACGAATACCAGGCCCGCCTGGGTCGGGAAGAGGACGATTTCGTGATCGACAGCCGACTGGGTTTCCACTTCATCCCCCAGTCCTTTAAGGTGCGATTGGATGTCGAGCCGCAGGCGGGAGCACAGCGCATCTTCAGAGCCCAGAGGACGGGGGAACAGGCTGAGCGTCGATACCAATCGGTCGAGGAAGTGCTCCGGGCCAACCAGGCCCGTGAAACCAGTGACCGCAAGCGTTACCAGATGTATTACGGCGTCGTCCGCGAGGAAGACCGCCATTACGACCTGGTCGTGGACACCACCGAGAAGACCATCGACGAGGTGGTGGGCATCATCATTCGAGAAGTTGAACAGCACCGGGCTGGCGGGGAGTCACGCTGAGCGCGGCCCCCTGCCGCGGGGCAGCCCAGGGGGCCGTTCATTCATTGGCAGGAGCCACACAGCGGTCATGGGCCGTCGCTACGAGGACGTGTTCGGCGAGCTGGAGGAAGTGTTTCCACTCAAAGGTGAACGCCTGGTCGAACTGCCTCAGGCACTCCGAATCATCGCCGAGCGTACCAGCCCAGTGGGAGCCGAACCGGCGGCCGTAGATGAGCAACTACTGGGGCGGGTGCTGGCCGAGCCCGTGACCCTAACGGGAACTGCGCAGCCGGCCACCATCCTCCAAGCGGGCACCGTCCTGGGCTCCTTGCACCTTGGGCTTCTGGCCCAGAGCGGGCTGGAGCGGGTGCCCGTCCGCCGACCGGTTCGCGCCTTTGTCCTGGCAGTAACGGCCGGCTCCGAGCAGGAGGCCGCTGCGCTTCTGCTGCAACTCTCGGGCGAACTGACCAACTGGCCCGTGGAGGTGCACAGTTCGGGTGTGGCGGCGAGCCAGGACGAGGCGCTCCTGAAGGCTGTGGCTGAGGGAGTTACCCACGACATCTGCTGCATTGCCTCACCGGAATCGGCCCTCTCGGCCGTGCGGGTGGCGACCCGTGCTTTGGACTGCCGATCCGTCTTCGTTGGACTCCTCTGCTCGCCGGTGGCCCAGACCATGGCAATGAAACGCTGGGATTGCCTGGTCGTCGTCCTGCCGGCCGGGGGCCTCCCAGCCTTCCTGGCCCATAGGCTGATCCTCGGCTTTGCCCTGGCTTGCCTTCTGGGCATCCCCCCGGCCCCACCCCGGGAACTGCCCACTGACCGAGAACTTCCCATGAGCAACCACCAGGCCCTGCTCATTCCCGCTACCCACGTGCGCAGCCCTGCCGGGCTGGCCGTCAGGCCACTGGGAGACCCCGGTCAACCGACGGAAGAAGACTTCGTGCAGGCCACCTGCTTCATCTACCACCCGCCCCACGCCCTTCCCCGGGAGCGGCTCGACCTGGTCCGGGTGCTGCCGGTCAGCGGCCGACAGACCGGCCCGCCCCTGGGACCCAGCACCGCCGAGGAGCCGACACGGTGAGCCGAGGCAGCCCTCAACCCAGCCGAGCGGGCGACCCGGCCCCCAGCCCACGGCAACTTCGAAGCCGACATCTGCTCCTGCTGCTGGCTCTGTCTTTCGCCCTGCTCAGTCTGTCCTTCCCGCCCTACGTGCGGAGCGACGGCTTTCCGGTCTGGGTGGCGCTGGTGCCCATGCTCTTTGCCGCCCGGCTGACCGACTATCGCAGGCTGGCGCTGGCCAGTTGGCTTCTGGGGTGGGTTGCGGGGGCGGCCTCCGTACTCTGGCTTCGCCACGTCAGTCTCGCTGCGCTGCTGTCCTTGGCTCTCTACCTTTCGTTCTATCCACTTGTCTTTGTTACCGGCTGGAAGTTGCTTGACCGCAGGTTCGGGTGGCCTGCGGCGGTGAGCGTACCCCTGCTCTGGGTATCACTGGAATATGTGCGGTCCTTCCTGCTGACCGGCTTTCCCTGGTTCTACCTGGGTCACAGCCTTTACCGGAACCTGCCCCTCATCCAGATCGCCGACCTGGCCGGCGCCTACGCCGTCAGCGTCCTGGTGGCTGCGGTCAACGGGGTGGCAGCGGACGCGCTCTGGCTGCTCGTCTTTCGCAGCTCAAAGGAGGAAGGTCGCCGACGGGCACTGAAGAAGGTGGTGGCCTCGGCGGTGGCCGTCGCGCTCGCCATCGCAGCCACAGGCCTGTACGGCTATGTCCGCCTGGGGCGGGTCCGCGTCGTTGGCGGGCCGAAGGTTGCCCTCATCCAGGGCAACATCCCCCAGTCGTTGAAGTTCAAGCCGATGGAAAGCCGAAAGATCTTCAGCATCCACCAAGAGCTCTCGCTCCGGGCTGCCTCCGAGGGTCCGGACCTGATAATCTGGCCGGAGACAATGCTTCCGGGCGTTTTCGATGGGAGCTATTTCATGACCCTCGATAGGAACTTCGACCTGGATTCGAGCGTCAGGCAGATGATGGGGGAGCTCGACCGCCCACTTCTCGCCGGGGCGCGAACCGAGTCCGCCTTGGGCCACCAGTTCAACAGCGCGCTCCTCCTCGATGCCAGCGGCCAGGTGGTGGCCACGTACAGCAAGGCGCATCTGGTTCCGTTTGGCGAGTTCGTGCCCAGGATCGTCCGCGCGCCCCTTGGGTGGCTGCCTGAGAAGTTGAACCCGATCCCCTACCGGTTCGGCGTGGAGGCAGGCAGGACGCAGACCATCTTTGAACTGACGCCCCGAAATCGACCGGAGGCGAAGCCGCTCCGCTTCGGGGTGCTCATCTGCTACGAAGACATCATGCCCTATCTGGCCCGGGGGCTGGTCCGCCGAGGTGCTGACTGTCTGGTCAACATCACCAACGACGGCTGGTTCAAGGACTCCTCCGAGTTGGACCAGCATGTCATCGGCAGCGTCTTCCGGGCGGTGGAGACCAGGCGTCCGGTCCTGCGGGTGGCCAACACGGGGATCACCTCCATCATCTCGCCCCGCGGCGAAGAAGTAGCCAGGCTTCGAGACCCGGCAAGCGGGGAGGACCGCGAGGTCCCTGGTTTTTTGCTGTGGGAGGTTCCCTTGAGCCAGCCACGGGGACAGACGATATACGTGCATTGGGGCGACCGTCCGGTGCAGGTGGCCGCAGCCGCTGCCCTGCTGCTTCTCGTCTTCGCTGCGGAAGGCGCCTGGCGGGAGAGGAAAACGGCAAAATCGGATTTTTTTGATTGACTCCCCCATGGAGCAGCCTATAATGCCCGCGAAAGCGAGAGTAGCAGAACGCCATAAACTGCAATAGGTCTGTATCGGTCCTCGGGAGAACAAGGGCAAATCTTTAGTCTCGGGCGCGGCACAGGGGTGGAGAGACCCCGTGAGCCCATGGTGGAAGGAGGTCCACGTTGAGCGGCACAGCAAAAGCCTTTGTGGTGATCAACTTGGTCTTTGCCGTTCTCTTTGTCGGGGCTACGGCGTCGTACCTGGCGCAACGGAACCGGGAAAGAGAGGAACTGAAAAAACTGGAGACCAAGTACGAGGAGGAGACGGGGCAGCTCAAGACTCAGGTGAGCCGACTGGAGCAGGAAAAGACCAACCTCACGAGCCAGGTCGACGACCTCTCCGATGCCAAGGCCCGACTGGAGGCCCGCGCCTCCAGCGCCGATAAAGACCTGGACATGGAGCGCAAGAACCGCCTGGAACTTGACGCCCGACTGACGGCCTTGGACAACCACTACAGCGAACTCAAACGGGACTACGGCCGGCTGGCGACCCGCAACGAACTGTTGTCCGCAGAAGTCGTCGAAGCCAAGAAGACCGCTGTGGCCGCTGTGGCCGCCAAGGAAGATGCCATCGATAAAATGCGGGAGGCCCAGATGCGGGCCAACGCCGCCACGACCCGATACCGAGAGACGGCCAAGCAGCTCCAGGGGGTCAGCAAGGACCTCGCCCGCTACAAAGCCTCCTGGCCAGACCCCGGCGGCAAGTACACCCCGGCCGACGTCTACGGCAAGGTCGAGCGCGTGGATCCGAAGTTCGGCATTGTCGTCATCAGTGTGGGTGAAGACGATGGAGTCAGCGCCGGTATGGAGTTCACCGTGTACCGGGACGAAGGCTACGTGGGCAAGGTCGTCGTGACCGAAGTCGACAAAGAGCTGTCCGTGGCCCGGGTGGACAAGTCAGTCTCCGACGAGGTGAAGGTGGGCGACAATGTCTCTGCAGCCTTCTAGGGCGACGGTACGGGAAGACGACGGTCTCTACACGGGGCTCCTGGTCGTCTCGGGCCTGTTCCTGCTGCTGGGGTTCATCCTGGTTCAGATCGACCTCTACGCAGCCTACAAGGTCCTCTGGATCATCAAGCTGTCGTCGTAGGACCCGGGTCCCGATGCCCGGGGGGTCGGTCGCCGGTGACGCCGGCATGTCATGGCCCCGGGGGTGCATCTGTCGTCCTCGGGCTGAGCGACCGGGGGTAAGGGTCGCTTCTACGAGGGGTCTCCCTGTGGGACGTGCCTGCCGCACTTCTGAGAACAGTCCGCTCCTGTCGGGGGTTGTGGGGGGAATGTCCGGATGATTCTGGACGCCCTTTTGGGTCTCTTCTCCATCGACATGGGCATCGACCTGGGCACCGCCACCACCCTCGTCTGTGTCCAGAATGAAGGCATCGTCCTCTGTGAACCCTCCGTGGTGGCCGTTCATCGAGGCACCAACCGGGTCATCGACCTGGGCAACGCCCCGGCCGTGGGCCTGGTGGCCAAGGAGATGTTGGGCAAGACTCCGGGCAGCATCCAGGCCATCCGTCCCCTCAAAGACGGGGTCATCGCCGACTTCGACATCACCGAGGCCATGCTCCGCTATTTCATCCAGAAGGTGCACCAGCGACGCTGGGGCTACAAGCCTCGCGTGGTCATCGCCATCCCCTCAGGTATCACCACGGTGGAGAAGCGGGCCGTGCGCAACTCGGCCGAGCGGGCCGGCGCCCGGCAGGTTTTCCTGGTCGAGGAGCCGATGGCGGCCGCCATCGGCGCCGGGATGCCCGTGGCCGAACCCACCGCCAGCATGGTAGTCGACGTCGGTGGCGGGACCACTGAGGTGGCCATCATCAGCCTGGCCGACATCGTCACCTCCGAGAGCATCCGGGTAGCCGGCGACGAAATGGACGAGGCCATCATCCAGCACATGAAGCAGAACTACAACCTGCTCATCGGTGAGCAGACCGCCGAGCGCATCAAGATCGAGATCGGCTCCGCCTATCCTCTGGAGCAGGAACTGACCATGGAGGTACGTGGCCGCGACGTCATCGCCGGGCTGCCTCGCAAGGAGGTCATCCGCTCCGAGGAGATCCGCGAGGCCGTGCGCGAACCCATCGACGCCATCGTGGCCGCCATCAAGGTCACTCTGGAGCGCACCGACCCGGAACTGGCCGCCGACCTGGTGGATAACGGCATGGTCCTGGCCGGCGGAGGGGTGCTCCTGCGGGGACTGGATCAGGTGCTCCAGGAGGCTACGGGCCTGCCTGTGCGTCTGACCGAAGACCCCATCACCTGCGTGGCCCAGGGTACCGGGCTCTTTCTGGAAAACCTCGACCGAATGAAGAAGTACCTGGAAAGCACAGAGGATGTGGGGTGAGCGTCGGAGCCGAGTCCGTACCGTCACCATCGCTGTGCTCCTGCTCGCTTCCTTGATAGCCAGCCTGATCGACCATCCCTCTCTGCGAGCCCTTTCCGCCTCGCTATCCACCAGCACCGTAGCCCTGGAGCGACCGGTGCTGAGGCTCGGCCGGTGGGCCGGACTGCTTCCCTACCTGCTCCGTCAGCACCCCGGCCTCCCCGAAGAGAATAGGAGACTGCGCCGCCGAGTGGTCGAACTGGAAGACCACCTGGTCGTGGTGAGCGACCAACTGGCCCAGAGCCGCCGAGAACTGGCGGCCGTGGCCGAACTCGCCGAGCACCTCCAGACAAAGGGGACCCGGCCGCTCCTGGGTGAGATCATCGGCCTGGACGCCGAGGTAGCTG
Organism: uncultured bacterium; assembly: GCA_965372835.1. GTDB lineage: Bacteria > Planctomycetota > DG-23 > CBDVDV01 > CBDVDV01 > CBDVDV01. Next base: position 2,471 of record CBDVDV010000096.1, on the reverse strand, counting down.
GGCTGGGTGCCGATGGCTGGCGGCAAACCTGCCGGGTCGATGTGGGCCACCGCGCGGGTGCGGGTGTGGGCAACCCGGTGGTCTGGGGAAGGGCCCTGGTGGGTACCGTCCGGGCGGTGGGCCCGCTGGGGTCCGTGGTCAGGCTGACCACGGACCCGGAGAGCCGGGTCTGGTGCTATGATGCTCGCAGCGGCGTCGAGGCCATCGCCAGGGGCCGCGGGCCCGAGGAACTGGGCCTGGAGGATGTGCGCTGGCCCGCCGACATCGCCGAGGGCGACGTCTTCCTCACCACTGGCAAGGCTGGGCGCTTCCCCCGTGGGCTGGTGGTGGGTGTGGTGCAGGGTGTCCGGCGGGCCGACGACGGATTGGGAGCTGAGGTTCAACTGCAACCCCGAGTTTCGCTCAGAGACGTGCGTTCGGTGTTGGTTGTGCCCTGGCCGTCCGCTGGTTCGCCAGCCAGTTCCACCTCCCAGTAGAGGGTGCTGCGGTGCGCTGGTGGCGGCTGTTGTTCACGGTGGCGGTGCTCCTCCTGCTTCAGACCACTGTGGTCCCCTGGTTGGAGGTGGCTGGCGCCCGGCCGAACCTGCTGCTGGTGTTCGTCGTCTGGCGGGCACTGAGGTGGCCACTGGAGCAGAGCTACCTTCCTTGCTGGCTGGCCGGGCTGGCCAGGGATATCTTTTCCGGTGGGCAAGTGGGGGCGTTCGCAGCCCTGTACCTGGTCCTGGCGCTGGGCATCGACCGGGTCCGCAGAGGACTGTTCGTCGAACACATGCTGACCCAGGTGCTGATGGTGGTGGCGGCCTCATTGGTCAGCGAAGGGGTCTGGCTTCTGGTGTGGTTTCACCGGCCCGGTCTGGGGTGGTGGCCCACGCTCTTGCGGTTGCTAATGGAAACTCTGTATACGGCCGTGGTGACTCCGTTGGTCTTGGGACTCTTGTGGTGTCTCGGCTGGCGGCGGGGTTAGACGGTGTACCAGCGACGGTTGCAGATCCTGACAGTGTGCTTCTGCGTGGGCTTTCTCCTGGTGCAGTTCAGGCTGGCCCACTTGCAGTTATTCCGCGGGCACGAATACCGGGGGCTGGCCCAACGGCAGGCTATCCGTGAGCGCCTGCTGCCCACCACCCGCGGTCGTGTCCTGGACGTCCGGGGTCGAGTCCTGGCTGCCGAGGAGCCCACCTATGAGCTCTGCGTCCGCCCGGATCGCTTGGGCCAACTGCCGGCCGCCCAGCACACCGAGTGGCTGACCCGGGTGGCCCAACTGCTCGAACGAGAGCCCGAAGAACTTTCCCAGGCGTACGCCCGGTTGGAACGGGACCTCCAACAGCATACGGAGCGACCCGGCCTTACCGCCACCACCCGGGCCCGTGAACTGCGCCGGTTGCGCCAGCGCTTCCAGCCGCTACTGGATTCTCTTACCTTCCCGCAGGTGGCCCGGCTGGAAAGTTGGCGGGACACCCTGCCCCGATCCGATAAGGCCAGCGGCGACGCGCTGCGGCTACGAGTGGCTACGCGCCGAATCTACCCGTACGGCGACTCCGCCTCCCACCTCATCGGCTACCTCACCCGCATCAACACGGACGAGGCTCCCGGTCTGCGCCAGGAGCGCCGGCGGCTCGCCCAGGCCTACGCGGAGGTGGACCCGGACCGCTTCCGCGACGCCTACCTGAAATGCTACCTGCCCGACGACAGCCGCGGCCGCCGCGGCCTGGAAGGCACCTGGGAATGGACGCTGCGTGGCCGGCGGGGCCTGCGGCGGGAAATGGTCGACGCCCGCGGCCGGGCCAAGAAGATGCTCTTTGACTATCCACCCCAGCCCGGATCGGACGTCCACACCACGCTGGACATCGATCTGCAGAGACTGGCTGAATCGGCCCTGGCCCAGAAATCGGGCGCGGTGGTCATCTTGGACGTGTTCACCGGGGCGGTTCTGGCCATGGCCAGTTCTCCCCGTTTCGACCTGGGGAACTTCTCCGACGAGTTCAGGCGGATCCGGGACAAGGACGCCGAGCTGCGCCGCCGTCGTGTCCCCTTCTACCGCCGACCTCGTCCCTTCACCAACCGGGCCACCCAGGAAACCTACGCGCCCGGAAGTGTCTTCAAACTGACCACCGCGCTGGCGGCGCTCCGGGCCGGGACCCTGGGCTCACAGACCATACACGACTGCCGGGGCAGCATCCTGGTGGGCAACCGGTCCAAGCAGTGCCTTGGTTTCCACGGTCCCCTGGACCTGCGTGCAGCCATTGAGCGCTCCTGCAACGTCTATTTCTACCAGACCGCCTTGGCCACGCCCCGGGCGGAACTGCTGCGCACCGCCCGGGACCTGGGTTTCGGTTCCCGCACCGGCATCGATCTCCCCGGAGAGTCTCCCGGAAGGCTCCCTCGTCTGCGAACTGACGGCGAGGTGGCCAACTTCGCTATCGGCCAGGGAGATTTGGAGGTCACCCCACTTCAGGTGGCGGTGATGGTGGCGG
>CBDVDV010000095.1:0-13686 GCA_965372835.1 uncultured bacterium | reverse complement strand
AGAAACGCGGAAATGGGGGGCAGGTTGGCGGCGGTGGCAGGTTGTTCCGTTGCCGGCAGGAGGGGAAGCGATGGGGAGATGCTGCACGATCGCGGTTCTGGCCACGGTAGTCTGTCTGGGCGCCACGGTGTTCGGCGAGCAGACTTTCTCCAGCCGACGCACCTACGAGTCAGAAGTCTCCGTGTACCGCCGAGGCGCTTACACCACCTACGGCCACGGGTTTACGCCTCGCTCGGTGAGCGCCTACGCGGCGGTGCGCATCCTTACGGGTTCATCGATGCGCCGACGAGACTCCTACCCGATGGCGGCCGGGCTGAGGAGGAGCAGAGGACGCCATCGCCGACCCGGCTCACCCTCGTCGGGAGAGTGGGAGTTCAAGTACAGTGCCACGGTGACGGTCGAGGAAGAAGTCTCGTGGTCGGGCGCGCCCCCCCGCCGCTCCGTGGGCTGGCGGGCGTATCGTTACCCCGCGTATGATTATTATGGCCGCTATAGCCTGCCCTACTCCCTGGGCCCCTATTACTACTACCCCTACCGGCGGCCCATCGGACATCGCTCCCGCCCGGCCCGTCCACGTGGCTTCCGCTCCTACCACTACCCCTACGCTGGCAGCGGCATCGACGTCCGCACCAAGTGGTGAGCACCCGCGGGGACCCCAAGGGTATTTTCCGCGCGGACCCGTAGGGGTCGCCGAATACGGGCAGAGGACTACACCAAGCGGGGTTCGCGCAGGCTTCCCTTAGAGCTTCCCCTCGGCAGCAGCATGAAAGATGTCCGTGTTGCTGAGGATACCGATGATCTCTTTGCCGTCAAAGACGGGCGCCCGGCGGATTCCAGTCATGGCCATGAGCCTGGCACAGTACTTGAGTTCCAGTCCTGGTGAAACCATCACCAGCGGCTTGCTCATGATCTCGTACACCTTGACCTCGTCCGCCTTCTTGCCGGGGCTGAGGACTTTGCTGACCACGTCTTTGCGAGTTACGATGCCGTAGGCGTCCTCGACGCTGCGACGCTCGACAATCAGGCTGGAGACCTTCAACTCCCGCATCTTCGCAACAGCCTCGGCCACGCTGGCGCTACCGTCGATCGTCGCCACTTCCTTGGTCATGACATCCTGCGCTTTGGGCATGTCTTGACCTCCTTTCCTGGCTGGCTGCACCCCTGGAGTCGAGCGTGCAGCGACACCGTTCGTGCGTGCTCCCGGCGAACCCCGCTTGGCGAGCCCGCGCTCACTCTGCGTATGCCTTGGCGTCCGCTGTCGCAGACGCCGATCAGTCGTCCGCCACGTCAGTGCTTCAGGAGGTCAATCGTTCAGGCGTGATTGTGGACTGTAGGGGTCCCGCCCTGCCCTGTCAAGGGTTTTTGCCGCACACCAGGAGACAAAAAGGCGGAGGGGTAAAAGGTCACGTCCCCCAGGAACCTCCTGGGCTCAGCCGGGCTGGGAAGGCTCCGACCGACGACGTGCCAGGAGACGAAGCAATCCCAGAACCAGTCCGAAGACCAGCGCCGTGCCCACCACACCGGCCACCGTCTTGCCCCAGACCGTGCCCAACAGCGGAAACTCGTAATCCGGAAAAGGAGCGGGAACCAGCGGCTCTCCCTCCGCCGCTCCCACTCTCGCCATCTCCGTCTCCAGTCCGTCGGGCGATTCGGCAGCGAAGTGGTAGACTACCCCGGCGATGATGAAACTGACGAGCAGTCCGAACAGTACGAAACGCCTCATAACCGGTCCCCCACGCTGTCAAGTCCGGGCCGCGGCCACGTCCGGACGTACGGCCAGAATGTAGGCCAGGGCGGCGGCGGTGATGGCCCCCTCAAAGGCGCCGATGATGGCGTGGATGCCCCCCATGGCGATGAGCGACTCCCGCAACGGAAAGCGGCCTGAGGCCACCAGTTCCAGGGTGCAGCCTACGGCCCCCAGGAACACCGCCAGCCACCCGCCTACCACGCCGGCCACCAGGTTCCCCCGAAGCCCACCCACCAGGCCCCTGGCGGCCCGATGCACCAGAGCGGTCACCGCGCAGCCGATGACGGCCATGTTGAAGATGTTGGCTCCCAGAGCGGTCAGCCCCCCGTCCTGGAAGACCAGGCATTGGGCGATAAGCACACAACTCATCACCGTGATGGCCAGCCAGGGACCCAGAAGCACCGTCAGCAGAGCCGCTCCCACCAGGTGACCGCTGGTGCCGGCGAGCACTGGGAAGTTGATCATCTGGGCCGCAAAGACGAAGGCCCCCAGGACGCCCGCCACCGGGATCTGTCTTTCGTCCAACTGCTCGCGGGCCTTGCGGGCGGCGACCCCCACGGCCACGGCGCTGACCCCGACCAGTGGCACCCAGACCTGCGGGGTCAGCATCCCATCCGGGATGTGCATGACAGGACTCCCTTGGTTCCTTAAGCTGCCCAGCAGAAGTTCTTAGACAATGGCGGCCAAAGGCGTAATCCCTACTGCCGCAGTCCCCACCGGCGCTGGGTGGCACGGACTCGCCGCAGGCGTGTCCGTGTGTGTGGTAGGAGGTCACGGACAGAGCCCCGCTCAGTCCGTGCCACCCCATCATTGTCGAAGAACTTAGCGCAAATAGCTTAGGACCCGGCGCTTGCTCTTTCACGTCCCCCGTCGCGCCACCCTACCGCTCCAGCCCCCGTACCGAAGTCAGGAACAGTTTCCCGTACTTGACGCCTCGGTGACCGACCAGCCGGTTGCCCAGATCGCTCACCTCGCCGCTCTTGCCGCGCAGCACCACCACCTCCAGGCAGAGGTGCTCGTCAAGATGAATGTGCACGGTGGAGACGACGGTGGGGGTGTGGTGGTGCTGCAGTTGGGTCAGCCGATGGGGCAGTTGCAGTTCCTCGTGGCTGTATACCAGGGCCACCACGCCCACGGCCGAGGTCCCGGGCTGGATGAGTTCCCGCTCGCTCAGTTTCTCCCGGATGAGGTCGCGGACGGCCTCGGAACGACTGTCGTAGCCCCGTTGGGCGATGTAGCGGTCGAACTCGGCCAGCAGTTCCGGCTCCAGTGAGACCGCGGTGCGGGTGACGTTGGCCATCGCCTCTCCTCTTCGTAGTACTTTGTTCGATATGGTAATACCGCGCTTGGCTGCTGTCAATGGGAAAACGGTCGGCTTTCTCCCCGGGTGGGGCCTACACCAGGCCGGCACGCTTGCGCAGCACCCAGTCTCCGGTCAGCAGCCCGACGATGAGCAGGAGCAGGAGAGGATGGTTCCACAGGTCTCGGCGGGTCACGCGCTCCACCTCCACGTGCTGGTCCCGTTCGGCCAACTCCTCCAGCAGGGAACCCAACTTGTCGGGACGGAGCAGCCGGCCGCCGGTCATCTCGGCCATTTGGGACAGAAGCCCCACGTGGGCCAGGGGGTCGGCCAACTCCAGGTTGGTACGCTCGACGAGGAAACGGGCGCTGGCCTCGTCCACGAGTTCGGCCTCGATGGCGTCGGGGTCGCCCCGGTAAGCCCGGGCCTGGATAACGTAGTCGGCCTCTTCCTCCGGGTTGAGCAGGGCCTCCCAGTGGTCGCCGGTGCGGTAGAGGCGGAGTTCCTGCGGTCGGCCGTCGGGCTGTGTGCTCACGGTGGCCACGATGGTGGCATCGGAGATGGGCTCTCCGCCGACGCCGTCCAGGTGGAAGGCGGGGGTCACGGGCTCTTTGGGGAAGTAGCGCGACTGGGCCAGTTCGATCCAGAGGTTGTCCCGCCTGACGTCCTCCCGGCCGGCGGCCCAGAGCACCAGTTGACGCCAGAATCGACGGTGGAGTTCCCGCCCGGCGGCGCCGGCCACCGCCCAGCGCCAGGTGGTGTCGGCCAGCAGCGTCGCCACCCGCCCCCGGCCGTAAGGCTGAACGACCAGCACGGGCTTCCCGGCCTCGTCCTCCAGCAGGACCGTGGCTGCGGGTTTCAGCCGACCGGCCCCCACCCCGCCCACCACTTGGGGCAGGGCCGCCCAGACTTCACTGTTGTCGGCGTCGCCCCTGGACAACTTGACGGCGGGATGGCTGAGGGCCCCGGCCGTGGGCCGAACCCGGTAGGTGTCCTCACGCTGCAAGGGGAAGGGCTCCAGGTAGAAGGGGAAGACGGGCTGTAAGGGGGTGTCGAAAAAGGCACCCCCGTAGGTCTGGTAGCCGGCCAGGCAGACCAGGCCCGTACCCTCGGTCACGACTTCGGCCAGTCCCTCCAGTTGGCTGGCGGTGAAGCGGTCGCCGGGGACGTCGCCCAGGATGACCACGTCGAACCGGTCCCAGTCCTCCTCGGGCCTGAGCACCGAGGCCCGGTCCTGGCCGGCTGGCGCCAGGACGATGCGGGCCGTCAGGTCCATTTCCCGGGCCTCTTCCAGGGCCCGTCTCAGGAACTTGAACTCCCAGCGCACTGTGCCCTCCAGGTACAGTACGGACAACTGGCCGGAGAGCACGTTCAGGTAGGCGCTGGCCCGGTTGTTCCCGGTGGTGCGTTCACCGGGCAGCGGTGTGGCCTCGACGGTGACCTTGCGATAGCCCTCGCTGGTGGGAACGTAGCGAAAACGGACGGTGGCCACCTCCTGCTGAGCGCGGGTGGCCACGGTCCGTCTGTCCACCTCCTCCTCATCAATCAGCAGGCGAACGGTCACCGGCTGGTGGGCGACGCCGAGCAGGGCCACGCTGGCGGTAATGGCCGCCACGTTCCGCACGAAGACGGCTTTGGGCGCTGCCAGGTTCTGAAGCACCAGGTCGCGGGATTCAGGGCCCACCTGCTCCCGACCGCAGGCCACCACGTACAGAGGCACCCCCAGTTTCCGGTACGCCTGGGCCACGTCCTCGGGGGAGGCGCCGGTGTTGGAGGCACCGTCGGTGGCCACCACCACTGCCGCCAGGCGGGTCGGCAACCGGCCCCGCAGAGCCCGGCTCAAGGCGTCACCCAGGGCCGTGCGGCCGCCTTCGGCCGAAAAGCCGAACTCCTGCACGATGTGGAGGTCCTCGGCAAACTCGTACGGCTTCACCTGGTAGAGCGAACGGAGCCGGTCGTAGGGGCCGCGGGCCTCACTGAAGGCGCCGGCCAGAGATTGGGCCCGCGTCCGGCCGCCGGGCTCATCGGCGATGTCCATGCTCGCCGAAGTGTCTACCAGGACGAGGATTTGCCCCTGCTCCTTGAGCACCTGACGGAGCACCGCCGAGGGACGCAGCAGGCACAAGACCAGGAGCACCAAGACGACCGTGCGCAACCACCGCGACAGCCTCCTCCGTCGGCTCGCCAGCCCCGTCCCCGCCCAGCGATAGGCTCCCCGCAGCAACACCAGACCCACCACCGCGATCGCCGCCACCACCACCAGCGACCAGTACGGGTCAATGGAGAAGCCGTAGGGCACAGTCTCCACGAGAGAGAACCACCTTTCTATCACTCACCCGACCCGGCCCGCCTCCCCGCCCTCACGACTCGTAGAAGCGGTTGGCGAACCAGGTCTCGACCACGAAGGCCAGCAGCAGCGCCGCCAGCAGCCAGGGGGCAACTTCCCGCGTGCCCCCCCGGCCCGCTTTGGCCCATATCGCCGGGAGTTCTTCGATGGAGCGCACCACGCGGGCCCCCGCCACGACCTCAGCCAGTTCTTCCGGGGTCACGCGGGCAAGGTCGCCCTCGGCGGGGTTCAGATTTACGCTGAAGCCCGAGACCGCCTGGGGCCGCCGGTCGGGGCCCTCCATCTGGATGGTATAACCACCCACTCGGTCGGTGTCGGTGAAGACCAGGGTGCGCTCGGTGGGCACCGCGGCCACGGGCAAAGCGACCGGGTCGCCGGGCCGACGCAAGGACAGCCGGGCCCTCGCTGCCGAGGGGAGGGCGCCCAGGCGCACCCGCGCCACCTCACCCACCAGGAACTCATGGGTCTCAGCCTGGGAGCGGCTCAGGAACTTGGTCAGTTCGTGCAAGAACGGAAGGTAGGCTGGCCATCTCGGGAAATCGCTCCAGTCGTCGTCCAGGGCGGTGCTGCAGCAGACGACCAGCCCCCCGCCGAGTCGGCGGACGGCCACAGCCGGCGCCCCCACTCCCGCCTCACCGCCCGTTTCGAAGGTGGCTACCAGTTCCACTTCCCGACGATCAAAGAGCGTCAGTCCCCGGGCATCGGTAAACCGTGGCGCGCTGAGGTCGCCGTTGCGCCCGTCAGCGAACCCGGCCACCAACGGGTGGCCGAAACTGGGCACCACCAGCCGGGCACCACCGGGGAAGGCGACCCGAGGGCCCACCGCGCCCGGAAGCAGGTCGCCCCCGTAGGTGGCGTAGTTGCGGGCATCCACCCGGTCGCCCAGGAACACCGCCAGCCCCCCTCCGGTCAGAACGAAACGCCCCAACTCGGCCCAGGTCTCTTCGGGCAGCCGGGCCACGTTGGCCAGCAGCACCACCTGGTAGGCCTCATCCAGACGCCCAATGGCGCTCAACTCCTCAGGGCTCACCTCTTCCAGGCGAAAGGGAGCGGCCCGGGCGAAGCCACCCGGGTTCAGCGCCAGCCGGGCGAAGAACAGTTCGTCGTCGGGTCCGGGGCCAGGGTCGCCGTTGACCATCAGCAGGCTCGGCTGACGACCCACCACCACGGTGAAGTAACGGGCGTTGTCAGCCAGCAGTCCGTCACCTTCCACCACCTCCACCCAGCCCTGGTGGACCCCCGCCGTCCGGAAGGTGTGACGGAAACTCGCGCCGACCCGCTCGTCGCCGCTGAGGTTGATGGGCTGGTTTGCCCGGCGGACGCCGTCCAGGTAAAAGGCCAGGGTGCGGGGTCCGCCGGTCCCCTGGGCGCGGATGGTGGCCGTAAACTCCAGGGTGCGGTTCTGGGCCGTCGTGGTGCCAGGCGGATCGATGTCCACCACGGCCAGGTTACGGGCCTTGGGAGCGCCCACGTCAACGACGGTGAGGCCGGCCTCACCGGGGAGTTCCAGAGTGACGCTCCGGGCCTGCGCCCATGCCTGTCGGGTCATGTCGGTGAGCAGATAGAGCTCAGCGGGCTGGAGTCGGCCGAGTTCGGCCCCGGCCTCCAGGGCCGTCCAGACGGGTGTGTCGTCGGGGGTAAGGGGAAGGTCGGCGATCTGTCGGCGAACGGCATCCAGGTCGAGGGTGAACTCGCCCACCGGGCGGGAAGTGGTCAGCAGGGCCGCGTGGCTGCCCAGGCTCAGGGTGCCCAGGAGTCGGTCGGCTTCAGCCTTCGCCCTTTCCAGAGAGGTGGTGGTACCGTCGCTCCTGTAGCCCATGCTGTAGGAATCGTCCAAGATGAGCACCACCCGGGCGCTGCGGTAGGCCGCCGGGGCGAAGAGCGTGCTCCGCAGCAGCGGCCGACTCAGGGCCAGAGCCAGCAGCGCCACCACCAGTATGCGCAGCAGCAGAAGAAGCAGGTGCTTGAGGCGGACCTTGGTGCGCTGCAGACGAAAGCCCAGGCGCAAAAAGCGCAGGGCGGGGAACTCGGCCGACCGAGGGCGCTGGCGGAACAGCAGGTGGATTATGACCGGAACGGAAACCGCCCCCAGCCCGTAAAGCAGCGCCGGTGCTGCGAAGGAAAGCTCCATCAGCCGTCTCCACCCCCCGCTCTCCCCCCGGCGCCGTCTACAGCTTGTAGTGACTCCGGTTAATGAGGAACGTGGTCATGGCGCGGTCGAAGGGAACGGAGGTATCCATCTGGGCATAGTCGATCTTGGCCTGGAAGCACAGTTCCCGGTAGTTGGCGATGAAGTCGTCAATGGCCTGGAGGTACGCCTCGCGGTAAGCCGAGGCGTCCACCTGGAGTTCGTCACCGGTCTCGGGCTCGCGGAACCGGTGGGCGCCCTCGAAGGGGAAGTTGGTCTCGGCGTGATCCAGGATGTGGAAGAGGATGATGTCGTGCCCTTCGAACTTGAGGTGGTGCAGGGCCTGCTGGACGGGCTCGGGGTCACTGAGCAGGTCGCTCATGACGATGACGAGTCCGCGGGTGTGGATCAGCCCGGCGGTCTGGTGCAGACACTCGGCGATATGGCTTTCCCCGTGAGGCGCGACCCGGGCCAGTTCGGCGAGGAGTGCCATCAGGTGGCTCCGCTTCGACCGGGGTCGCAGATACTGGTGCACACGCTCGGAGAAGGTGACCAGCCCCACCGCGTCCTGCTGGTGGATCATGAGGAAACTCAAAGCCGCGGCCAGGTAGATGGCGTACTCGAACTTGGTCACCCCCTTGCCGTAACTGTAGGCCATGGAGCCGCTGGTATCGACCACCAGATGGCACTCCATGGTGGTCTCGGCCTCGTACTTTTTCACGTAGAGTTTGTCGGTCTTGGCGAAGACGGTCCAGTCCACGGTGCGGATGTCGTCCCCCGTGGTGTACTTGCGGTGCTCGCTGAACTCTACCGAAAAGCCCTGGAAGGGACTGGTGTGAATCCCGGCCAGGAACCCCTCGACAATGAAGCGGGCCTTGAGGTCGAGGCGCTCGACCTGACGGATGACTTCCGGATCGAGGTAGCGTTCGACCCTTCGACGCCCTTCGGGGTCGTGAGAGGGTCCAACCACGGCCTGGGGCATCCCGGGGACTCCTTTTCAGTCGCCTCCCTGCGACCCGCCTGCGGGCTGAGGAACTCCGCCGAAGGCTACGTCCTCCGAAGGCGGAAGCCCTACGGCGGGCGAAGGCCCGCTCAGGAGGCAGCCTCCGCCGAGGGGGAAGGCGGGGCGGGCCGCTCCGAAGCGAACTTTTCCACTTCCGGCTCAGGGATGGTGGCCAGCAGTTCCTTCACGAGCCACACCGAGTCCTTGCCCTCGGCCTGGGCCTGGAAGTTGGTGTAGATGCGGTGACGGAGCACGGGGATGGCCACCCGCTGGATGTCGGTCACACTGACGTTGTAGCGGCCGTCCATGGCGGCCATGGCCTTGCCCCCCAGGATAAGGTACTGACCGGCGCGGGGCCCCGCCCCCCACTCCACCAGTTCACGGACGAACTCGGGGGCCTCCGGGGTGTGCGGCCGGGTGGCCCGGACGATGGCCCCGGCGTAGCGCACCACATAGCGACTGGCCACCACGCTCCAGACCAACTTCTGAATGCGGAGGATGTCCCGCGCCGAAAGCACCGGGTCCAGTTCGGGAGGCCCGGCCTTGGTGGTCTCGCTCAGGATGCGCTCCTCCTCCGCCTCCGAGGGGTAGTCGATGTAGATGTTGAACATGAACCGGTCCAACTGGGCCTCGGGCAGTGGGTAGGTCCCCTCCATCTCGATGGGGTTCTGGGTGGCGATGACGAAAAAGGGGTCGGGGACGGGGTAGGTGTGCTGACCCACGGTGATCTGGCGCTCCTGCATGGCTTCCAGCATCGCCGCCTGGGTCTTGGGTGGGGTGCGGTTGATCTCGTCGGCTAAGATGATGTGGGCGAAAAGCGGTCCCTGGACGAAGCGGAACTGCCTGCGGCCGTCCACCTCGTCGATGACGTTGGTGCCGGTGATGTCCGAAGGCATCAGGTCGGGGGTGAACTGGATGCGTTTGAAGGAGAGCTTGAGGGTTTGAGACAGGCAGTGCACCATCATGGTCTTGCCCAACCCAGGCACGCCCACCAGGAGCACGTGCCCGCGGGCGAAGACGGCGGCCAGCAGTTGGGTGAGCACCTCCCGCTGACCGATAATGGCCCGGCCCAACTGCTCGAAGACCTTATCGGTGCTCCGGCGAAAGAGGGACAGGAGTTTCGCGTAGCGTTCTTCGGTCATCTTCTTCCCCTGTGATGCTGGCTTTTTGGCGCACCCACTCCCCGATTCTACTGTAGCGTCTCCTGGCACTCAGGTCAAGAAAAGAAGCGGGGCCAGGTGGTTCCTCCGGCCCCGCTCGCCCGATGACGATGACCGCAGCCGATCCTTACCCGGCGATGAGAGCACGCAGTTCGGCCACCAGTTTGGGGGTGTCGGCGACGGGGTCGTCGCCCGGGGCCTGCTCGATGCAGACGTAGCCCCGGTAACCTTCCTTTTTCAAAACCTCAATGGCTTTGGCAAAGTCGACGGGGGCCCTGTTCCCGTCGGGGTCCCGCCACTGCATCTTGGTGTGGGTGTGGGCGGACAGCGGGGCAATGGCTTCGTACGACGTCAGGCCATCGGTGAAGTTCCCGAAGTCCAGGCAGACGCGGTACCACTGCGAACCGACGCCGGCGACGATCTTCTTCATCTCGTCGGAAGTACGGGTGAGCGGTCCGTGGTCCTCGCAGGCTAAGATGACGGCCCTTTCCTCAGCGTAGGCGGCGATGTTCCTGCTCGCTTCGAGCATGTCGGCCTCGACGGACTTGGCCTGCTCCAAATCACCCCAGCCGGCGTAGAAGACGCGGAGCACCGGCGCACCCAAGAAGGCAGCGATGTCGATCCAGTGCTTGGTGCGCTCGACCTGCGTGGTCATCTCGCCCGGCGAGGTGACGTTGAAGGTGTTGTCCACGTCCACCGCAGCCATCTCCAGGCCCAGGCTGTGGACTTTGCGCTTGACCTGGCGGAGTGCGTCGAGACCGGTGTCGGGGAAGTGGCACCAGCAGATTTCCACCCCGTCCAACTTCAACTCGTCAGCGCAGATCTCCAGCCAGCGGTCCAACGTCAACTCACCGGCTCGGAAGACCTTGCTGTACGTCCAACTACTGCACCCCAACTTCATTTGCCGTCTCCTTATCCAATGCCTTGTCTACCATCACCGATCCATACGGACTCGAACGAGGAGAGTTCGTCTTTCTACCCGTCCGCCAGTCCTCAATCAACAAAAACATCCCGGCCACCCCACCCAGGCTGAAGAAAACCCGGGCAAGAATGTAGACACTTCGCAGCAGTTCCATTCGGCCGGAAGTGACCAGCCAGTATGTTTCGGCAAACAGCCACCACACTATGACCAGTACGACCATAGGGACCAGGACTACGGCCGCCAGCCCCAGCACCTGCGGCCACGCGCGGCGGTAGAACTGCACCAACTTCTTGCCGACCGCCGAGGGGGCCGCACCCTCAACCACCACCAGGAAGGGCAAGGCGATGGTGCCCAGGTGCATCAGGGCGAAGGCGGTCCTCACTACGTTCCACGATTCGGCCGGATGCCAGGCCCGGAAATCCTGGGTCCCCGGCTCCGGTACCATCAGACTCGGTGCCGCGAACAGCAGAAAGTAGAAGAAAAGGAGGAAGAAGCGGTCGGCCGCCGTGTCGTAGGCGCCGTCCAGGTCGAGTGGCTCCCCCCGTACGTGGCAAAGAAAGCACTGACCGAATCCTGCGCAGATGATGGCGGCGACGACCGCCTGGAAGGCAAGCGTTACGAAAGGTCCGCCGTAAACCAAGAGAAGATCTGCACGCTGACGGCCCATCTGTGGGACCGAGATGCATCCCAGCAAAACCAGAAGCAAAACTGCCAGGCCAGCGTTCCTCACCCACGCACGCCTCTCGAACACCCGTCGCAGGGCAAAGCCGACAAACGCAGCCACCAAGATGACGGCGGGGAGCCCCGAGGACACGGTGATGGCCAAATCAAAGTGGTTCAGTTGCGACAGGGCCAGGCGGACGAGTTTGAGTGCCAGGTCCGAGCCGCTCGCCCATTTCCAGGAGGGGACGGTGCTGGGTGCCTCAACGTACCGGCCACTGACGTAGACCCACATACGAAAGGACCGCCAGAGCAGCATGGGGACAACCAGCGCCGGGAGCACCCAGAAAAGCCAGCGCGACCGCCACAACTCCCGCATCCCCCGCCACCAGAGTCGCACGCCTTCCTTCACCCTTGCTCCCCCGCGACCGTCGGCTTCTCGGCCTTTCGCCATTCGTCAATCAACAAAAACATTCCCATCACGCCACCAATACTGGCGATGAAAGTTAGGGCGAGAAACGCCTCCCAGACGAGGAACTTCCACGGAAGCAAAGTTCGCCAGAAGGGAACAACCATGCCGATGGCGAAAGAGAACTGGGCAATAAGGACGACCGTCACCGCCCAAAGGACCACAACTCGTTTCCAGCGTTGGCGGTAGAGTGTCGCCAGGCGCTTCAGCGTCGCACGCACGCTTCCCTTCTCACTCATCGCCAGAAAAGGGAACGGAAGGCCGACGAGCGGGACGGTCATCGTCCAGGCAATCACCACATACCCTATGGCTGAGAGCAAGGAAGCGGGAACGTGGGCGGCGAATCGCCCGAGCAGCCCCTCAAAGTGGAATGCGCCTCCCAACCAGGGCAAGAACACATCGTTGGGGAAATGGCACACAACGTAGAACAGGAGCAGAGGCCAGAACTGCTCAGCAGCCCCCTTGAGAGAGCGGCGGAGGCCCAACTGCTCCCCGCGCACCGCTGACCAGAACAACGACGCTATCAGGCCCGTCATCGCCGCACGAGCCACCAAGCCGTAGCACCCCTCCAGGATGCGCGCCCACCCGAGTATCCGAAACACCCGCAGAAGGTTGACCGGCCCGCTCAGGTCGACGTAGGGCGAGTGGCGAAGCCAGTAGGCCAGCAGTCTGGCTCCCAGCGCTATTACAACCAGCAGGCCGACGGCAACGGGGGGCCTCGCCGATGAACGGGTTCGTCGCCTCACGACCCTGAGCCACAGACTCGCCGTGAAAGCGAACAGAACAACAAGCGAGGCATGTCCGCCCAGCCTGAACACAGAGTCAAACTTGAGAAACGAGAATGCTGCGAATCGTGCCCCCAGTGCAGCCGACTCCCCCAGGCTCTCCAGGTTCACAGATGGTCGTGGCTCATCGAAGTGGGGTGAGGCCAACCAGGGACCATACTCCGCTGCCCGCTGCAAAACCCAGACGGTGAAGTTCAAAAGCAGCAACCCGACGGGAAGCCAGAAGGGCCAGCGCGCCCGCCAGGCCAGTTTGAGCCCGCGCCACCAGTAGTCGCGCCAGGTCTCGTTGAGAAAGCGCCAGAATCGCACGGGGAGATGAGGTCGCGCGTGCGAGGTCGTCTCAGCAGCGTCGCCTGCACCACTGTGGTCGTCAGCACCTGATGGGGTAGGTGCCACTCTTCCAGCCCTCCTCCATCATGGTCAGGAAGTTGGCCACCGGGACGTAGTTGGCGACGCTGTTTCCCGTGCCCAGGGCGTAGCCACCACCGGGGGCACATTCCCGGAGCGTCCGCCTGACGTAAGCACGGATTTCCTTATGCGATGAGCGGCACAGAAAGTCCACGTCTATGCCGCCCAGGAGGGAGACGCGGTCACCCCACCTCGTCTTGGCCACGGTCACCGGCTCGATGACGTCCTCGAAGGAGTGCTTGGCGTCGAAGCCGATGTCGATGATGTCCTCCATCACCGACGTCAGGTTGCCACAGGCGTGAAGCAGGAAGGGCCGACCGGCGCCGTGGGCGACCTCCACCATCCGTCGATGCCAGGGGAAGGCGAGTTCGCGGAGGTCTCCGGGAGAGATCATGGTCTGGGTCTTGAAGCCCATGTCATCGCCGATGAAGAGGGCCCCGACCTCGGGCACCTCGAGCATCCGCTCAAAACAGTCCACCAGCCGGCTCCCCACCTCCTGGAAGATGCGTTCGACGAGCGTACGGTCGTCAACCAGGGCGAAACTCAGACCCTCGTAGCCCATCAGCCACATCGCATTTTCTAACACGCCTCCAGGACCCATGGCGACAATCCTCATCCCTGAGGGCAAGTGCTCGGCAACGTAGCGGAGGGGGAAGAGGTCGATCTCGGCCGGGTCGGGCCAGCGGTAGCCGGCGAGGTCGCCCTCGTTGGCGATGGTCACCACCTGGGCGTTGTACCAGTGGCGCTCACCCATGGA
>CBDVDV010000094.1:0-13721 GCA_965372835.1 uncultured bacterium | reverse complement strand
GGCGCAGTGGGTATGCTCGCGTTTATGGAGAACAAGCAGGGGTCCGGGTCTGCGGAGGAGCGGGGAGAGGAGACGAAGGACCATGGCCAAGATAAAGATCGTGACCGACAAGGTGGCGATGACGGCCACGCTCCGTGAAAAAGTGCAAGCCGCTTCCAGGAGTTAGAATGCCGGACTACCTGGTTGGGCAAGAAGGGGACGAGTCAGGTGCGAAACCTTCGACAGTCCCGTGATGTGAAGGACGAGGCTAAGTCGTCTCGGACGCGTGTAGCTCCGTGGTTCCT
This sequence comes from uncultured bacterium, assembly GCA_965372835.1. Lineage (GTDB taxonomy): Bacteria > Planctomycetota > DG-23 > CBDVDV01 > CBDVDV01 > CBDVDV01. Next base: position 13,437 of record CBDVDV010000094.1, on the reverse strand, counting down.
TTTGGGTGTGGCTGCCATAGCCTCGTCTTGGGTAGTCCTACGGCTGCTAATCGCGCTCAGCGGGTTCCACCCATTGTATCCTGGCAGCGCTATCTTGACCATGGTCATGGTCGCGATTGCTGTGGCCGCTGGAGGCGCTGGGCTTCCCGCATTCCGGCGGCATCGACGGCGCGGTTTGGACACAAAGGAGGAGGCCCCAACCGGCTCGAGGCGAGGACAGTTCTGGCTCTGGCTTGCCGCAGGACCGGTGGTGGCTTTTTGGATTGTCTTGTGGCTGATGATGGAATTTGCCCCAAGCCCGCCAGCCGTGTTTGTGCACAGAATCTTCACGGGGATCGTGGGGGGCCTGGGGGCCCTCGGGATCGGTCTGTACTTCGTTACATTCGTAGGGTCCAGAAAACGCTCTCAGGACAGTCCAGGCCTTGGGAAGAGGGTGAAGAACAATGGCCAAGATAAAGATCGTGACCGACAAGGTGGAGATGCTGGCGACGCTCAATGAGAGCGAGTCGGCCAAGACGTTCTACGATGCCCTCCCCATCGAGGGCTCGGCTAACCGCTGGGGAGACGAAGTCTACTTCGACATCGGCCTCGCCATGCCCGAGGAGGACCCGCAGCCCGAGGTCCCCTCAGGCACCCTTGCCTACTGGCCCACGGGGACGGCGTTCTGCATCTTCTTCGGCCAGACCCCTTACAGCCCGGTGAACGTCCTGGGTACGCTTGACGGCGACCCCAAGGAGTTCGCCCAGGTGCAGTCGGGCGAGACGGTCAGACTGGAAAAGGTGGAGTAGCGCGTCAGCCCCGGCCACTCCTTTTCGACTACTTGCGCCTCGGCGTCCTTCCTGCCTTTCGGGGAGCCTTTTGCAGCCCTTCGTAGATATCCGTGCGCCGATCGTCGAGGTGGTTGGTGTCGCACCGGCTGAGGTCGATGTCATGTATGAGGACATCGGGTCCCTCGGAGACGAGTTCGGCATCGACCGAGCCGTCGGGGGCCGTGATCATGGCCAGTTTCGGGTGGGCGAAGCAGATGAAGACGCCGTTCTCGTAACTTCGGGTGCGCATCATGGCCCGGTTGAGGTCGTGGTGCATCCCGTAGGTCGGGTTGAGTATGAGCGGGGCTCCTTTGAGCCTTAGCGTTCGCACCGTCTCGGGCCAGCGCCGGTCAGCGCAGATCATGATGCCGATGGTTCCGAAGTCAGTCTCGTAGACGGGAAGGTCCCGGCCGGGGTCGTACTTGAGGTCCTGGTTCTGGAGATGGGTCTTGTGGTAGACGCCGACGACGTCACCCGACCGGGCGATGAGGGCGGCAGCGTTATAGAGTCGGCCTCGACGCTTCTCGGTGAAGCAGAACACGAGGTACGAACCGACCTCCCGGGCCAGGGCGCGGGCCTTGCGGACGTGGGGGCCTCTACCCAGCGTTTCAGCGACCTCGGCCAAGCGTTTCCGGTCGCAGGATTCTTCTGTTGCGCAGTAGCCGTCCAGGAACCCTTCGGGCGAGATGAAGACGTCGGCTGCGGACCGGGCGTGCTCTCGCACCACGCTTTCCAGCGCGGCCCAGTTCTCTTCAATGGCGAACTTCTTGGGGAGCACTTTGATCAGGGCGACGCGCACCATGGCTCCTACTCCTCGCGCCTGTCACTTGCCGGCCCGGCTTTGGGGTTCCGGGCGAAGTAGCGCTTGAAGAGTTCGACCAGTTCCGACTCGTAGCGGGGTGCTTCCCGGGACCGGTCCTTCATCCCTTTTTCCAGGTCCATCGCATACCACTCCCGGTACGAGTAATAGCACCAGCCGATGCCTGACTCCTCCCAGGTCCGGAGGCAGTCCGAAAGGTACTGATAGGCGCCGTCGGCCCAGCGGGTGCAGCCGAACTCGCCACACCATATGGGAACGTCATGCTTCTCGCCGAACTCAACCACGGGCTGAAGGCGAGCCCGGATGGTCTCTCGGTTCCACACGGTGGTCTCAGCGCCTTCCCAGAATGGAGTGATGGGGCCGGGGTAGCGCAGTCCGCCCGGATGGTCGTCGGGCTTGGCCCTCAGTGTCCCTTCGCGTCCCCGCTGGTGGGTGAAGTCGAAGGGGTGGTAGAAGTGGAAACTGTAGACGATGTTGGCATCGCTGCCCACGGGTTCCAGGCCGATGAAGGCTTCGGCGTTGCCCCAGGGCGCGGGCTCGATGACGATGGGGTGGACTGCATCCACCTCGCGGATAGTTTTGATGAGTTGACGGGCAAGAGCGGGCCAGACCTCCACCGAGCCCTTGCCGTGAGGCTCGTTCATCAGGTCATAGGCGACACCCGGTCCGCTGTCGGCGTACTTCCGGGCGATGGTCGTCCAGAGTTCGACGAACCCGGCCTGAAGGTCAGAGTCCTGCCAGAAGTGGTCCGACCGGCGTCGGCCTGCTGGTTGTCCCAGGTTGATCACCACATAGAGGCCGCGCTCCCGGCACCAGTCGACGACCTGGTACATCCTCTGAAGCCTGGCTGTGTCGACGGGGTATGGCGCCTCCTCAGAGATGAGCCTGCCCGTCATCAGGCGGACCGAGTTGGCGTTCCAGTCGCCCGCCAGGTGGTCGAGGTCGGCTTCGGTGATTCTGCTCAGGATGACGTTCATCCCGCGCATATCTTTGGGCCAGCGATGGGGTCCGGCTGCCTCACCGGCGAAACACACGGGTGCGCTGATTCCAAGCACCATCGCCATCACCATCAACAACTTTACCGCAACGTCCAGCTTCATTTTCGCCTGCTCCTTGTTCATGACACGGGCCCCGCGGGCACCCGCGGCTACGGTCGCAGGGCCGGAAAGACCTCTTTGCTCAGGAACCCGCGCGACCGTGAGGTGGGATGGTCGCCCAGGTAGCCGTACTTGAGCCAGCGCCAGTTCCATCGGCGGACCACGAGCCTCTCCCGGTAGTAGGGATGGTCGCGCATCACCGGTCCCCGGTTGCCGACGGCAAATGCGTGTACCCCGTCGTTACAGCCGAAGACCAGGGTGGCCAATCCCACGGTGAGCCAGTCGCCTGGGGAATAGTAGACGTACATCCGCTCCTCGACCCGCGCCAGGGCCTGGGTGAGGTCGTACTCGGGCGAGAACGCCCCGGCCACCATGATGCACCGCTTGACCGAAAGGTCGTCGGGGAGTTGCTCGAGTGCCTGAAGCGCAACGTAACAGCCCCCCGACATGGCCACGATGTCAACGGTGTGGTCCGGATGCCGGTGCCGGTACTCGGTGAGCCAGTGGGCGAGTCGGCGGCCGCGCTCCCGGTGTCGGTGGGGGACCTTCAGGTCGGGCACGACGAAGAATCCTCGCCAACCCCGGCTCCAGTCGTAGGTGATAAGCGGCCGCTCGATCCCGGCCTCACGGAGCGCTCGGCGGCAGGCGCCCACACCCCAGACGACACCCAGGGCGCTGGTGGGCTCAGAGTAGATGACCAATCCCCCGGCCTCTCGGGCCTGGGCGAAGAAGTCTGCCTCAGGCTGCCCGCTTTTGTCAACGACGGTGACCAGGCCGTCGCCGCCGTCATCCTCGATGAGCCTGGGTGTGCTCCGCGACCTGGCGATCAAACGCCCTCCCACGCCATCTACGAGCGGATCGATCCGGTTCCTGATGTCGTTGTGTGCCGCCCGTTCCACCGCAGTCTACCACGACGAGTCTGCTCTTGCCAAGGCGGTTCGCCCGGCGGCTGGCCTTGACGCCGGGAAGGAGCACTCTTATACTGGCAGGTGTGAGGAGTGTTAGCGAAGATGGGTGTATCCCTTTTTCTGGCGACCGGGAAGGTCAATCCCGCGTACCTGAAGTTGGACCTGTTCTGTCGCGGGATGACCATCGACGAGACGGCCTCGGTTGACGAGGACGGCAGGGCCATTCTGCGCACCCGGGCCGGTCTTGGGAGCGGGCTGGAGATCGTCATCCCTCCCGACCTCCATACCAACGTCCCGGTTCTGGAGCCCTGGGCCCGCACCAGTCCCTATCGGCTGCACAAAGAAGAGGGTCGGTACGTCGTTCGCCGGGAAGGCGAGTTGGTCACCGAGGTGACCCTTCCCACCCCGCCGCGCTTCTACAGCCAGCGCACCTCCTCGGGCAAACTCATGAGCAGCATCGGCGTGCTGCAGGGGACCTACCTGGGCATCTATCCCGGTGAGGTGTGTCACTTTTGGCAGACCACGCCGCGAAGCAACTGTCACTTCTGTTCCGTGGGGCTCAACGTGGGTGACAAGGACGCTCGGAAGAAGACCGTCGATGATGTCTTGGAGACGGTGCGGGCGGCCCGCCGGGATGTGGGCATCACTTTCGTCCACTTCAACTCGGGCTACTACGAGGGCGACACCTACCTGGATTCTGTCGAGCCCTTCGTCAAAGCGGTGGTGGAAGAAACGGGACTGCTGGTGGGGGTGCAGTGTCCGCCCCACCCCGACCTGACCCGCTACGACAGGCTGCGGGAACTGGGCGTCAACAACGTCAGTTTCTGCTTCGAACTCTGGGACCCGGAGCGCTTCACCGAGGTCTGTCCGGGCAAGTCGCGCACCATCGGCCAGGAGCGCTACTTCGAAGCCATCCGGTACTGCGCTCGGCTCTTCGACACCACCAACGGCGAAATCGTCGCCGGGCTGGAGCCGCCGGAGAAGACCATCGAAGCCATCGACTGGATCGCCGAGCAGGGGGCCATCCCCACGGTCTGCGTCTTTCGGCCGGTGGTGGGGTCGGACTACGAAGACGTGCCTCCGCCGCGGACCGAGGACATGGTTCCCGTGTTCACCCGGCTCTACGAAGCGTGCATGGAGCGAAGGCTTCCCATAGGCATCGCTCCCAACATCAAGGTGAGTATCGTCCTGCTGCCGGACGAGTCCCGCTGGCTGTCGGAGCGTCCAGGGGCTTTCCGCTGGCAGCGGCTGAAGTTGGCGGCTCTGCGGGGCGCCTTCGGGGTGTATTTCCAAGCCCGGCTCCGGAGACGCGGCAAGAGGCCTGCGGCGCCAGCGGCCCTTTGGTGAGGTAAGAGAAGAGAAACGATGACTGAGAAAGCCAGTCCAACACAGCCGGCGAGGGGCGACGGGTTAGGTCGGCGGGAGTTGCTCAAGGGGGTGCTGGCGCTGCCGGGGCTGCTGGCTGGGCTTGGTGGGCGGGCGCGGGCGGCTCAGTCCGGCCGCCGGCAGGCGTCGGCCACCTCGGGGGTCGAGGAGGAGGGGGCTCAGGCGCGTCCCGGCACCCGACGGGCGGTGGTGCTGGGGCTGGACGGCCTGGACCCGAAACTGGTGCGTCAGTGGATGGCGGAAGGTCACCTGCCCAACCTGAAGCAACTGGCGGAGGAGGGAAGTTTCTGCGAACTGGCGACCGTCAACCCGGCTGAGACCCCGGTGGCCTGGGCCTCCTTCGCCACCGGGGCCAACCCCGGACGCACCCGGATCTTCGACCTGCTCCGCCGGCGGCCGGGCAGCTACGAGGTGGTGCCCGGTGACATCTGGCTGAAGCGCAAGCGGGCCACCGAAGAGGGCGCCGACATCATCAACCGGGTGATGCACCGGGTGGGGCTGGGGGCGGGTGTACTGGCGGCGGCGGTGCTCCTGGTGGGTGGTCGTCTGGTGAGGCACCTGCTGGGACGTCGACGGGTCTCCTTAGTTTTCGGCTCGGCACTGGCCGGAGTGCTGGTGGGTGTGATCGGCGGTTCGGCCCTCATCGGGCTTCTGGCCGGGCTTCTGGCCGGCTCGGTGGTGGCTGACTGGGCGCCCCGCAGTTACCTCGAGTACAAGAACCCGCTGGCGTGCCCAACGTTCTGGGAGTTGGCCGACCGGGCGGGCCAGCGGGCGAGCGTCCTGTTTGTCCCCTGCTCGTTCCCTTCGCCGGAGTTGGAGAACGGCAAGGCGCTCAGTAGTTACCCGGCCCCGGATATGATGGCCGGAGGCTTCAGCATCTACACCAGCGCCGAGAAGCCCCCCAAGAGTGATCCCAAGATGCGCGTCTTCCGCATCAACGCCCAGGAACCCATCATCGAGACGGTTGTCCTGGGCCCGTTCGACCGGGTCCGCACAGGTGAGGACTACCGGCTCAGCATCGAGCCGGTCAGGCGCTGCCGGGTGCCCATGACCATCGTTCCCCATCACCAGAGGCGGCAGGTCACCATTCGGGTGCAGGGACAGGAAAGGACCATCGGTGAGCGCCAGTGGTCGGGCTGGTTCACCTTCACCTTCGAAATGAGTCCTCTGGTGCGGGAAGTGGGGATGGCCCGTTTCTGCCTGGTCAAGTTTACCCCGGAAGAGTTGCGCCTCTACCTGATGCCCATCAACTACCATCCTCACCACCTGCCTGCGCACGTGAGACTGGCGCACCCACCTGAGTTGGTGCAGGAGATCACCGAGGAGCTGGGTCTCTTCAAGACCGCCGGCTGGGCCATCGACTCCTTTCGTCCCCTCATCGAGGAGCAGATCGACGACGAGCTCTTCCTCCTGGACCTCTACTTCACCATGAACAAGAAGTGGCAGATCATCTTCAGCCAACTGGTCAGAAGCGATTGGGACCTACTGGTCGCCGTGCTCATGGCCAGCGATCGTGTCCAGCACATGATGTGGAGGCACATCGACCCCCAACACCTCCGTCACGACCCCGAGGAAGCAAAACTCTACGGCGACGCCATCCTGGGCGTTTATCGGACCCTGGATGACGTCGTGGGGGCGGTCCGCAAGAACCTGCCCCGAGAGACCGCCCTCTTCGTCATCAGTGACCATGGCTTCGCTTCCTTTCGCAAGGGCGTCAACCTCAACCGCTGGCTCGAGGAGGAGGGCTATCTGGTGCTCGGCGGCGACCCGTCTTCGGGAGTAGGGGCCGGTGAGCACGAGTTCTGGGAAGTGGCCGATTGGCGTCGTACCCGGGCTTATGTTCCTGGCCTGGCGGGCATCTGTCTCAACGTCCTCGGTCGGGAGCCGGTGGGGGCGGTGGAGCCCGGTGCCCAGTACCAGAAACTGCGGGAGGAGATCCGCCGAAAACTGGAAGCCCTCACGGATCCGGAGACCGGGCAGCGAGTCATCCACCGGGTGTACCGCCGGGAGGAACTCTACGACGGGCCCTACCTGGACGAACTGCCGGACCTCATCGTGGGCTACGAGCGGGGGTACCGGACAGAGCGGACCAGCCTCAAGGTCGGCGCCCGGAGGTCCGTCATCGTGCCCAATCGGACCAAGTGGTGTGGCGACCACATCACCGTGGACCCGGAACTGGTCCCCGGTGTCCTCTTCTGCAACCGCAAGGTCACCACTGCCGAACCCCGGCTCATCGACCTGGCCCCCACCATCCTCACCCTCCTGGGGGTGCCGGTCCCTCCGGGAATGGACGGCCAGGCGCTGACCCTCGGGGAGTCGGAAGCGACGTAGCCAGGACCATGGCGACAGAAGCTCTCAGAAAGACCGCTGACGGGCTGAGCCGACGCGAACTGCTGCGGGGAGTCCTCGCCGGCGCGGGCCTGTTACGGCTGAGCGGAAAGGCGCGGGGAGAAGCGGAATCTGCGGAGACCGCGCACGCCGGTCCCTCCGCTGGGCGGGTTATCGTGCTGGGCTTCGACGGTGTGGACCCCACCCTGGCCGAGCCCTGGATGGAGGAGGGCAAACTCCCCAATCTCGCCCGGCTCCGCCGACTGGGCGGGTACCGGCCGATGCTCTCCAGCAACCCGGCCGAAAGCCCCGTGGCCTGGAGCGCCTTCGCCTGTGGCGCCAACCCCGCCCACACCTACATCTTCGATTTCCTGCGCCGAAAGAGCCGCTCCTACAAGCCCGAGTATGCCCTGGTGGCCGAGGGCGAGATGCCACTGCTGCAGTCTTCGCTGCTTCGGGCCGGGCTCGCGCTCGGCGTCCTGCTTCCGGGAGGCCTGGCGGGCGCCATCGCTCGACTGGCTACCAAGCGTCGGCTCTGGGGCTGGGTGAGTTTCGCCGCTTCCACCGTGGTTCTGGCTGCGGGCGCGGTGCTGGTGCTCTTCCGCTGGCTTCCGAGGAGGCTGCCACTTCCCATCTGCCAGCGACGAGGGAAGGCCTTCTGGGAGATTCTTGACCAGGCAGGTATCCGGACCTCCTGCCTGCGCATCCCCGTGGCCTTTCCCGCTCCCCCACTGAAGCACGGTCGGCTGCTCTCCGGTCTGAGCGTTCCCGATGTGCGAAAGACCCAGGGCACCTTCTCCTATTACACCTCGGCGTCCGCGGCCGTGGCGGACACCGAAGCCGGTGGCAAGATCATCCCTGTCACCATCGAAGCGGGGCGCATCTCGACCCACGTCATCGGGCCCAGGAACTTTACCCAGCAGGAGGAGGCGGACGTCGAGGTGCCGCTTGAGGTCACACTGGACCGGTCGGCCCACACGGCCACCATCAGCATTCAGGGCCAGGCCCAGACACTTCGCCCGGGCCAGTGGAGTGACTGGTTTGAGATCAAGTTCCCCCTGAACCCCATCATCAGCCTGTGGGGCATGGCCACCTTCCATCTTATCTCCCTGAGCCCTGAGTTCCGACTCTACATGTCGCCGGTCAACTTCCACCCCAGGCGGCTTCCGGTCACTGTCAAGGTTTCCCATCCGCCGGGATTCGTGGGCGAATTGACCAAACGCGTGGGGCTCTTCAAGACCCTGGGCTGGGACTTCCCCACCATGGCGCTCAAGGACGGCCGACTGGACGAGGAGCCCTTCCTGGCCGACGCCTTCGCTACCATGGACACCAAGTGGCAGGTGATGCAGACGGAACTGGAGCGGAGCGACTGGGACTGTTTCGTCGGCGTCTTCGAGGCCACCGACCGCATCCAGCACATGTTCTGGTGGACCCGCGACCCCCGCCACCCCGTCTATGAGGCGTCCCTGGCAGAGAAGTTCGGTGACACCATCCTCAAGGTCTACCAGCGGATGGATGACATCGTTGGCAAGGTGCTCGATCGCTACGTCGACCGCCGTACCGTGCTCATCGTCATGAGCGACCACGGGTTTGCCAGTTTCCGCCGGGGCGTCAACATCAACACCTGGCTGGCCAAGGAGGGCTACCTGGTCCTCAGACCTGAGGAAGAGGACAAAGTGCACGAGTTCAACCTGGAGGACCTCTTCGGCGAAAGTGAGTTGTTCGAGCACGTCTACTGGCCCAAGACCCGGGCCTACGCCATGGGTCTGGGCCAGATCTACATTAACCTCATCGGCCGGGAACCCAAGGGCGCGGTGAAACCGGGCCAGGAGTATCAACGGGTCAAGCGCGAGATCCAGGAGAAGTTCCGCGCGCTCCGGGACCCCGACACCGGTGAACCCGTCGTCGTGGACGTCTACGACCGCGACGACATCTACCACGGTCCGTATTTCAACCAGGCCCCCGACTTAGTGGTGGGCTTCGAGCCGGGGTACCGTGTCAGTTGGCAGACCTGCCTGGGAGGCATGCCTCCGGGCAACGTTGAGGATAACCCGGAAAAGTGGAGCGGCGATCACTGCTCCGTGGACCCGCACCGCATTCCCGGCATCCTCTTCGTGAACCGGCCCTTCGAGCGGACCCAGCCCTGCATCTTCGACATCGCGCCCACGGTGCTCGACCTCTTCGGCTTACCCGTCCCCCCGGAGATGGACGGCCGACCACTCGGTCTTCTCAAAGTGGCCCCAGCCCAGGCCAGTCATACGACTCGTATTGGGAGCGCCACCTCGTGACCCTCCTCGAAGACGGCCTCAGGACGAAGCGCCAGCAGATAGACCAGGCTTTGGGAGAACTTTTCACCGATAGCGAGATACCCGAGGTGCTGGCCCAGGCCCTCCGCCGAAGCCTGTTTCCAGGAGGCAAGCGCCTGCGTCCCGTCTGCGTGCTGGCCACGGCCGAACTCCTGAGGAAGGACCCCGCGCAGGTTGTGGGGCTGGCCTGCGCCGTGGAGTTGGTGCACTCGGCGTCACTGGCCCTGGACGACCTGCCTTCGATGGACGATGCCAGCGTCCGCCGGGGCGAGCCCGCTCTGCACGCCCGCTTCGGTGAGGCCACGGCCACCCTGGCTGCCATCGCCCTTCTCGCCCGAGCCTTCGAACTGGTGGCCGAGACAGGTCGGCGGCTGCGTCTTCCTCGCCAGACTACTGCCGAGTTGGTGGCCGAACTCGCTCAGGCCGTGGGCGCCCGGGGGATGGCCGCCGGTCAATACCTGGACTTGACCGCCGAGACCGGTCCTGGGGTTCGACCGGCTCACCTCACCCCGAGCCCGTCGAAGGGTGAGGACCTAAAGACCATTGAGTTCATTCACAGCCGAAAGACCGGTCGACTGTTTGTAGCAGCCTTCCGTCTGAGCGCCTCGGCCCTACGAGCCGACGAACTCGCCCTGGAGGCCCTGGCCGGGTTCGGCCGAAACCTGGGCTTGGCCTTTCAGGTGACCGACGATATCCTGTCCGTGACCACGACCAGCGAGCAGTTGGGGAAGAAGTCCGGACGAGATGAGCGCGGCGTCAACTTCGCCACACTCTTCGGCGTCGACGCCGCGCGGACCCTGGCCGAGGAACTGGTGACCACCGCCACGGAGTGCCTGGCTATCTTTGGTGACCGGGCTGATTTCCTGCGCGCCCTGGCCCGCTTCGTGGTCGAGCGCCGGCAGTGAGGCCACCAAGAGGAAGAACGATGCCGGAGACGTCGGAGACGGGCTCGCCGATTGCTCCCGAGCCGAAGGGCTCGGAGAATCGGAGAGGTCGGAGACCTACCAGCCCCCCCCAGGAGCGGGATCCGGAGGCGCTGCGCCGGCAACTACGCCAACTTGGCTACCTCTCCAACCCTCTGGAACGCTTCCTCGTGGGCGACCTCTCCCGGCCGGCCTCGCCGTTGATGACCAACCTCATCGTCGGAGTCAAGGTCGGGGTACTGACCGGACTCCTGGCGGGGACGCTGCTCCTGGTGGGGTTCTTGCTCTCACATCCCGACTTAGCCTCCTCGCCCCGGGACGTGGCCGTGCTGACGGCGTACGTGCTGGCGCTGTCGGCAGCGGCCCTGTCGGCCGCCAGTATTGCCGTGGGGCTCCTGATGCACCTGATGGCTGCAGTGAGCCGGAAGGCTGTTCCCGTCGTCGAGCAGATTGCCACGCGGGGAGCCCTGTTGGTCTCGGCTGCGGTGTTGTTCTACCTGGGGTTCTGGTGGCGGGCGACCAGGCGCGGCTTGGGGCTGATTTCGCTGGGATGGGCCGATGTGGCGGCTGCGGTCGGGACGCTGGTCGTTTGCGGGCTGCTGGTGGTGTCGCTGCGGGCGGCCGGGCGGGGGTTCCTTCTGCGGCTGGAGCAGCGCGCTCCCTCACCCAGGCGCCGGCCGCCCGTCTGGCGACGGGCTGTCCTGGTGGGGCTGGCGGTCGTGGCGTTTTTTCTCGTGGGCTACATCGGGGTGTACGGGCCCGCCGGCGAGGTCCCCGAGCCCGTTGAGTTCCACACCTCCTATGCGGGCGCTCGCATCTACGTTGTGGCTATCGACGGGCTGAGTTACGCGCAGGTCCGTCAACGGGCCGGGTGGGCTGAGGAAGGTTGGCTGGGAAGCCAGGCCCGGGTGGCTCCTTTGCGGGTGCCTGCTGAGATGAACGCGGCCACCCTCTGGACCACCGTCGCCACCGGCCTCCCCCCTGACCGGCATGGTGTTGAGGCGTTCGAAACCACTCACATCGCCGGGCTGGCCCGCTACGTGCCCCTGCGCTCGAACGGGGCCGGGTTGGATGAAGCCCTGGCTGCCCTGTTGCCCTTCGTGGGCTTCGCTCGGCGGACGCCACTGTCCAGCGTATCGCTGACGGCCCGACCCCTCTGGGATATCTTCAGTGAAAAGGGTTTGCGGGTGGCCGTGGTGAACTGGTGGGCCACCTGGCCGGCGGAGGAGGTGCGGGGCGTGGTCATTTCCGATCGCACCTTCGCCAAGTTCGACCTCAGCCCACAGGAAAGCAGAGGCGAGGCCATCTTCGAGGCTGAAACCCACCCGGCAGAAGCCTTCGACCTGGCCCGGAAAGTCTGGCTCCGCTTAGCGGATGAAGGCACCGGCCCCACGGTCGCCAACTCGGTCGGCGCACGGATGGACCGCTTCCACCGAGCCGTCACCCTGGAACTGCTCGCCCGGACCGGCCAGGACCCCTGGCCCGAACAGTTCGAGTTCCTGGCCCTGTACCTTCCTGGTCTGGACATCGCCGAGCACGAACTCCTGAGCCGCTCAGCGGAAGTGAGCGCCAGCCAACTGAAGGCGGGGCTCGACCGACTTAGGGAAGCGACCGAGGAACTGGACGGTTGGCTGGCCCAACTGGCTGAGCACTCGGACGGGGCCACCGTGCTGGTGGTGGGTGTTCCCTCCCGAGGGGACCGGGCGGCGGGAGGCCAGGGCTTTTACGCCCTCTGGGGGCCCGGTGTGGGGACGGCTTCCCTGCCCGCCCTCGACTTCTACGACCTGGCCCCGACGCTCCTGGCGGTGATGGGCTTCCCCGTCAGTGAGGAGATGCCCGGTCGGGCGCACCTGGAACTCTTTGAGTCTGAGCGAGTGCCTACCACCGTTTCCGCCCTGGCCAGTTACGGCCGTCGGCGGGCGGCCCTGGGGGCGCCCAGTTCGGCCTTCGACAGGGAGTACCGCGAGCGTCTGCGCTCCATCGGGTACATTGATTAGCCGAGAGGCGCTCCCAGTCCTACGACCCGTATGGGCGGCCGGGGCGGCCCGCAACTCCAGATGCACCGAGGTGTGATGAGTGACCCCATAGCCTTTGGGATTTCTGTCGTCTACGTGGCCGCGCTGCTGGTGCTGGCGGAGTTGCTCCGTCGGCGGGAGGTGCTCCCTCGTCGGGTCGTCCGGGCCGTGGTGCACGCGGCGGTCGCGGCCTGGATAGTTCCCACAGCGCTGTGGTTCGATTCAGCGGCCTGGGCGGCGCTACTGCCTCTGCTCTTCGCCGGGGTCAATGTGTTCTGTTGGCTGACGGGTCGCTTTCGGGCCTTCAGTGAACCCGGCGAGCAGACGGCGGGCATCGTCTTCCACCCCGTGGCCATCGCCGCCGTCATCCTCCTGTTCTGGCCCCTCGGTGCGCGGCCCATCGCCGTGGCTTCGGTGCTGGTGATGGGCTGGTCCGACCCGTTGGCGGCGCTGGTCGGCCGCGCAGTGCGAAGCCCTTCCTTCAAACCGTTGGGTGAGAAGAAGTCGGTGGCTGGTTCGATGACCATGTTCCTGACCGCCTTGATCGTTTTGAAGGTCGTGTCGGTGGCATGCGGCGAACCCCTGGGCTGGGCCGCGGCACTGGGGTTAGCAGCGGTGGCGACGGTAGCCGAGCTTTTGAGCGTTCGGGGGTCGGACAATCTCTCGGTCACCTGGGCCGTGGCGGCGATGCTCTGGCTCCTGGGCTGGGGGGGCGCGGGGTGAAACGGGTCTTGGTCACGGGTGGCACCGGCTACCTCGGCGGCGCGGTTGTGCGGGAGTTTCTCGCTGCGGGTTGGCAGGTGCGCTGCCTGGTTCGGCCGACGAGCGACCGCTCCGTGTTGCCC
>CBDVDV010000093.1:0-13796 GCA_965372835.1 uncultured bacterium | reverse complement strand
CTGAACCACGCCTGGTTCGCGGGCTTCGCGCCGTACCAGGAGCCCCGCATCGCTTTCGCCGTGGTGGTGGAATGGACGGAGGGTCAGGGTGGCGATACGGCGGCGCCGGTCGCTGCGGAGATTCTCTCCAACCTGCGCTTCCGGCCGCAGAGCCGAGCGGTCGGTCAGAGGGCTCCGGTGGCAGCGGGGAGGCGCCATGGCTCTTGACTACGGACGCTTGTTCGAACGAGCCGGGAGCACAGCCAGACGGACCGACTGGACCATGGTCCTGGCGGCCTGCCTGCTGGTGGCCATCGGCATTACCTTCATCTGGAGCGCCTCCAGCCGGCCGGACGAGACCGGGTGGTTTCCCCTGACCGGGTTCGCCCGCAAACAGGCCCTCTGGGCGGTGGTGGCGCTGGCGGCCATGGCCCTGGCCCTGATGACGCCGTGCCGTTTCTTCGCCCGTTTCGGCTACACCCTCTACATCCTGGCCGTGGTGGCTTTGCTGTACGTCCTGGTGTTGGGGCCGGAAATCAACTACGCCCGACGGTGGATCGCGCTGGGGCCGCCCGGACGCCACTTTCTCACCGTGCAGCCCAGTGAGTTCGCCAAGGTCGCCTTCGTCATCGCCCTGGCCAAGTTCCTCCGCTACAAGGAGAGTCACCGACGCTGGTGGGGTCTGCTGGTGCCCTTGGGGATGGCCGCGCTGCCCATGGCCCTCATCGCCGTGGAGCCGGACCTGGGGTCGGCGCTGGTCTTTGTGCCCGTGGTTTTCGTCCTGCTCTATGTGGCCGGGGCGCGAAAACGACACTTGCTGCTGTACGCTGCGGCCCCCGTGGCCATGGCGCTGGTCTTGTGGCTGCTCGGGGTACAGGTCTTGAAGCCTTACCAGAGCGACCGGCTCCTGGCCCTGCTCGACCCGGAAGGTCATGCCGGCGGCGCCGGCTACCACTTGCTCCAGTCCCTGGCCGCTGTCTGCTCAGGAGGACTCTGGGGCAAGGGCCTGAGGCAAGGTACCCAGGGGCAACTGGGCTTCTTGCCGGCTCGGCGGACCGATTCCATATTCGCCTCCATCGGTGAAGAATGGGGTTTTGTGGGGGTGACGGTGGTTCTGGCCCTGTACGTGTACCTGCTCTTTAGCGCGATGGCTGTAGCCCGGAAGACTCGCGACCCGTTCGGCCGACTCCTGGCGGTGGGGGTGATGACACTGCTGGCCACGCAGGCGCTCATTAATACCGGGATGACGGTCCGTTTGGCCCCTGTGACCGGGCTTCCCCTGCCCTTCGTCAGTCTCGGGGGGAGTTCCCTGGTAGCGAACTTCATCGCCCTGGGAATCCTACTGAACGTAGGCGCCCGGCCGACGCTGGTCCTCAGCCGGGAGGACTTTCAGTAGCCACCGGTACCGTGTCGCCGGGCTGCTCTTGCCGCTACCTTTGCCGTTGCCCGTGGGCCGCCGCCACAGTATACTAACGGACGAGGTTAAGAGGCCCCCTTTCATCGAACCGAAACACCAGCGTCACTGTGAATCCATGCGTGGACAAGACACAAGAGAGCGGGAAACGCTACTGAGTGGCCTGCTCCCCCGGGTCAGCACACCGGGCCAGTATATCGGCTCGGAATGGAATGCGGTGGTGAAGGACCACGGGGAGGTGGCGGTACGTTTCGCCTTCTGTTTTCCCGACACCTATCGCATCGGCATGAGTTACCTGGGGCTCCAGATCCTGTACCACGTCATCAACAGCCAGGAAGACATGCTCTGCGAGCGAGCGTTCCTGCCGGAGCCGGACATGCAGGCCCTGCTTCGGGCCGAGGGGGTGCCCCTCTTTTCCCTGGAAACCACCACACCGTTGGCCCGCTTCGACGTACTGGGCTTCAGCCTCCAGAACGAAACCGCCTATACCAACGTCCTGGCCATGCTCGAACTGGCCGGGCTGCCGCTGCGCTCGGCCGAGCGCACTGAGGAGCACCCACTGGTCATCGCCGGCGGGCCCTGTTGCTACAACCCCGAGCCCATGAGCCCGTACTTCGACCTCTTCCTCATCGGCGACGGCGAGGAGGAACTGCCCCGGCTCTTGCGTCAGTTGGGCGAAGTGAAAGACCTCCCACGGCGGGAGCAACTGCGGGCCCTTGCCGAAGCGTCCTCGGCGGTGTACGTACCCTCATTCTACCAGCCCCGCTACGACGGGAACGGGGCGTTCCGCGCCCTGGAGCCCACCGAGCCGGGCGCCCGACTCCCCATCGAGGCCGCCGTGGTGGCCGACCTGGACCAGGCGCCCTACCCTACGGCCCCCGTGGTGCCATACGTGCAAGTAGTGCACGACCGCATGGTGCTGGAGATCATGCGGGGCTGCCCCCACCGCTGCCGGTTCTGCCAAGCCAGCGTGGTGAAGGCGCCACTTCGGCTGCGCTCGCCCGCAACCCTCGTGACCTTGGCCGAGGCCATCTACCACACGACCGGCTACAACGAACTTTCGCTCCTGTCCCTGTCCACGGGAGACTACCCCAAACTCAGCGAACTCGTGGCGGCCCTGGCTGCCCGCTTCGACCAGCGCCGGGTGAACATCGCCCTGCCTTCATTGCGCGTGGACGAGTCGCTTCGCAACTTGCCGCCGGCCCTGGCTTCAGTGCGGAAGTCGGGGCTGACCCTCGCTCCAGAGGCCGCCAGCGACGACCTGCGCTCCGTTCTTGGCAAACGGATCACCAACGAGGACCTGCTCGCCGCCGTCCGCTCAGCCTACCAGGCTGGCTGGAACCTCATCAAACTCTACTTCATGGTCGGTCTGCCCGGTGAGACCGAAGAGGACGTCCGGGGCATCGCCGAACTGACGCGGGCCATTTCCGACGCCCGTCGCGACGTCACCGGCGGCGCCGCGCGCGTGAACCTGACCGTGGCCCCTTTCGTCCCCAAGGCGCACAGCGCCTTCCAGTGGGAACCGATGCGCGACCTCTCCTACTTTCGACAGGCCGAGGCGATCCTCCGGCGACTGCTTCGCCGCGGGCGACTCCGGCTCAAGTTCCACCGCCCGGAGCGGGCACTCCTGGAGGCGGCGTTCGCCCGAGGGGATCGCCGACTGGCCCCGGTGGTCGAGGAGGCCTACCGACGGGGCTGCCTGATGGACGCCTGGAGTGAGCACTTCGATTTTACCCGCTGGACCGAGGCGTTCAAGGCGGTCGGGCTGGACCCAGCCACCTACGCGCTGGAGACTCGTCCGCTCGACGGCCCCCTTCCCTGGGGGCACATCGACACGGGCGTCCCCGCCGAACACCTCCGGCGAAGCAAACTCCAGGCCGACGAACTCGTCTGCTCGCTCGAAGAGCGAGCGTCCGAAAGGCTGGCGTGACCCTTCATCTGGAGCATGTGCATGAGCATTGTCTACCTGGGGTTAGGCAGCAATCTGGGCGACCGCAGGGCGGCCATCGAGGCGGCTCTGGCCCGCCTGGACGCTCTCGCCTCCACCTGCGTGCTCGCCGTCTCCTCGATCATCGAGACCGATCCGATGGGTTTCACCGACCAGCCGCGCTTTTTGAACGCGGTGGCCGAACTGGAAACCGATTTGCTTCCCCACGACCTGCTGGACGAACTTCACGACATTGAGGACCAACTGGGCCGGGTGCGCACCCGTCGGTGGGGTCCCCGCACCATCGACCTGGACATCCTACTCTACGACGACCTGGTGATGCAAACTGAAGTGCTGACGATACCACACCCGCGACTGGCCGACCGGCGGTTCGTCCTGGCTCCCCTGGTTGAGATTGCTCCCGACACCTGGCATCCGCTTCTACGGCGGTCGGCAGCGCAACTGTTGGCTGAGGTCGATGCAAAGACAGCCGCCGAGGGCTCACCGTACGCCGCAGGAGATCCGCAAACATGAAAGTTGTCCGCACGGTCTCCGCCCTTCGTCGGGAGGTACGCCGGGCTCGGGCTGACGGAGCCCGCATCGGTTTTGTAGCCACGATGGGAGCATTGCACGAGGGACACTTGAGCCTCATTCGCCGGGCCGGCCGCGAGACCAACTACGTGGTGGTGAGCATCTTCGTCAACCCGGCTCAGTTCGGTCCCAGCGAGGACCTCGACCACTATCCCCGGAGCCTCGCCGCCGACCGGCAGGCTGCGCGGGCCGCCGGCACCGATCTGATCTTCGCTCCAGCCGTAAGCGAGATGTATCCGGAGGGGTTCGCCACCCAGGTGGAGGTCGCCGGTAAGGTCACCGCCGGTCTCTGCGGAAAGAGCCGACCCGGGTTCCTCAGGGGCGTGGCCACCGTGGTGGCCAAACTCCTGAACCAGGTCGAGCCCGACGTGGTTTACTTCGGCCAGAAGGACGCCCAGCAGGCGGCGGTGGTCAAACGGATGGTCCGCGACCTCGACCTTCCGGTGCGCATCGTCCTCTGCCCCACCGTCCGGGAACCTGACGGCCTTGCCCTGAGCAGCCGAAACCGCTACCTTTCAGCGGAGGAGCGCGAGCAGGCCCCGGTCCTCTACCAGGCGCTGTGTCGGGTCGAGGAACTGTTCGCCTCCGGCGTCCGAGACGCGGGTCGGCTGGAACGGGCCACGCGGGGAGTCATCCGCCGCGCGCCCGCTGCCCGCGTCGATTACGTCGAGGTCGTTGATACGGAGACGATGGAATCACTAAAGGTCGTCGACCGGCCGGCTCTGGTGGCCGTGGCCGTCTTCATAGGAAAGACCAGGCTGATTGACAATACAGTCCTGCGCCCCGGCCGACGGCGGTCAAGGACCGGGAGGAGTCCATGAGGCGCATCCTCTTTGAAATACCTCTGCCTTACGGGCACTACCTGCCCATTCACTCCTTCGGGGTGATGGTGGCTGTGGGCTTCCTTGCAGCGCTCTGGGTTGCCTTGGACCGGGGTCGGCGGGAGAAACTGGCTGAGACGGTTATCTGGGACGTGTGGACCGTGGCCCTCATCAGCGGTGTGGCTGGGGCCCGGCTCCTCTACGTCATTGAGCGCTGGGACTTTTTCCGGGAGAACCGCTGGCAGATGCTTGCTGTCTGGCAGGGGGGATTGGTGTGGTACGGCGGCTTGGGGGCCGCTCTGCTGACGGGTGTGCTGTACCTGCGCTATCGGCGTCAGCCAATGCTCCGGATGATGGACGCAGTGAGCCCGGCAGCGATGGTGGGCCTGGCATTCGGCCGGATAGGGTGCTTCCTGAACGGTTGCTGTTTCGGGCGCCCGACGAACCTCCCCTGGGGTGTGAGTTTTCCAAAGTTCGGTGGGTCAGGACAGTTCCACAGCGCCTTGGCCCAGCAGTTCAGCCCCGCCTTTGACCACCAGGTGGCCACGTTGGGTCTGGACCCCGGTATGCCCGCATCTGATGCCGTTCACCCCACCCAACTTTATTCGTCCGCGGCGGCACTTATCATCTTCCTGCTCCTCACCGCATACTACCCCCGTCGCAAGCGCTGCGGGGAGGTGTTTTGGCTCATGCTCGTCCTGTACGGAATCGCCCGCTTCGTCGTCGAGGCCCTGCGCACCAACACCGCGGTGTGGATGGGGTTGAGCCTGGCCCAGGTCATGAGCCTGGTCACCGTACCCTTTGCCCTAGGGTTGTTCCTGCACAGCCGGAGGCAGGCGGTCGGCGTCGGCCAGGAGGGCAAGGACAGGGTTTCCTCGAAGGGGAAGAGCCACAAGTGAGGCGCGCTGAGGGGATCGACTCACTGCGGCGGCAGGGGAGGAAGTGGGCCGAAGGGCGGGGGTGAGCCCGGTCCCTGCTGCTCCTGTCGCGCCCGGTGTAATCGGCGGAGCCGCCGGTAGGTGACCACCAGCATCAGCACCAAGGCACCAAAAAGCACACCCCACCTGAGCGCCGCGCTCTGCGAACTGAACCGCCAGAACAGCAAGGCGAAAATGGCAGCGAATATCGCCGCCGTCTCCCAGATCAGGTTGAACACTTCTCTGGTCACGAATGGTCCCTCGCCGAGGTCCTGTTTCCAAACCACAATACAGGCCAGGCTCCGCTCAGTCCAGACCGTTCTGGACCACCTTGTTCCCACCTCGCCCCAGCCAGGCCATGGGATTCCCCGTCCCCGGTCCTGCCCCCAGAGAATAGCCTCCCTGTAGCGCAATAGTCACGAACTCCTTGGCGGTCCTCACCGCAACCACCAGGGATGCGCCTTTGGCTAACTCCGCGGCCAGGGCCGAGGCGAACGTGCATCCGGTGCCGTGGGCGTTGGCGGTGGCCACTCGCGGCGAAGCGAGAGTACAGGTGCGCTCACCGTCATAGAAAACATCCACCGCCTGGTCCTCCAGATGCCCGCCCTTGACCACCACCGCTCGTGGCCCCATCCGGGCGATGGCCCGAGCCGCCTGCTCCATCGCCTCCAGGCCTGAGATGGGGAAGCCGACCAAGGCCTCAGCCTCGGGCATATTGGGTGTCACCACCGTGGCCAGGGGCAGAAGTTCCTCCACCAGCGCGGAGATGGCGTTCTCCTCGATGAGCCGGTCGCCACTGGCGGCCACCATCACCGGGTCCACCACCAGTAAGCGTATTTGATACTGGCGACACTTCTCGGCCACCGCGGCGATGATCTCGGCCGAACCCAGCATCCCGGTCTTGACCGCGTCGGCCCCAATGTCGCTGAGTACCGAATCCATCTGCAAGGCCACCATCCCCGCCGGCACCATGTGGATGCCCTGGACGCCCACGCTGTTCTGCGCGGTGATGGCCGTCACCACAGACATCCCGTGCACACCCAGCGCCGCGAAGGTCTTGAGGTCAGCCTGGATGCCCGCGCCACCCCCGGAATCGGACCCGGCGATGGTCAAGGCGCACACCGGCCGACGACCCGGTGCGAAATGCCCGCGCTGCTCATCCACTGACCGCGTCTCCTGCCGTCTCGATCACGGCGTGAAGGGAGGCCTGGGCCCGTGCCACGTTGGCGCCCAGTCGGCTGGTCACCATGAACGGAGGCCAGAGGCCATGGACGATCTGGAACGTCTGGAATACCTGCCAGCGCACAGCCGACACTGTGCTGGGAATGGCCAGCCACCAGATCAGCCCACCCACGAGAAGCAGCACCGGAAGCCCCACCCCCAGGACCAGCAGCAGAGCGATACGCCCCAGCCATCGGCTCAGCGGACCCAGGTCCAGTTCGTAACTGACCCTGGTCCGGCCAAAGTCCGCCCGTGCGACCGTGAGCCGTACCTCAGCCACGTTTTCCCAGCCCACCCGGCTGAACACGGGCCTCAGAGCGTTGCGGAGTTCAAGACCGTCGGCAGTGGTGTGCAGAGCGAAGGTGCTTCCCAGTGCGCGCGGGAGTCGGCGGACCAACTCCTCAAGCAACGCCGCAGACGGCCCCTCTACCTCCGCTTCTCCCCGAACAACGCCCGGCTCAGTCGGCTCGTCTTCGTCCCTCGGTGTGATGAGGAACTCACTGGTGACGCTCGCTCTGCGGAGCAAGCGCAGGCTCTGCTTAAGGCCCCACACCCAAAAGACCAGCGCCGCACCCCAGATCATAAAGAAGATGGCCTGAGCAAGTTCCGCGGTCACGGCCCCCTTCCCTGTTCTCGCAAGCCGTCAAAGAGCGCCTGGCGAACTTCCGGCCAGCTCCCCACTACGGGGCCCAGCCCGGGGGCGGAAAGGCGCCAGTTCCGCCCCTCTCGAGTGCACGAGAACCGCCAATCCTTCCCAGCGAGCACCACCTCGCCCGAGAGGCGGTCTGCAAACGTGACCTCCTTGCCGAGAAGCAGTTCTTCAATCTGGGACCACCGTTGCACGTTCCACGCCTCGTCTTCTTCCTCCTCGATGAGGATGGCGACCATCCCGTTGCTCGTGTAAGCCTTCACGTCGGAGTCCTCGTCGCCCACCCCCACCAGGATGTTGGGGAAGTGGCGGCGGAGTTGGCCGAGCAACCGGGTCTTGTAGGTGCCCGACCACAGTGCCCGGGAGCGCTTCAGGTCGCGCATGAAGAGCGGCGCCGGCGGAAAGCCTTTGGTGCGCAGCCAGCGCCGGGTCCGGGGAGACATCCAACGGGGCCGACCCGTCAGGTACAGCAGGTCATAGCGCTGAGCCAGCGCGGAGACGATGGCTACGGTGTCGGGGTCCCGGACCGCTGCGGAAGCACTGAGCACTGCAGCATCGGAGGCGGTGAGGGTATCGTCAATGTCCAGGACCACCGCTACCCGCTCAGGCCGCCGACAGGCCACCAGGAACTCCTCCCCGCCCCGCTTACCCACGTCCTCACCTGCCAGTACCGCCTCCACGGCCACCCGGTAGAGGCCGGGCTCATCAAAGCGAACGGGCAACTCCGCCCAGCCTTCCTCGTCCGTCACCGTCTGGCCCAGAGGCCGGCGCACCCCGTCAGCCAGGTAAGAGACTGAGACCAGCGCCCCTTCGACATCCTTTTGCCGCCAACCGGATTCCACCACCTTGACGGCGAGCGTGGCCTTCTCGCCGGGCCGGCAGAGCACGTCGGAGCCGGTCAGCACGAGTGCCTGCTCGTCGGCCCATAGCGTTGTACCCATGAGGAGGAGCAGTACCAGCGTCTTACGGGCCGGACCGGGTCGCATTGTCAGCTCCTCGACCTCTCCACACGGACTCGCACGAGCCTGTTCACCTAAGGGGCCGAAGCGCACGGCTCAGCCCCCAGCAGTGGGTAACCCAGCCGCTCCCGCAGCGCCAGCCAACCCAGGGCCGTCTTCCGGGCCAGGGTTCGCACCCGGGCGATGTACGCTGCGCGCTGGGCCACACCCAACACCTTACGGGCATCCAGCAGGTTGAAGGTATGCGAGCACTTGAGCACGAAGTCGTAGGCCGGCAGCACCAGGTCCTTCTCCAGCAATCGCTCGCACTCGGCCTCGTACATGTCGAAGAGGTGCAGGTGCATCTCGACGTCGGCCTCGTCGAAGTTGAAGCGGGAGAACTGCACCTCGTTTTCGTGGTAGAGCTCGCCGTAGGTCACCTCGTCGTTCCAGCGCAGGTCAAAGGCACTGTCGACGCCTTGCAGGTACATGGCCAGCCGTTCCAGCCCGTAGGTGAGTTCCACGGTGATGGGGTCCAGTTCGATGCCCCCCACCTGCTGGAAGTAGGTGTACTGGGTCACCTCCATCCCGTCCAGCCAGACCTCCCAGCCCAACCCCGTAGCGCCCAGGGTGGGCGCCTCCCAGTCGTCCTCGACGAAGCGCAGGTCGTGACCCACCAGGTCGAGGCCCAGGGCCCGCAGGCTATCGAGGTAGATCTCCTGCGAGTCCTCGGGTGCCGGCTTGATGACGACCTGGTACTGGATGAAGCACTGCAGACGATTGGGGCTGTCGCCGTATCGGCCGTCGGTGGGTCGCCGACTGGGCTCGACGTAGGCGGCCCGCCAGGGCTCGGGCCCGAGACAGCGGAGCCAGGTGGCCCAGTTGAAGGTCCCCGCCCCCGTCTCCACGTCGTAGGGCTGCAGCAGCACACACCCCCGCTCAGCCCAGTACTCATCAAGGGCCCGAATGATGTCTTGAAATGTCATAGTCATCCACAATGCTCCTTCGAGCCTTCGGACAACCGGTAGTGGCTTTCTCAGTTTATCAGCATGAACCGGCTTGGCAAGCGCCTCGATCACGCCCCGGGCGCGCTGCACTCGTCTCAGATGAGTTGCCAGCGCTTGCGCAGCGCCCACTCGGCCGTCAGCAGCCCCACAAAGAGGAAGAAGAAGGTCGGAGTGTGGTACAGGCGCCGCTGCTTGAAGATGCGCTTGACGTGCTCGCTGCTGGTGAGTTGCTTCTCCAGTCGTCCCACGTTGGCCAACGAGAGGTACTCACCCCGGGTCTCCTGGGCCAAGCGACGGAGCAGCGTCTCGTTCAGATCCAGGCGCTCCAACTCCAGGTTCGGTTTCCCCACCTGGAAGCCGACCGTAGTCTGCCCCAGTGCTTCGCCCTTCTCGACAGCTGCGATGGTGAGCGTGTAGCCGCCGGGTACGGGGGGCTCAAAGGTGACCTCGTACAGACCCCGGCTACGGGGCAGACGGGGCACCTCGAGCCGGCGTGGCGGCTGACCTTCCACCGTTACTGTGGCCGTCACCTCAGCGAGATCGGTGGCGTTGCCCTTGAGGTCGCGCACCTCGGCCCGCAGCACCGCCGTCTCCCCCGGCCGATAGAAACTCTTGTCGGTATAGGCCCACACACCGGGCTCCGTCTTCCGCTCGACGACCTCCCGGCCGGCCAACCAGCGAACCAGTTGACCCCAGAACTTGACGTACGGACTCTCCCGCCCCAGCGGCTCCAGCATGGCCTGCCACTGCCAGGTAGTGTCGGCAGCGAAGACCGCCGAATGACCGGAACCGAACTGCTCCACCACCAGGACGGGCATCGGCTGTCCGTCCTGCCGGCGAGTGGGGTTGACCGCGAGCACCGAGGCCCCGGGTTTGACCGCCGACACCCGGGTGTGCCCCCTGAGTTGGGGCAAGGTCTCGCGGGCCGGGCGGGCGGCCGTGGGGAAGTACTCCAGACAGCCGGTGAAGATGGGGTGTGAGGCGCCTTCGGCGGTGAGGGTAAGCGTGAAGGGGTCCTTTTCCTGGCCGATGTCGCTCGGCCCGACGGTGACGGGAAGAGCGTCTTCCATCGTGGTGCCGCCGTAGCCTCCGGGACCCAGGCTGCGGTAGCCTCCCAGCATCAGCAGCCCTGCGCCCTCACGGACGCGCTCCCGCAAGGCGGCGAGCACCGCCTCATTCAGGAAAACGGTATTCTCCCGACGCACGGGCAGGTCGCCTAAAATGACGACGTCGAAGGGCTCGACCTGCTCTCGTCGGGCGGGCAGTTCCTTCAGGCTCACCCCTTCGATACGGCCCTGCACCAGGAAGCGGCCGGGCTGCACCTGGACCAGCGAGAGCAGTTCCACGTTGGGGTCGCGCTGGAGGTTGCGGACCAGATAGCGATATTCGCTGCGGAGGGTCCCCTCCAGGTAGAGCACCTTCACTTTGGGCTCGGTGACGTTGACGGTGACGGTGTGCGTATTGTTCTCGGTCAGGGCCTCTTCGGGCTGCGTGGCCACAGCGACAGTGAGTTGGAGTCGCCCCCGCGAGCGTGGGCGGAACTGGAGTTCGACCCGCTGATGCCCCTCGGCATCGTCCAGGACCAGGCGGTCACTGGCCAGGGCCTCGCCATCGGCCCCGCGAAGTTCCACGGCCACTACCCGGTCGGCAAGACCCACGGCGTCGATAGCCGCGGTCACTGTTGAGAGGTGGTTGACGGGAAGCGTGGGAGCCACCTCAACGTCGGAGAGAACCACATCCTTGAACTGACCGGACCGCCGCAGGTCTGTGCCCACACCCACGGCATAGACGGGCACCCCCTCCGGAACCAGTTCCCGGACGGGGTCCTTCTCCGTATTGTCCTGGCCGTCACTGAAAAGAATGACCCCGGCGTAGTCCCCGGCTTTGAGTTCGCGGGCCGCGGCCCGCACCGTGGCGGTCAGGTTGGTGGCCTCACCCTCGGCGGCGAGCGCCCGGACAGCATCCCTGCTGGGGAGTTGGCGGGGCTGGGCATCGAAGGCGAACCAACTCACCTTGAAACTCCGCTGCAACCGGTCGATGGCGGTGTCCTTGGCCAGGAGCGCCCGCTTGACCTGCTCCAGCCGGCTGGGGAGATTGGGGTAGTCGGCGATGCCCATGCTTCGGCTGGTGTCTATCAGAAGGGCCAAGCCGGTGCGTTCGGTCTGGACCCGCTCGACCGAGAGCACGGGTTCCAACAGGCTGAGGATGAGCACCAGCACCGCGGCCAGCCTCAGGCCCATCAGCGCGGCCAGCACCGCTGGGCGCAGCAGCCGAGCCACCCGCAGATAGAAGATCACTGCTGAGAACACAGCCACCGCGCAGGTGGCCAGCACAACCACCTGCCACCAGGTGGGTGCGGAAACTACCTGAGAGTTGAGGATCAGTTTGGTGTGTTCCACGCGCCTCTCCTGGGGTCCCCCGGCCCCCGCCAGCGGCTCAGAACGACCCCTCTTACTCCTCGGGCGTTCCGCCAGCCCCCAGACCCAGGTCGGCGTCCAACTCGATGCTCACCGTATCGTCGGGGTGCCTGTCAGTGAGCAATCGGCGGACCGAGGCTATCACCTGGGCGTGACTCAGCGGCCGGTCCAGCGGGAGCAGCACGTAACAACCCGCCTCATCGTAGGACTGGATGATGGTCAGGCGACTGTTGGGCACCTCGTAGCCGCCGGGGCAGGGCGTATGGCTGACCAGGAAGAGGTCGGCGCCCACCAGTTCGGCGAAGCCGTCGGCCGTCTCCGGTCGATGGTCCCGACCCCAGAGCAGGTTGTAGAGGGAACTGCCCCGGTGGATGTCGTCGCTGAGCCTCTGGTGCTCGAAGAGGCCCACGTCGAAGGAGGGGACGTTTCGGCCGTCCGGAATGGTATGACTGATAAAGAGCCCGTGCTCCGTTCGGCAGGCCACCAGCAGACTCTCGACGAACCGCTTGTACCACTGGCGCACCTCGTCCCGTCGGTGGCCGTAGGCCTCCGCCAGCCCTTGCTCGAAGGCTTGATTCAGGGACACGCCGTCCTTGAAGATGGGCTCACCCAGGTGCTCTGACACGTCGTGGTTTCCGATGAGGACGTGCACCCGGTCCGGGTACTTGGCCTTGAGCGCCGCTATCCCCTCGACCAAGATGTAACTGAGACACGCGCCCTGCTCCGAGGCAGGGCCGCCGTGCACCCCCTCCTGGACGATCAGGTGGCGCTCGGGGTGGTGCGCTAAGTCGGCGGACTTGAGCAGCCTCATGAAGTTGATCCGGTTGCCGTGCAGGTCGCCGGATACCAGCACGTCGCCGGCCGTCGGCAGGTAGGCCACGCAGCCCCGCCGACAGCTGTCAGCGAAGGCGGCTCCCACTGCCTCCCGGAAGACGGTGATGGTCCGGTCGGGGTCCCGTCGGGGGACCCCGCCGTCCCGCTCCTCACTCACGTCGGCTCCTTCCCGGCCGTGTCCTGCTGACCGGTATGCGCCAACTGCTCCTGGATCGCCTCCAGGCGCTCCGCCACCTCAGCCGCGGAGGCCGGCCGTTCGTGCAGCCGACGCCGACTACAGTCCAGGACCAGTTCCGCCAGGGGTTCCGGGACCTCCGGGTTGATCTTGGTGATGGCTGCCCAGAGCCTTTGGCCCGGCTGGGGTGAGGTGCCGGGGCCAGCCATAAAGGTGGTCGGGAGCGAGTAGCCGGTCAGCAACCGGTACATGGTGGCCCCCAGGTTGAAGATATCGGTCCGGCGGTCCACGACCCCAGGCTCCATCTGCTCGGGAGCGATGAAGTTCACCGTGCCCCGCACCCGCTTCCGCCGGCTCCCCAGGGAAGCGGCGATGCCGAAATCGACCAGTTTCACCACGCCGTCTGAGCGCAGCAGGATGTTCTGTGGTTTCAGGTCGCAGTGGGCGTAGTCCCGCTGGTGAATGTGCTCCAGGGCACTGGCCATCTGGATGAAGCAGGCGACCAGGTCGCTCAGAGGAAGCCCTTCATGATCGGCCAGGGGCACACCGCCGACGAACTCCATCACCAAAGCGCAGCCGCGCAGCCAGAACAGGTCCCGGACCTTGACCAACTCGTGCACGGCCACAATGTTCGGATGGTCCAGCAGGGAGCAGACGGCCCATTCGTTCTCCACCTGACGGATGTAGCGGTCGTCCCGCCGCGACCGCCGGGGCACCCACTTGAGGGCCACGGCCTGTCCGGTCTCGTGAGAGACGGCCTTGTAGATCACACTCCCCGCCCCTTCCCCCAGCGGGCTGAGAATGCCGTAGCCTCGGATCTGCGGCGCATCCACCAGATTGGGTCTCCGACCTCTTCGATTCTCCCCGAGCACGGTGACCGGCCTTCCCGAGCCAACTTCGCCATAG
>CBDVDV010000092.1:0-13832 GCA_965372835.1 uncultured bacterium | reverse complement strand
ATTGAGAGCATCTACTTTGAGCGGGACAGCGCTCGGGGAGTGGCTGGGACCTTTATGTGGTTCTTGGAGGAAGTGGGTGAACTGGCCCACGCGCTCCGGGCTGGCGAGGCCGAGGGCCTCCACGAGGAGTTCGCCGACGTCCTCGCCTGGCTCTCCACCCTTGCTTCCATCTCGGGGGTGAGGCTGAGTGAGGCCGCCGGCCGATACGGCCGGGGCTGTCCTTACTGCGGCCACGCTCCCTGCACCTGCCCGCCGGGCAACAAGCCCTGAGGTTTCCCCCAAGGAGTGACCGGGGTGGTCCACCTTGACTCCATCAGGGTGGGCACGAAGCGTGGGAAACGCGGAGGCAACCTGACGCGAGGTAAGCACCTTGGCTTTCCGATGCTACGCACACACCTTGAGCAAGGCTCAAGGTGTGCCACCCGAGAGGTCCAGCAAGGTGTGCCACGGCCGGTCTTGTCCGGCCGTGTTGGCGCAGGGCACCTTACTCTGTGCTGGCCTGCTGCTCCCTCTTCTGGATCCTGGCCCAGGTGTCCTTGAGCGTGACGGTACGGTTGAAGACCAGGGCGTCGGGGGTGGAGTCCTGGTCGACACAGAAATACCCGATCCGCTCAAACTGGAACCGCTCGCCGGGCTTGGCCGCTGTGAGGCTCGGCTCGACGAAGGCGGGCCGGACTACCTCAAGTGAGTTGGGGTTGAGGTTAGCGGTCCAGTCCTGGCCCTCGGGCACGTCGTCCGGGTCGGGTTTGAGGAACAGGTGGTCGTATAGCCGGGCCTCGACCGGCAGCGCGTGCTCGGCCGACACCCAGTGCAAGGTGGCCCGAACCCGCCGGCCGTCGGGGGCATCGCCGCCCCGCGTCGCAGGATCGTGGGTACAGCGGAGCACCGTGATCTCGCCGGTGGCAGGATCCTTCTCAACATCCACGCACTTGACGAAGTACGCATACCTCAGCCGGACCTCGCGTCCAGGCGCCAGGCGGTAGAACTTCTTGGGAGGGTCCTCGAGAAAGTCGTCCCTTTCGATGTAAAGCACCTTGCTGAACGGAACCCGCCTGGTGCCGGCTGAGGGGTCCTCCGGGTTGTTGACGGCCTCGAGTTCCTCCGTTTTGCCCTCGGGGTAGTTGTCGATGACAACCTTGAGTGGCCGCAGGACGCCCATGACGCGCGGGGCGCGCTTGTTCTGGCCCTCACGCAGGCAGTGTTCGAGCAGTTGGACGTCAACGACGCTGTCGTACTTGTTGACACCGATTCGCTCGCAGAAGGCCCGGATGGCCTCGGGCGTGTAGCCGCGCCGGCGCAGCCCCCGTAGTGTGGGCATTCGCGGATCGTCCCACCCGGTGACGTGCCCGCCCTCGACCAGAGGCACGAGCCGCCGCTTGCTCAGCACCGTATGGGTCAGATTCAGTCTCGCGAACTCGATCTGGCGGGGATGGTAGATGCCCAACTGGTCCAGAAACCAGTCGTAGAGCGGCCGATGGTTCTCATACTCCAACGAACACAAGGAGTGGGTGACGCCCTCGATGGAGTCCCCCAGGCCGTGAGCCCAGTCGTACATCGGGTAGATGCACCAGGAGTTGCCGGTGCGGTGGTGTTCGCTATGCAGGATGCGGTACATGACCGGGTCGCGGAGGTTGAGGTTCGGGCTGGCCATGTCAATCTTGGCCCTCAGCGTCCGGCTGCCGTCAGGGAACTCCCCCGCCCGCATCCGTCGGAAGAGGTCCAGATTCTCCTCCACGGGTCGGTCGCGGTACGGGCCCTCCCTGCCCGGGGTGGTCAGCGTTCCGCGGTACTGGCTCAGTTGTTCAGGCGAGAGGTCGCAGACGTACGCCTGGCCCTTTTTGATGAGGTCAATGGCCCACTGGTACATCTGCTCGAAATAGTCCGAGGCGAAGTAGAGGCGGTCCTCCCAATCGAAACCGAGCCAGCGGGCGTCCTCGATAATGGCGTCCACGTATCCTCGCTCTTCCTTGGTAGGGTTGGTATCGTCGAAGCGCAGGTTGCACTTCCCGCCGAAGTCCTCCGCCACGCCGAGATTAATGCACATGGCCTTGGCATGGCCGATATGAAGGTACCCATTGGGCTCGGGCGGGAACCGCGTGTGCACGTGGTCGAAGCGTCGGTCCTTGAGGTCCTCCGCGACTGCTTCGCGTATGAAATCGCGGCCACCCCCCACCGCGCCGGGGCCGCCGCTCGTACCGGGCTTACTTCTGGACGGACTCATAACCTACCTCGATTTCAGCATCTCGGCGACTGCGTGACCTGCGGTGCGCTCGAAAGGGTCGAGTGACGGGACACCTCCGATTGAAGCCCCTGGTTCACTCCCAGGGCACATCACGTCCAATTCTATCAGGAGGAGGACGGTTCACAAGGCCTGAGTCGGCCGTTTCGAAAGGAGTTGACAGCAGGTGAATTGGGCGGTAGCATTAGGGTTTCTGGGGGCGCGGTCCGCGCCCACCTGTTGGAGTTCCGTCGATGTCCGCAGACGTACGAGTCCGGTTTGCGCCCAGTCCCACGGGGTCGCTGCACGTGGGCAACGTCCGCACCGCGCTCTACAACTGGCTCTTCGCCCGCCACCAGGGCGGGAAGTTCCTCCTGCGCATCGAAGACACCGACCGGGAGCGTTCCACCGAGGAGTCGCTCCGAGGCATCCTGGAAGACCTCACCTGGCTCGGACTGGACTGGGACGAGGAGCCGGTCCATCAGAGCCGACGTTTGGACCTGTACCGTGACTATGTCGCTCGGCTCCAGGAGCAGGGCCTGGCCTACGAAGACGTCGATGAGGAGAAAGGAACGGCCATCCGTTTCCGGGTGCCCGAAGGGAGCACCCGGGTCGACGACCTGGTCTACGGCCCGGTAAGTTTTGACAACGCCACCATCGACGACTTCATCATCATCAAGTCGGATGGCTTTCCCACCTACAATTTCGCCTGTGTCGTCGACGACGCTGAGACGCGGATCTCCCACGTCATCCGGGGCGAGGGGCACCTGTCCAATACCCACAAGCAGGTGCTCATCTACCAGGCCCTGGGGTCCGAGCTACCGGCTTTCGCTCACCTGCCCATGATCCTGGGGTCGGACGGCTCGCCCCTGAGCAAGCGGCACGGGGCCACCTCGGTGATCGAGTACCGGGCGCGAGGCCTGCTGCCCCAAGCGCTCCTCAACTTCCTGGCGCTCCTGGGCTGGTCGCCCGGAGACAACCGCGAAGTGCTCACTCTTCAGGAGATGGTGGACTCCTTCACACTGGAGCGGGTGTCCAAGACCAGTTCCCGCTTCGACGAGGAGAAACTCACCTGGCTCAGTGCCCAACACATCAAACAGGCGCCTCTGGGGGAAATCGTCGGCCTGGCCCGGGAGATGCTCAACGAGCAGGCTCGAGACCTGTGCTCGGAGGAGTGGCAGATGCTCGTCGACCTCTACCGCGACCGGGCCAAGTCCGTTGGCGATTTGGTGGAGCGGGCCCGCTACGTCTTTGCCGACGAGGTCACCTACGACCCGGAGGCCGTGGCCAAGGTGTTGGCCAAAGACGGGGTGGCCGAGAGGCTGCGGGCCGCTGCTGATCGACTGTCGGCGCTGGACTCCTTCGATGAGGCTGCCCTGGAGCAGGTGCTCCGCAGGCTGGCTGAAGAGTTGGGAGTGGGTTTTGGCAAGTTGGCCCAGCCCATCCGGGTGGCGGTGACGGGCGGTCGGGTAAGCCCGCCCATCTTCGGAACCCTGGCCGTCCTCGGCCGGGAGCGGGCGGTGGAGCGGATTCGGGGGGCTGCAAGCGAACTGTGTGAGCCGAAGGGAGAGGCGTCGTGAGTGTCCTGGTGGTGGGCTCGGTGGCCCTGGACACGGTGGAGACACCCTTCGGCCGGGTGGAAGAGGCGCTGGGGGGCTCTGCGTCCTACTTCAGTTACGCGGCGAGCCTGTTCACCACGGTTCAACTGGTGGGTGTGGTCGGGGACGACTTCCCGGATGAGCACATCGAGGGGTTTCGCCAGCGGGGCATCGACGTGGCCGGGCTGGTCCGCCAACCTGGCCGCACCTTCCGCTGGTGGGGTCGCTACCGAGGGGCGATGAACGTGGCCGAAACCCTCAACGTGGAACTGAACGTGTTCGGCGAGTTTGAGCCCGTCGTCCCACCTCAGTACCGGGACACGGAGTTTGTCTTTCTGGCCAACGCGGCCCCCCAGGTGCAGTTGCAGGTCTGTCGGCAGGTCCCGGATGCCCGGCTGCTGGTGGCCGATACCATGAACTTCTGGATTGAGAACGAGCGCGACTCCCTGCTGGCGCTCCTGCGCGAGGTCGATGGGGTGGTGGTCAACGACCAGGAAGTCCGGCAACTGACCGGCGAGGACAACCTGGTCCGGGCCGCCCGGGAAATCCTCGCGCTGGGACCGATGTTTGTGGTGGTGAAGAAGGGCGAGCACGGAGCCATGCTGGCCACGGCTGGTGGACTGGCCGTGCTGCCAGCCTATCCGACCGCGGAGGTGAAGGACCCCACCGGCGCGGGCGACTCCTTCGCCGGGGGGATGATGGGTCATCTGGCCTGCTGCGGAAAGGTGAGCCACGCCGTGCTCCGCGAGGCCCTGGCCTACGGGAGCGTGGTCGCCAGCATCACTGTCGAAGATTTCAGCCTCCGCCGACTGGCGGCCAGCAGCATCGAGGATGTCGAACACCGGTTGGCCCAGTTGCGCGCCATGGCTCAACTGTAAGGTGAGGCCGCGATGGAACGGGTCCGCGCCTTTATCGCCATCGAACTTCCGGAGGACCTGAAAGGGGTCCTGGCTGCGACCCAGCAAGAGTTGGGCCTGCTTGGGGCCCGGGTGCGTTGGGGCTCGAGGGAGACGCTGCACCTGACCCTGAAGTTCTTAGGTGACGTGGAGCGGGTGCAGTTGGTGGAGGTGGCCCGGGCGGTCGAGGAGGTAGCGGCTGGGTGGTCGCCCTGGGAGGCGGAGTTGGTGGGGCTGGGGTGGTTCCCACCCAGGGCGAAGCCGCGGGTCATCTGGGCCGGTGTGGGGGTCGGTGGGCAGTTGGTCGTCGAACTGGCCGAGGCCGTGGAGCGGGCCCTTGAGCCGTTGGGCTTCTCCGGGGAACGCCGGCGGTTCCATCCACACGTGACCCTGGGACGGGTGCGGTCGGCCGGTGACGTCAGCGCCTTGACCGCGGCGCTGCAGGCGGGCGCGGATCGGCGGTTCGGTGCCTTCGAGGTAGACGGGGTGATAACCTTTGAGAGCGAGTTGCGGCCTGAGGGGCCGGTACATACGGTGGTGGCGACGGCCCGGGCCGGAGGCGGTCGTCGGCCGGAGCCGGATGCTGGGGGAGGAACGTAACTATGGTCGCCGGGAAAGCCAAAGCCAAGCAGTCTGGTGACGGGCGCGAGGGCGCCCTCAAACGAGCCCTTGGACAGATCGAGAAACAGTATGGGACCGGTGCCATCATGCGTCTGGGCGATGCGACGGTGGTGGATGTGCCCGGGATTGCCACCGGGTCGCTGTCACTGGACCTGGCCCTGGGTGGCCGGGGCATCCCCCGGGGCCGGGTCACGGAAGTATTCGGTCCCGAAGCCTCGGGCAAGACCACGCTCTGCCTGCACATCATCGCCAATGCCCAGCGGGCCGGGGGCATCGCCGCCTTCGTCGACGTCGAGCACGCCCTGGACATCACCTGGGCCCGCAAACTCGGCGTGAACTTGGATAGCCTGCTCGTGAGCCAGCCCGGCAGCGGCGAGGAGGCCCTGGAGATTACGGAACTGCTCGTGCGCTCAGGCGCCGTCGATTGTATTGTCATTGACTCGGTGGCTGCGCTGGTGCCCCGGGCCGAGTTGGAAGGGCGGATGGGTGAACAGCAGGTCGCGCTCCAGGCCAGGCTCATGAGCCAGGCCCTGCGCAAACTGACCGGGGCCATCAGCAGGAGCGGAACTGCGGTCATCTTCGTCAACCAGATCCGCATGCGCATCGGCGTCATGTTCGGGAATCCAGAAACAACGTCCGGCGGCCGGGCCCTTCGCTTCTATGCAGCCGTGCGCATCGACGTCCGTCGAACCGGCGCCGTCAAGAAGGGCGACGAGACCATCGGCAGTCGGGTCCGGGCCCGGGTGGTGAAGAACAAGGTCGCCCCTCCTTTTAAGAAGGCCGAGTTCGACATCGTGCAAGACCGGGGTATCGACTCGTGGGCGGACCTGGTGGACTTGGCCGTGGCCGACGGCATCGTCATCCGTTCGGGGGCGTGGTACCGGTACGGCGAAACCCAGATCGGCCAGGGGCGCGAAGCCGCCTGCCGATTCCTGAGCGAGAACCCAGACATGGCCGGGGAGATCGAGAACGCCATCCTGGTGGCCCACGGGATGCCTGCCCGCCACGCTTCACCGGCGCCGGAGCCCGGTGAAGAGAAGGCGGGGTAGCCAGAAGGCAAGAACACTCAGGCAGCGGATTGGAACCATGACCTCCAACGAACTCAGACGGGTTTTCCTGGACTTCTTCGCTGGCCGAGGCCACCGGCTGGTGCCCAGCGACAGCCTGGTGCCCGCCGGTGACCCCACGGTGCTCTTCACACCGGCGGGGATGAATCAGTTCAAGGAGCAGTTCCTGGCCGGGCCCGAAGTCCCTCTGGAGTTCACCCGGGCCACCACCTGCCAGAAGTGCCTGCGCACCGATGACATCGAGCACGTCGGCTACACCGCCGGTCACCACACCTTCTTCGAGATGCTGGGCAACTTCTCCTTCGGCGACTACTTCAAAGAAGAGGCCATTGCTTGGGCCTGGCAACTGGTCACCGAAGTGCTGGGGCTGGAGGCGGACCGGCTCTTGGTGAGCGTCTATGAGGACGACGACGAAGCCTACGGCATCTGGGAGCGGGAGATGGGCGTTCCGAGCGAGCGCATCTACCGGTTTGACGCCAGGGAGAACTTCTGGCCGGCCAACGCCCCCGAGGATGGCCCCGATGGGGTCTGTGGCCCGTGCAGCGAACTCTTTTACGACCAGGGGGAGGAGTACGGCTGCGGCCGGTCGGGGTGCGATCCCTCGTGTGAGTGTGACCGATACGTGGAAATCTACAACCTGGTATTCACCCAGTTCGATCGGCAGGGGAAGAACAATCTCATACCCCTTCCCAAGAAAAACATCGACACCGGGATGGGTCTGGAGCGCACGGCGGCCGTGCTTCAAGGCGTGCCCAACAACTTCGAGAACGACGTCTTCCGACCCATCGTGGCCACCATCTGCGACCTCACCCACACCCGCTACAAGGACGACAAGGGCGAAACCATCCGCCTCCACCGCATCGCCGACCACGTCCGCGCAGCCGCCTTCGCCATCGCCGACGGCTGCATGCCCTCCAACGAGGGGCGCGGCTACGTGGTCCGCAGGCTCATCCGCCGGGCCGCCTTTGACGGCTTCCGCCTGGGCACGGCCGAGCCCTTCCTCTACCGGCTGGTGCCGGTGGTGGTGGAGGTGATGCA
Source organism: uncultured bacterium (assembly GCA_965372835.1). Classification (GTDB taxonomy): domain Bacteria; phylum Planctomycetota; class DG-23; order CBDVDV01; family CBDVDV01; genus CBDVDV01. The sequence goes on along the minus strand of CBDVDV010000092.1, from coordinate 6,394 downwards.
GGAGCCCTACCCCGAACTGGTGGGTCGACGTGAGCACGTCGCCGTCGTGCTCAAGGGGGCCGAGGAGAGTTTCCGCCAGACCCTGGAGCGTGGCAGCCAGATCCTGGACGAGCACCTGGGCGAACTCCGACGCACTCGCCAGACGGTGCTGGACGGCGGCTCCGTCTTCCGGCTTTACGACACCTTCGGCCTTCCCATCGAGGCCGTCGAAAGCATCCTCGCCGACGAGGGCTTGAGCGCCGACCGGGAAGGGTTCGAGCGGGAGATGGAGCGTCAGCGGGCACGGGCTCGCCGAGGCGCCCGTTTGGGTGGCATCTTTGCTGCGGAGGAGGCGGGGGTGCGCCTGAGTGGCACCGTCCAGACGCCCGAGTTCGTCGGTTACGAGCGCTTGCAGAGCCAGGGCCAGGTGGTGGAACTGCTCGACGAGAATAACCAGCCGAGCGGAGCGCTGGGTGAGGGGGCGCGCGGGGTCGTGGTGCTCGATACCACCCCCTTTTACGCCGAGGCCGGCGGCCAGGTGGGCGACACCGGGTTCCTTGGGGGCGAAGGGTTTGAGTTCCAGGTGGAGAACACGCAAACGGTGCAGGACATCATTCTTCATCTGGGTCGGGTGACTTCCGGGGCCGTGAAGAAAGGTGTCGTGTGCATGGCCAGCGTCGATGCCGGACGCCGGCAAGCCATCAAGCGGAGCCACACCGCCACCCATCTGCTTCATGCCGCGCTGAGGCATGTCCTTGGGCCTCACGCCCAGCAGTCGGGCTCGCTGGTGGCTCCCGACCGGCTCCGCTTCGACTTCACCCACACCAGCCAACTGACCGGTGACGAACTGCAGGAGGTCGAGCGCTTCGTCAACCAGCGCATCGGCGAGAACCGAACCGTGCACGCCCGAAAGACGGGTCTGCGCCAGGCCCTGAAGGCAGGGGCCATTGCGCTCTTTGGTGAGAAGTACGGCGACGAGGTGCGCATGGTGGAGGTAAGTGGTGAGAGCGAGGAGGTGGCCGTCAGCCGGGAACTCTGCGGGGGCACACACTGCGAGCGCACCGGTGACGTCGGCGGCTTCATCATCACCGGCGAAGAAGCGGTGGCCGCCGGCGTCCGCCGGGTGACGGTGGTGACCGGGCTGGAGGCGACGCGCCAATGGCAGGAGCAGCGGGGGACGCTGCAGCGGGTGGCGGCAGTTCTGGGGTCCCCGCTGGGGCGGGTGCTGGAGCGGGTCGAAGAAGTGGTCACGGAGATGAAGACGGCTCGTCGGGAACTGGACCGTCGGCGGGAAGAGGAGGTGCGCCGGGGGAGCACTGAGGCCGCTCAAGTGGTGGCCCAGGTAGGCGAGACGCGGGTGGTTGTGGTCAAACTTCCTGATGCCGACGAGAGGGCGTTGCGTTCGGCCGTAGACGAGATTCGTCGGCAGTTCGGCTCTGTGGCGACGGCCGTAAGCACGGTTACCGCAGGGCGCGCTTCGGCGGTGGTGGGCCTGAGTCGGGACCTGGTGGAGCGGGGGCTCAGCGCTCGGCAGTTGGTGGCTGGTGTAGGTGAGGAACTGGGTGGAGGCGGAGGTGGTCGCGACGATCTGGCCCAGGCGGGAGGACCCAAGGCTGAGGCCCTCGATGCGGCCCTGAAACGGTTCGCTCGCGAGGCCCAAGCCGCCCTGAAGGGCTGATTTTTGGTTGACACCTGGTGCGGACCGACATAAAGTTTGTGGATTATCTTTGCCGGCGGCTGGCTTTGCTGCTGCCGGTGTCGGGAGGTTAAGGGAGAAAAGGACGTGGCACTTCCGAAGCGAAAGCATTCCCGCGCCCGCCGGAACAGTCGGCGGGCCCATCAGGCTCGGCGAAGCCCGGCCCGCAGCCGCTGCCCTCGCTGCGCTCAGGTAATGTTGCCCCACCGGGTGTGTGAGAACTGTGGCTACTATGCCGGTCGCCAGGTGGTGGAGGTTGAGGGAGAGTAGGTGAGCCGCATCGCACTGGACGCCATGGGGGGTGACCATGCCCCGCGGGAACTCGTCCTGGGAGCGGTTCAGGCTGTCCGGGAGCTCTCCGACGTGGAGTTGCTGCTGGTCGGTCAGCCGGGCCAGATCGAGCCGCTCATCAGCGAGCAGGGCCTGAAGGGGGAAGACCGCCTGCGGGTGGTCGCCGCCGAGCAGGTGGTCGAGATGCATGAACGGCCCGTGGAGGCCATCCGCCGAAAGCCCGATTCCTCAATGGTGCGTGCGGTGGGGATGGTAGCCGCGGGGGAGGCCGACGCGGTGCTCTCGGCCGGCCATACCGGGGCCATGGTGGCGGCCTGCACGCTGGGGCTGCGCCGACTGCAAGGGGTGAAGCGTCCCGGCATCGCTGTCAACATCCCCACCGACCAGGGCATTTGCACGGCCATCGACGTCGGGGCCAACATCCAGCCCCGCCCCTTGCACCTCTACCAGTATGCGGTCATGGCCTCCACCTACGCCGAGGTTATGCTGGGTGTGAGTGAACCCCGGGTGGGCTTGTTGAACGTGGGTGAGGAGGATGGGAAGGGAACGGACCTGGTGCGGGAGGCCTATCGGCTGCTGGCTGAGGGGGAACTGAGATTCGTGGGCAACGTGGAAGCCCGGGACATCCACCGGGGTGTCTGTGACGTCCTGGTCTGTGACGGGTTCGTCGGCAATGTGGTACTGAAACTTATCGAGGGGGTGGCAGAAAAGCTGTTACATATGGTATTGGAAGGCATCGGACGAATCTGTCCGCAGAGCGGAGAAGTCTGCGCCAGCGTCATCCGTGACGTCGCCGACCGAGTCGATTACGCTCAATACGGTGGCGCTCCGTTGCTGGGTGTTGACGGCATTGTCATCATCGCCCACGGTCACTCCAACGCCACGGCCGTGGCCAACGCCATCCGGGTGGCCGACGAGTTCTCCCGCTACCACCTTAACGAACTCTTCGTCGAGCGTCTTGCCGACTAAGCCGGGCGCATCGTCGCCGAGCGGCAGGCCCCCGCTGATCCGTAGGAGAAGAGGGTTGTGACTGTGCAACATCGCTCACGCATCTTGGGAACGGGAAAGTACCTGCCGCCTCGGATCCTGACCAACCACGACCTGGAGCGCATGGTTGACACCAGTGACGAGTGGATAACCCAGCGCACGGGCATCAAGGAGCGTCGGCTGGTCGAGCCGGGCACCCCGACCAGCGAACTCGCCTGCGCCGCCGCCAGGCCGGCCCTCGAGGCGGCTGGAGTGGGTTCCGAGGACATCGACCTCATCATCCTCGCCACCATCACCCCCGACACCATCCTCCCGGCCACGGCCTGCTGGGTGCAGGAGCAGTTGGGGGCCAGCAAAGCCGGGGCCATTGACGTGGTGGCCGCCTGCTCCGGCTTCATCTACGGCCTGTCCTTCGCCGCCAATCACATCCAGGTCAACCCGGAGGACAAGGTACTGGTCATCGGGGCCGAAATCCTCTCCTACATCACCGATTACACGGACCGGGCCAGTTGCATCCTCTTCGGTGACGGAGCCGGCGCTGCGGTCGTGGGCCGGAGCGAGGACCCGGAGCGCGGGTTCGGGCCCTTTGAACTGGGCGCCGACGGGGCCGGGGCCGAGATGATGATCCAGCCCGCGGGCGGGAGCCGCGTACCTCCTACTCACGAGACCATCGACGAGCGGCTCCACTACATGAAGATCCGTGGCCGCGAGGTCTACAAGTTCGCCGTCACCAAGATGGTGGAGATGGTTTCCCTGACCATGGAGCACGGAGACATCGCCCCCGAGCAACTCAAGCTCATTATCCCCCACCAGGTGAACATCCGCATCCTGGAGGCTGCAGCCAAGCGGCTTCGTTTGCCGATGGAGAAGATATACGTCAATATCGACCGGTACGGGAACACCTCGGCTGCATCGGTTCCCATCGCCTTGGACGAGGCCGTGCGCCAGGGCACCATCCAGCCCGGTGACCCGGTCGTGCTGGTGGCCTTCGGTGGCGGGCTCACCTGGGCAGCCTGCTCCATGAGGTGGTAGGATGCGTCGTGTGGGCTGTCTGTTTGTCGGCCAGGGGGCCCAGTATGTGGGGATGGGCCGCGACCTGACCGAGCGGTTCCCGTCGGCGGGCGGGCTCTTCCAGCAAGCGGACGACATCTTGGGGTACTCCCTGAGCAGGCTGTGCTTTGGGGGCCCCGCCGAGCGTCTCACCGCTACCGAGTACAGTCAGCCCGCCATCCTGGTCACCAGCCTGGCGGCCGCCTGGTCGGCCTGGCCACCGGGGGAGCCCTGCCCGCAGGAGGTGGTGGCGGCCGCGGGCTTGAGTCTGGGTGAGTACTCGGCCCTGGTCTTCGCCGGTGCCTTGACTTTTGAGGACGGTCTTCGGCTGGTGGCTCGGCGGGGCGAACTCATGGCCGAGGCCGGCCGAAAGCAGCCCGGTGCCATGGCCTCCATCCTGGGGCTGCAGGACGAGGAAGTGGTGGAGGTCTGTCGACGGGCCTCCGAGGCGGGGGTGGTGGTGGCTGCCAACTTCAACTGTCCCGGGCAGGTGGTGGTCTCGGGTGAGCCCCAGGCCGTCAGGCGGGCGGGCGAACTGGCCCGTCAGGCCGACGCCTTGGGGGTAGTGGAGTTGGAGGTGAGTGGCGCCTTCCACAGCCCGCTGATGGAGTCGGCGCAGGAGGAACTGGCTCGGCTGCTGGCCGAGACGCCGATGGAGGAACCCACGCTGCCGGTTGTCAGCAACGTGACCGGGGAGCCGATGGGGACCGCAGAAGAAATTCGTCAAAACCTTGCAAAACAACTGACCCATCCGGTAAGATGGCCTAACTGTTGCAGGCGGGTCCTGGCCCTGGGGGCCGAGGCCCTCTACGAGGTGGGGCCAGGCAAGGTGCTCAAGGGGCTGATGCGCCGGATCGACCGCTCGGTGCCGGTCAACACTTTGGGAACGGCCGAGGAACTGGTGTCTTTGCTTTCGGCCCCGGAGTCGAGGGACGGATGACGGAAGAAGAGCCAGAGAAGGAGGCAGACACGTGGCGTCGATCGAAGAAGAGGTCATCGAGATCATCAGCGAGCAACTTGGTGCCGACAAAGACCAGATGACTATGGAGACCTCTTTCATCAATGACCTGGGGGCCGACTCCCTGGACACGGTGGAACTGGTGATGGAGTTGGAGCAGAGATTTGACATGGAAATCCCCGATGAGGAGGCCGAGAAGATTCAGACCGTCGGCGATGTCATCAAGTACATCAAGGAGCACGTCGGGTGAGTGAGGCTTCTCGCCGTGTGGTCATTACCGGGGTCGGCGCGGTCACCAGTCTCGGCCTCTCGGCCCAGGAGACCTGGGAAGGCATGGTCGCCGGCAGAAGTGGTGTCGGTTACATCACCGCCTTTGACAGTACGCTCTTCGAGGTGCACATCGCCTCCGAGGTCCGCAACTTCAAACCGGAAGAAGTGCTGGGCCGCCGGGAGGTCCGCCGACTCGACCGCTTTACCCAGTTCGCCGTCTACTCGGCCCAGATGGCCGTGGAAGACTCCGGGCTGGACCTGCCACCAGCCACCGATGAGGAGGCCGACCGCATCGGCGTCATCGTCGGCAGTGGCATCGGCGGACTCATCGAAATCGAGACCCAGCACCGGCGACTCCTGGAGCAGGGCCCGGGGCGCATCTCCCCCTTCATGATCCCCAAACTCATGGTCAACGCCGCCTCCGGGAACATCTCCATTCGCTTCGGCGCCAAGGGACCCAACACCGCGGTGGCCACGGCCTGCGCCTCCGGGGCCCACGCCGTCGGCGATGCCCTCCGGGTGATTCAGCGCGACGAGGCCGACGTCATGATCACCGGTGGCAGCGAGGCCGCCATCACCGGCATGGGTATCGGCGGCTTCGACGCCATGCGGGCCATCAGCCGACGAAACGACGACCCCCAGGGGGCCAGCCGACCCTTCGACCTCGATCGTGACGGCTTCGTGATGGGCGAGGGCGCCGGGATCCTCGTCGTGGAGGAACTGGAGCACGCCCGCGAACGGGGCGCCCGCATCTACGCCGAGGTGGTGGGTTACGGCGCCAGTGGCGATGCCTCCCACATCACCGCCCCCGAGCCCGAGGGCAAGGGAGCGGCCCTGGCCATCTCCCGGGCCCTGGAGGACGCCCGCCTCAATCCCGACGACGTTGACTACATCAACGCCCACGGCACCAGCACACCCCTGGGCGACATCACCGAGACGCGGGCCGTTCACACCGTCTTCGGCCCCCACGCCGACCGACTGCCCATCAGTTCCAACAAGTCCATGGTCGGACACCTCCTGGGCGCCAGTGGTGGCGTGGAACTCATCATGACCGCCCGCACCCTCGCCGAAGGCCTCATGCCCCCTACCATCAACTACCACACCCCAGACCCGCAGTGCGACCTGGACTACGTGCCCAACGAAGCCCGGGAGGCCACCGTCGA
>CBDVDV010000091.1:0-13980 GCA_965372835.1 uncultured bacterium | reverse complement strand
CGTTCGCCTCTCCGTCTTCATTGCCAACGCGGGGAGGCTGCCCGCCATCGGAGGGGCTTGGCTGCGGGAGTTGGTCGACGCCCCCCGGTGGAGCATCCTCTGGCTGCTGGCGGCCGTGGCCGGCGTGTGGGCCGTCCGCCGGCGGCTGCGGCCGGCGTGCTGGCTGGGGGCGTTCGCGCTGGGGCAGGTGCTCGTGTATACTGTCGTCTACGTGGTCGCGCCGTGGGACATCGCGAAACTTCTGGAGCTGACCGCGACCAGGCTCCTGCTCCACGTGATGCCCGCTGCGGTTCTCCTTTGTGTCCTGGTGGTGCCCAAAGCATGGCACGCTCAAAGCCTACCGTCTCGGCCGCCCGATTGAAGGTGGTCGGGGTCCGCTGGCCGGCGGGCCGCGGCAGCCTGGGTTTTGTTCTGGTTGTGGGGATCATTGTCGTCGTGGCCCTATCGCTGCGGCTGGGCGATTGGCGGGCGGTGAGGGAAGCGGGAGCCCGTCTGGGCCCCGATGCCCGGGAGTACCTCACCATCGCCCGCCAGATGAAACACTTCTACTGGCACAGTTACCGCGAGCCCCTGCACCCGGCCCTCATCCGGATGGCCGGCTGGCTGGTCGGCCCCGGCGAATGGGCCCCCCGGCTGGTCAGTTTCGTCTTCTCCAACGTGCTGGTGGCGGTGGTCGCGTTGGTCGGCTGGAGGCTGTACGGCAGATGGCCGGCGCTGGCTGCGGCCCTGGTCGTCGCCATCTCCCCCGATTACCTCCTTCTCTCGACCGAAGGGATTCGCCTGGAGTTCTACTCGGTGCTGCTTCTGATTTTCATCGGACTGCTGGCGGGCCGGCCCGGCCGCGGTCGGGCCCCCCCCGCTACGGCGGTCGATACCGGAAAAGAAGAACGTCTTGAGGTGGACGACCGTGGGGGCTCCCCGGGGCGGTTTCCCGCTCTTCCGGTCATCTTGGCCGGTGTGGTCGGAGGGCTCCTGTGTTTGACCCGGATGACCTCGGTTGCCTTCGTCTTTCCGGGCCTGCTTCTGTGCGCCCTTGCTCGCCGGAGGGATAGACGCTCGAATCCCTGGCCCGCGGCCCTGGTGGGAGTGGTGCTGGTGGTGCTGATGGTGGCGCCTTACCTCTACGTCTGTCACCGGTACCTGGGCGACTCGCTCATCTGGATCAATCGGCACGCTACCTGGTGGCACCACCGGGAGCAGGAGGCGAAGGAGTCGGTGGAGCGTCCGGAGGAGGTCGGAGCCGGCATGGGGCTCATCCGCCATTGGACGGCGACGCCGGCCCCTGGGGCCCGGGCTCGTGGAAGCGTCACTATCTCGCAGTACCTACTAAGGGAGCGCCGAGCGACGGAACTCGCGAGCCGAACGGCCCGCGGCTATGCAACGGTCTTCTACGCTTACAGCGCCGTCTTCTGGGTGCTGGTTTATCCCCTGGGGCTCGATTGGCTGTCGCAACTAACGCTGGTGCTCGGTTGGCTGGGGCTTGTGGGTCTGGCCCGGGGGCTCATCTCCGGGCCCAGGCTGCCGGTGGTGGTGGCGCTCTTGAGCCTGCTTACCGTCTGCTTCGTCGTTCCTCTGGGAGCCAACCCCAGGCTCTTCCTGCACGTATTGCCTCTCTGGGTCATGTGGTGCGCGTGGGGACTGGCCTGGCCGCTGGAACTCCTTTACTCCCACCGGTCCGGGCAGCGAGAGAGCACTTGACCGGAGCCCGGCTATCTCTATAATCGCCTGCCGGGGCGTCGGAAGGCCGCCGGCCGCAAGTCACGGTCGCAGGTGCGGGGTGTGCGACTTGAGACCTTTTGACCTGCGACCGTCACCGGACACGGTGCAGTTCGCGTTTTCCCCTTCGCCCGAGAGGTATCGTTAGGATGCTCAAGATGCACACGGTGACCGTAATCCCCGGAGACGGGGTGGGGCCGGAGGTGGTCTCGGCCATGCGCCGGTGCGTGGACGCTACCGGTGTGGCCATCCGCTGGGAAGAAGCCCAGGCCGGCGCCGGCTGTATCGAGCGGTTCAGCACGCCACTGCCTGAAGAGACCCTGGAAAGCATCCGCCGAAACCGGGTGGCCATCAAGGGCCCGGTCACCACGCCGGTGGGCTCAGGTTTCCGCAGCGTCAACGTAGCCATCCGCAAAGCGCTGGACCTCTACGCCTGCCTGCGTCCGTGCCGGTACTACCAAGGCGTCAAAAGCAACTATCCGGGTCTGGACCTGGTGGTGGTGCGGGAGAACACCGAGGACCTGTATGCGGGCATCGAGTTTGAGCGAGGCACGGACGCCTGCTCGACTCTCCGCAAGCAGATCCAGGTGCTGGAGGGGGCGGAGTTAGGTGACGACGTCGGCATCAGCATCAAACCCATTTCCGCCCGGGCCACCGAGCGCATTGTCCGCTTCGCCTTTGAGTACGCCCGGGCCAACGGTCGCAAGAAAGTCACCGCCGTGCACAAGGCCAACATCATGCGCGCTACCGACGGTCTCTTCCTGAAGGTCGCTCAGGGGGTCGCTGAGGACTACCCCGACATAGAGTTCGAAGACCGCATCGTAGACAACATGTGCATGCAACTCATCCAGAAGCCTGACCTCTACGACGTCATGGTCACCGAGAACCTCTACGGCGACATCCTCAGCGACCTCTGCGCCGGGCTCGTCGGCGGGCTGGGGGTGGCTCCGGGGGCCAACTTGGGTGAGGACTGCGCCGTTTTTGAACCGGTGCACGGCTCGGCTCCCAAGTACGCGGGCGAGAACAAGGTCAACCCCACGGGCCAGATCCTCTCCGCCGTGCTCATGCTTCGGCACCTGGGCCAGGTGGAGGCGGCCCGCCGACTCGAAGACGCCGTCGCCGCCGTCATCGCCGAGGGCCGCTCCGTCACCTACGACCTCAAGCCCCACCGTGACGACCCCTCAGCGGTTGGCACTCAGGAGATGGCCGACGCCGTCATCGCCGCGCTCAGCTGACCGCAAAGGCAGATTGCTGGGCCATGTCCTCAGGAGGGGACGCGTGGATGAGCCTGCACCAACGGGTGGTCCGCTACTGGTCGGTGGCCGTCTCCGGGGAGGCCCGGGGACCGGTGGCGGGGCTGCTCCGGGCGTTCCTGACCCCCCTGGCGTGGGGCTATGGGCTGGGCGTCAAACTGCGCAATCTCTGCTACGACCGTCAGTTCTGGATGTTCAAGACGGTCAGACTGCCCGTGGCCGTGGTCAGCGTCGGTAACATCGCTGTGGGGGGGACCGGAAAGACCCCCTTCGTGGCCCTGCTGGCTGAACGCCTGGGAGGGATGGGGCGAAAGCCCTGCATCCTGAGTCGGGGCTACGGACGGGGAAGCGAAGCCAGCCATAACGACGAATACCTGATGTTGCGGGAACTCCTGCCCGATGTCCCTCATCTGGTAGGAACGGAGCGGCTGCTGACGGGCATCCACGCCATCCTCCAGTTCCGCTCCGACGTCCTCATTTTGGATGACGGCTTCCAGCACCGGAAGTTGGCCCGCGACCTGGACATCGTGCTGGTGGACGCCCTGCAGCCTTTGGGGTTGGGACACCTGCTGCCCCGGGGTCGGCTGCGGGAGCTGGTTAGCGGATTTGGCCGGGCTCACCTCATCTGCCTGACCCACAGTGACCTGGTGGAGCCGGAAGCCCTGAAAAAGGTGAGGCGGCGGGTGCGCCGACTGGCCCCCGGCGTCCCCATCCTGGAGGCCAAGCACCAGCCCCGGGCGCTCCGCCCGGTGCTGCCTGACGGCGAGGAGCAGCCGGTTGGGGCCCTGGCGGGGAAACGGGTGGCCGCCTTCTGCGCTTTGGGCAGCCCGGAGAGTTTCATTGAGGAGGTGCGCCTGTTGGGGGCGGAGGTCGTTCACCAGGCGCTCTTCCCCGACCATCACCGTTTCACCGTCTCGGAGTTCCAACGCCTCTGTGCCGATGCCGGCGACGCCGGTGCCGAACTCCTCCTCTGCACCCACAAGGATGCGGTGAAACTCCCTGACGACCTTTCGCCACCTCTTCCCGTCCTTGCCTTGGAAATGGAGTTGGTTATACTACGGGGCGAAGAGCATCTGCAGGAGGCCCTGAGCGCGCTGCCCGTGAAGGTAGGGCCCATGAGGCTCCGCTACCAGGGCGAGGAAGACTCCGCCGAGCCCTGAGAGGTTAGGGGAAAACAGACCCGTGCCCGATGAATCTTCGCAGTTCTTGGAGCCAGCTGACCTGAGTGGACTGCACACCTACCCGCTGTCGGAGCGGGAGAACCTGGTGCGCGTGGAGGATTTCGCCGGGCTGACGGAACCGGCGGATTCAGCGTCCGCCTTCCTACACTCTTTGCCGAACATCTTGGCTGGAAAGGACTTACGGCGTCTCGCCAGGCACATCGCTCAGGCTCACCGTCGGGGTGCCTTGGTGGGGCTGGCCATGGGCGCCCACGTCATCAAGTGCGGCCTCAGTCCCATCGTCAACGACCTCATCGACCGCGGCGTGGTGGGACTGGTTGCCATGACGGGGGCCGGGGCCGTCCACGACTACGAGATCGCCTGCATCGGCGCCACCAGCGAGGATGTCGCCAAGACCCTCCCCGAGGGGCGCTTCGGCTTGGCCGACGAGACGGCTCAGGCCTTCGCCCGGGCCGCCGAGATCGCCCAGTCGAGGGACATCGGTCTGGGTCAGGCCTTCGGAGAACTCATCGAGGAGGAGGCCCTGCCCCACCGCAAGATGAGTATCCTGGCCGCAGCCTGGCGGCGGCGGGTGCCGGCCACGGTGCACGTCGCCATCGGTACCGACATCGTGCACATGCACCCGGCCTTTCCCGCCGGGGCTGTGGGCGAGGCCAGCCACTGTGACTTCCGCATCCTCTGCAGCGCGGCCGGCAAACTTGAGGGCGGGGTCTGGCTCAACGTGGGGTCGGCGGTGGTGCTGCCCGAGGTCTTTCTCAAAGCGGTGAATGTGGCCCACAACCTGGGGCACACGCTGCAGGGCCTGGTGGCCGCCAACCTGGACATGATTCCCCACTACCGCCCTCAGACCAACGTGGTGGGTCGGCCCGTGGCCGAAGGCATCACCCTGGTGGGTCGGCACGAGTTCCTGCTGCCGCTACTGAGGCTGGCGGTTTTAGTTGAGTTGGAACGGTCGAGCGGCGAAGTGACCTGAGGGTTGCCTATGTACCAACACCTTGCACAGTGGGTGGAGCAGTGGTCCGGCGCAAACGTCGTGGTGGTCGGTGACCTGATGCTGGACCGCTACATCTGGGGTGAGGTGGAGCGCATCTCAACGGAAGCCCCCGTGCCCGTGGTGCGGGTGGTGCGGGAGGAAGGTCGGCTGGGCGGCGCCGGGGCGGTGATGGCCATGGCCCAGGCTCTGGGCGTGGGCGTGACCTGCGTCGGCGTGCTGGGTGAGGACGCTGCGGGTGAAGAGGCACGCAGGCAACTGGCCGGGCTCGGCCTCTCCGACGAGAACGTGCTCACGGACCCCACCTACCCCACGGCCGTCAAAACGCGAATCCTGGCCCGAGCGCAGCACGTGTGCCGAGTGGACCACGATCCAGCCGGTGCCGTGTCGGGGTCCGTTCGTGAAGCCCTCCTGGAGCGGCTCAGGTCGGTGCTTGAGGACGCGGCCGTCCTCTGCCTGGAGGACTACAACAAGGGCCTTTTCTGCCCCGAGTTCTTGCAGCAAGTCCTTGGTCTCGCCCGGGAGCGGGGTGCGCGGGTGCTGGTCGACCCCTGGCGCCATGACGACTTCGGCCGGTACCGGGGGGCTTCGCTCATCTGTCCGAACCGGATGGAGATCGGCGGCGCGGTCCACCGCCTGCTGGAGACGCACGAAGACGTCGGGGCTGCTTCCCGGGAACTCCTGGAGGCGCTGGAACTGGATGCGCTGCTGGTGACCCTGGGGAGTGAGGGGAGCGCGCTGCTCGAGCGGGGCGGAGAGTTCCATCACCTGGCTGCTGAGCCCCGGGCCGTCTTCGACATTACGGGCGCCGGTGACATGACTTTGGCGGCGCTCGGCGCTGCCGTGGCCGCCGGGGCTCCCTACCTGGACGCCGCCCAACTGGCCAACGCCGCCAGCGGCCTCAAGGTGGAAAAACTGGGTACCGCTGTGGTCACCCGGGAAGAACTCCTGGCCGACCTCTCAGGGCTCAACCGGAGCACACGCTCCAAGGTGCTTCCCCGCGATCGGCTGGGCGAGACGCTGGCCGAGCACCGTCGTCGAGGGGACTCCGTCGTCTTCACCAACGGCTGCTTTGACCTGCTTCACCCGGGGCACCTCGCGCTGCTCGAGTTCGCTCGCGCTCAGGGTGATGTCCTGGTGGTGGCCGTCAATACGGACGAGTCGGTCCGGGGGTTCAAAGGCGCGGGTCGGCCGGTCGTGCCCGAGGAGGCGCGAGCGCAGATGGTCGCCGCGCTGGGGATGGTGGACTACGTCACCCTGTTCGCTGAGCCCACGCCCCTCGAAACCATCAAGACGCTCAGGCCGGACGTCCTGGTCAAGGGCGAGGACTGGAAGGACAAGGGCGTTGTTGGGCAGGAGTTCGTCGAATCCTATGGCGGCCGGGTGGCGCTGGTGCCGCTGGCCCCCGGCCACTCCACCACGGGACTCATCGAGGATATTCGCTCAAGCGGGGACCAACACACATGAACTGGAGCAACGAGGTCGCCGCGTATCTTGAGGAGACGGGGCAGGTCATCGGCGGGTTGGCCGACTTGGCCGACGCCGTGGTCAGGGCCGCCGAGACGGTAGCCGAGGCCCTGGCCGGCGGCCACCGGGTCTACCTGATGGGGAACGGCGGCTCGGCGGCCGACGCTCAGCACATCGCCGGGGAACTGGTGGGGCGGTTCATGGTCGAACGGCAGGCCTGGCCGGTCCAGGCTCTCTCCACCGACACTTCCGTGCTGACGGCCATCGCCAACGACTACGGGTACGAGGAGGTCTTCGCCCGGCAGGTGACCGCCGTGGCCGGGCCGGGTGACGTGGTTATCGGCTTTTCCACCAGCGGGACCTCGGTCAACATCCTGCGCGGGTTCGAGGCGGCTCGGGAGCGGGGGGCGCGGACGGTGGGTTTCTGTGGACCGGAGTCGGCGGAGTTCGCGGGGCGCTGTGACCAGGTTATCGCGGTCGCCGGCTCCTCCAGCCCGCACATTCAGGACGGTCACGGTGTTTTGGGTCACATCCTCTGTCATCTCGTGGAACGGATTCTCACCGGAGGCGAGGCATGAAACGGGCAGTCTTTTTCGACCGGGATGGCACACTCATCGACGAGGCGAGGTACCTGAGGAGACCGGAGCAAGTTCGGCTGAAGCCGGGCGCGGCCCAGGCCGTGCGTCGGCTGAAAGAGGCGGGCTTCCTGGTGGTGGTCGTCTCCAACCAGTCGGGGGTGGCCCGGGGCCTGGTCACGACGGAGGACGTCGACCGGGCCAACCAACGGCTGCAGGAACTCCTCGGCGAGCAGGACGCCCACATCGATGCCTTCTACTACTGCCCACACCTGCCCACCGGCACGGTTCCCGGCTACGCCAAGCAGTGTGAGTGTCGAAAGCCCAAGCCGGGGCTCCTCTTCGAAGCCGCGCAGGACCTCGACATCGACGTCACCGAGTCGTTCGTGGTCGGGGATGCGGTGCGGGACGTGGAGGCGGGGCGGTCGGCGGGCTGTCACACGGTCTTTGTCGGGGACAGGTCGCTGATGGACGCGGGCGCGCGCGGGCAGGTCGAAGTGTTCGCTGAGACGACGGCGGCCACGCTTGCCGACGCGGCCGACTACATCCTGCGGCCCGCCGACCTCGAGGCAGAGCCGGCGCCCACGGATGTGGGTCAAGGGGAGGGCGTGCAGACCGAGCCGACCTCGGCCGAGAAGCCGACAGTGTCAACTGCGGCCCGGCCCGGTGAGCGCACCTGCAGCCGCTGCGGTCGGTCCATAACCGAGGAGGACGTGCGCGGGGGTCTCGCCGTTGAGCGCCGAGGCCGGCAGCTGTGCCCCGTCTGTGTGGACGAGTTGCGCCTGAAGCGGGGCGTTCCGCCGGAGAAGGCCGACAGCGACTCCCAGGCCATCGTCGACGAACTGCGAGCCATCAACAGGGGCCTGACCTTCGAGACCTTCTCGGTGATGAACGTGTTGGGGGGTGTCATCCAGGTGGGAGCCCTGGGCTTTCTCTTCAGGGCCTATAAGGTGGGGGGCGATCTGGGCACGACCCACATGCTGCTCTGCGCCATCGCCCTGCAGCTCATCGCCCTGAGCTGCTTCACCCTGGGCCGTCGCTGAGGCCCCAGCACTTCTCTGCCGTCGCCGTGGTTCGACGGTTCGACAGGTTCAGCCGTCGCAGCCGTAGGCTTTCAGCCGCCGTAGCCATAGGCTACTATGGCGAAGGAGGCACTATGGCGAAGTCGGCCTCACTGTCCTGAGCAACGTCGAACTACACGCTCACCACTCCTACGGATCCGTTGGGCCTGAGCCCAGTCGAAGGGTCACCGCACCGGGGGGGCACACCCCAGGCCCCAGGAGCGGGTGACGTCCTCGGAGGAAAAAAAATGAGAGGCGGCAGGCACCCGAGGATCAGTATGAGAGAAATAACGGATCTTCGCGTCGTACCTCGCCACCTCTCTGCGCCCGATAAGAACACGCACCCCCGATAACGGGCTTCGTGCGGACCCGGGCGCAGGCCCGATGAGCGGCGCTTACTATACGCTCGCAGCGGGAGCTGTCAAGAGCGAAAAAGGGAAAAAATCTTTCCTGTTGCCGGCCGGCTCCGGACTGCGTTTACGGGCTCATTCTTCCCGTCGTCGTCGGCGACGGTAGATGAGTTTGATGGGCACCTCGCTCAGGGGCAGGTGTTTCCGCAGGTAGTTGACCAGGAAGCGGGTGAAGGCGGCGTCGAACACGGTGGGGTTGTTGACGAAAAGTACGAGTGTCGGTGGGCGGACCGTTACCTGAGTCGCGTAGAACACCTTGGGGGGTCGGCGGGCCCGGCGGTGCGGACCACGGATGCGAAGCGCCGACTCCACCATCCGGTTAAGTTGACCGGTGGTGACCCGCGTTGAGGCCTGCCGGTAGAGGTCGCGGGCCAGGCCCAACGTGTCCAGTATGCCCACGCCCTCCTTGGCGCTGACCAGGGCCACGGGGGCGTAGGCCAGGCCGGGCAGGGCCTTGGTCAGATAGTCGGTGAACTGGCGAGGCTCATATGCTTCAGCCAAGTCCCACTTGTTGAGTGCCAGGACCACGGGTTTGTAGTGCTCCTGGATGCTGGCGGCCAGTTGCTTCTCCAGCCGACCGACGGGCTGAGTGATGTCCAGGAGCAGGAGCACTACGTCGGCCCGTCGGATGGCTCGGCGGGTGCGGCTGATGCTGTAGAACTCCACCGAGTCGGCGACCTTACCCCGCCGACGAAGCCCCGCGGTGTCGATGGCGAGGTAGCGACGGCCGGCCACCTCGAAGCGGACGTCGATGGCGTCGCGCGTCGTCCCCGGCACCTCCGAGACGATGACTCGCTCCTCCTGGGCCAACTGGTTGACGAAGGTGGACTTGCCCACGTTGCGCCGACCCACGATGGCGATGGCGAACTCCGCTTCCGCCTCGGGGGCCGCGGTCTCCGGGAGCACGTCGACGATGCGGTCCAGCAGTTCCCCCCGTCCCAGCCCCTCGGTGGCCGAGACGGCGAGCGGCTCGCCCAAACCCAGGGCGAAGAACTCCCGCGCCTCGCCCGCTAACCGATCCGTGTCGGCCTTGTTGGCTGCCAGGACGAGGGGCTTCTCGAGCGCGCGCAGTCGGCGGGCCAACCCCTCGTCCAGGGGGAGAAGGCCAGCGCGCACATCCACCACGAAGACGACCACGTCGGCCCGCCGAAGAGCCAGTTCCACTTGCTCGGCCACGTCGCGGCGCAGGGCCTCCTCGTCGGGAGTGCCCACCCCGCCGGTATCGATGATCTCGAATCGGCGACCCTCATGGGTGATGACGGCGGTGAGCCGATCACGAGTGACTCCGGGCATGGGGTCGACGATGGCCAGGCGCCGACGGGCCAGCCGGTTGAAGAGCGTGGACTTGCCCACGTTGGCCCTCCCCACAATGGCCACTGCCGGGAAGGCAGCGGCCGGTGTGGTCAGCTGTTTCGCATCGGCTTCAGGCTCTTGGTTGGTCACGTGCCTTGTCCTCCTGTCCGCCGGCCGACGGACCTCCAGTGTACCCGGACGGGGTTGCGACGTCAATTTGACGTGGCCCGGTCAGCCACCCGGGGCCTCAGCCGCCACCTTGACGGGCTGGGCTTGCACCGTAGGATGGGGGCACGGAGCAAGCAAGCGTCTCTTAGACAGGAGCACGGGCGTGGTGGGCGACCTGGTGGGGCTCTTGGCCACATCCCTGCGCGATGCCTTTCTTCAGGTGGGCGTGTGGGTGGCCCTGATGCTCTTTGTCTTTGGGGCCGTCGAGAGTTGGACGGGCGGAGCGGTCATCGACTTCCTCCGCCGACGTCGGCGCTTGCAGCCTCTGGCCGGGGCGCTGCTGGGGGTGCTGCCCGGCTGTGGCGGGGCCATCTTCGTCATGCCACTCTTCGTCCACGGGACCATCAGTTTCGGCGCGGTTATCGCCACCCTGGTGGCGACCATGGGTGACAGTTCCTGGGTCATCCTGGCCGCTGCTCCCAGAGTCGGCGTCCTGGTCCATGCCATTCTTTTCGTCTGCGGGGTGGTCACGGGCTACGCCGTCGACGCGGCCGGCATCGGCGCTTCCCTCCTCCGTCGACACCGGAGCGCGGCTCCGCCTCCGGTGCAGACGGAGGCGCTGCCGAAGGCCTTCCGTGAGCCAGGCTATAGGCACGTGGAGCCGGTCGAACTCGCTGCCCGTCTTCACCGCGAAACGCACGTCCAGCCCACTCGGCTGGGGTATCGGTTCACCCACCGGTTCTACCCCGTCCTCTGGGGTTTTTTCCTGGTGGGCTTCGTTGTGAGTTTCTTCGTGCAATTGCAGATAGTCCAGCCTGAGGGGCTCGATGCGGCGCTTGGCGGGCTGCCCGTCTACACCGTTGTGGGCGTGCTGGGTGGGCTGGTTTCGCTGGCCTGGTTCGTCGTCATCCGCCGCTTCGCCGAAATCGAAAGCCACGAGGCGGTGGAGCAAAGCCTCCAATCCTTCCGGGAGATGCTCATCCACAGCGGAGCGGAGGCGGCGCAGGTCACCGTGTGGGTGACCGTGGCCTACTTCCTGTTCCAGGCAGTTCTGCAGTTGACCGGTTGGGACCTGGGAGCGGTCGTCGCCCGGTCGGGCATCGTTTCGGTTTGGGCCGCTGCGGCCGTAGGTCTTATCCCGGGCTGTGGGCCGCAGATCCTGCTCACCGGACTCTACATCAAGGGTTACGTCCCGTTCGCCGCGCTACTGGCCAACGCCCTGAGCCAGGACGGTGACGCCCTGTTCCCGCTCCTGTCGTTGGACCGTCCCTCGGCCCTGGCCGCCACCGTCTGGACCACCATCCCTGCTCTCATTATCGGGTCGCTCCTCTACCTCTTGCTCTGACCAGGCCTGCCGTGTGGCGATGGCTCGGTTCTCTGCTTTCCTCGCGAAGAAGATAGAATATGCTCCGGGTTAGACGAAAAGGCGTCTGCCAAACGTCATATTCCTGGAGTGGCAGCTACCCAGGTACCTGAGAAGGGTCGAACAAGTGACCGACGAGGACAGCCAACTCGTTGTCCAAGCAAGGACCGGAGACATGTCGGCCTTTTTAGCGATCTATGAGCGGTACAAGCGGGACGTGCTCACGCTGTCGGCGGCGCTTCTCGGTCGAAGGGACGGTGCGGAGGATGTGCTCCACGACGTCTTTGTCAGCCTGGCCGAAGGGCTTCGGCATCGACAGCCCCCGAAGAACCTCAAAGGCTATCTTCTCACCGCCGCGGCCAACCGCGTCCGCGATAGATTCCGTAGAGCCAAACGAGAGCCCGGGCCGCTCCACGAAGCAGTTTCTCTCGAAGCCTCGAAGCCAGGCAACCCGGCGACGTTGGTCGCCGAGAGCGAGCGGACCGAAAGGGTCTGGAAGTGTGTGTTGTCGCTCCCCGACGAGCAGCGCGACGTCGTCGCCTTCAAAATCTACGGCGGCCTGACCTTCCGGGAGGTCGCCGAGCGTACGCGTACCTCCATAAACACTGTCCAGTCACGATACCGCTACGGGCTGGAGAAACTTCGCCAGATGCTCCAGCAGGAGGGCGTCCAATGACCGATCTCGAACGCCTGGAGCAGGAACTTCAGAGCATCCGCCTGACCCCGTCCAAATCCACCGACGAACGCATCCTGGCGGACGCCACCAGGGCGCTCGCGGGCCGACGAGGCATGGGAGACACCTCGCGGGCTGTTGAAGGCGTAAGTGCGCGACCCCACCGCCGGTGGCGAGCCCTGATTGCAGCGGGGGTAGCCGCCCTCTTGCTTCTTGTCGCGTCGCTTGTCTTCCAGTTCGGCCGCGGGGGCAACGGGTCGGCGGAGGTGTCCGCCTTCAGCCTCCTCTCCCAGGCACTTGCTGCAGAGGAGCCGCTTTTTGCCGGAGAGGGCATTGTCAGTATTGTGACAGAAATCATCGTCAAGCCGGTTTCAGATCCTGATTTGGCCCGGCTGCGGTGGCACCCCGTGGTATCGATCGAGGCGTCGGGCAAGCCGAGGTTCCATCAACTCTCTCTTCCTGCGGAACCCGGCGAGCAGTATACGGTCCATGACCGGACCTGGTACGATCCCGCCACGGGTCGGTTCGTGCGACTGCTCACGGCCGGCGAGAAGCCGATATTCGCCAACTCCTACGACGGACGTTTTGTCTATTCGCTCGAAACCGACGCGAAGGGCGCTGTGCGGATCGTCCAGAGTGCGGTCACTCAGGGCTTTCGCCCTCCCGAGAGGCCCGGCCAGTTCCTCGGAATGTCGGCTGGGCTGTCTGATCTACTCGAGAGAAAGGATGAGGGCCTCGTGTTGCTCCCGGGAGAAGTTACGCTGCACGACGGCTCCCAGGCGCGTGTCGTCAAGGCGGGCCCTCCCCCGGGCGGCCCCGAGGAGCAGACCGACAGCTACTTGCTGTTCAAGATCCGCAAGAAAGACGACCTCATCGCTGAGAGCGAATGGATGGTGGCCGGGGAGTCGGTGCTTGTGGTTCGGCGGGTAGAGACCAAAAAGGTGGAGGCCCCGGGTGTTCCGTGGAACCTTGCCGGAATCAAGATCCCCGCTGCTGAGGCCGAAGAACGGCCGAAGCCGGGTGTGACGCCCGACATGGTGGTCTCGGACGTTTCGGTCCAGCAAATGCTCAAGAAGGCAACTTTCGAAACCTATATCTTAGCGTCCAACCCCTCCTGGGCGAGCCGAAGAGAAATCACCGACATCCTGGATATTGTCAGCCCGCCCCACCGGATGTTCTGCATTACGTACCTGGCTGGGGACGGCCGACATGTGGTCCTTGTCCAAGCCCGTACCTACAACACCATGCTCGGCCCGATGGCCAAGACACAAGGGACGTTGGTATACACTTCGCCGACGGGCGTCAAAGTCTGGAGTGGGCCGCGGGACAAGTGGTTGGCGGGTATCCTGCTTCAGAGTGCCCGTGCCGTCATCAAGGTCTCGGTCGCTGAGAATCGCACCGGCTATCTTCTCGAGACGCCGGCCGGTACCTTCCCAGCCCTGGCCGTCAACGGCCCGGTGTCTGATGCCGAGCTTCACGCCCTGATAGACAGCCTCATCCCGGCGAAGGAATATCGGGGCGAGTAGCCACAGAGCAGGGCCATCACAGGCATCGGGCCCGCCGTCACGTCTCGTCGGTGACGTCGCCTTTGAGTTTGGGCTTCTTGGGAGGTGGCTGGCGACGGACGGGGACGGGGAAGCGGATGGGCTTGGGTCGGCGTTGGGTGCGGGGCTGACCTCCTTCCAGGACGTCGGAGATGACCTTGCCCTGGCACTGGGCCGGTCGGGGGATGCCGATGAGTTCTGCCACCGTCGGCGCAATGTCCACGGTGAAGGCTGGGCCCACCTCCTTATCCTCACGGGCATAACCCCGGCGGATGCCCGGGCCGG
>CBDVDV010000090.1:0-13988 GCA_965372835.1 uncultured bacterium | reverse complement strand
CGTGCCCTCTTCAGCGACCCGCCCCTCCTGCTTGCCGATGAGCCCACCGGGAACCTTGACCCGGAGCGCGGCCGGGTCGTGCTCGACCACCTGGCCAAGATCCATCAGGAAGGAAAGACCGTCGTCCTGGTGACCCACTCTCCCGAGGTCGCTGGCGTGGCCCAGCGCACGGTCACCCTCCGCGCAGGCAAACTCACCGCGCTCTGATTCGCAAAAAGGTCACGGTGCCCGTCTCCTCGAAGCCGAGGGTGCAGCGGACGATGCGCTGGTGGTTGTAGTCCTGGACCCAGACATAGTCGTCGTTGGCGACGGCCATCCGGGGGTTGTTGATGGGGATCTCGGGGAGCGGGTACAGGCTGCCTTCCCCCCGGCAGTCACGGTTGCCATAGCCCCCGACGCGGGTGACCTGGTTGCCCTTCCTGTCCAGGACGAAGACGCCGATCCTTCCCATGTCACACACCCAGGCGTACAGGTTGTCATCCACCGAGAAGGCCGGTCGCGGACAGCCACAGTACTCGTGGAACCTGAAGCGGAAGCCGCCGACGTGCCACTGAAGCGTCCCGTCCCAGGAGTAGTGGTGGATGTCCTGACCGGAGAAGACCCAGTAGCCGACGCCTTTCCTGACCGCCAGGCTCCGCAACATGGGCGGAAGGTTGGGGACACAACTCTCGGCAAGCTGCGTGCCGTCGGACGAGAACTTTTCGATGTGGCGTTCGATGCCTTCCCACCTGCCTCCATCCGGCGTCTTGGTCATCGCAACGGTGTAGAAGCAGCCATCCTCGTCGATGGCCAGACCATAGCGGCGGCGCACGTTCTCGAGTTCCGACCGGAACTCGACCTGCTCGATGTCTTCGTCGGTGACCGTGTCATCGTCGATGGCGATCTTCAGCACACCCTCGCCGGCGAGCACGTATAGCCTCCCGTCCGGACCGGCGAGCATTGCCGGGTTGCTAACCCATCGGGTCTGCGGCGGGAACCGGGAAACGTGGAGTCTCCCATCGGCCGTGGCCCGGTAGAGCAAGCCGACATCGTTCCAGAGATGCCGGCCCGAGTAGCAGTTCCCTTCAGCGTCGACGGCCAGGTTCGGACACTGGAGCATCCCCTGCCAGCGCTGCATTCCACCGAAGTGTGTCACCCGGCCGACCTTCTCACCCAGGTCCTCGATGCGCGTGAAACTGGCGAAGCCGTCGCCGAAGAGCGTCCAAACCAGGGCGGGCTCAGCCGACGGATCCAGCGCAATCTGGTAGCCGGTGAGTTCGTTGAGGTCCACGGCCCAGACCGCGCGGAGCTTCCCACCCTCCTCTACGAGTTTGACCAGGCGCTTGCCCTTCGCCGGGGGGTCGGGCCCATCGACCGTCAAATACAGCGCTCCGGACTCCCTGTCGATGGTCAGGGCCGACGGGTTCTTCAGGGGTGTATCCGACCCGGCCACTTCGTAGGTGGAGTGCTCGCGCAGGAACAAGCCGTCATGGCGGTAGACCTTGATCTTGTTGTTGCCCGCATCGCAGACAAAGATCTCACCAGCCCCGTTCACCGCCACACCCCGGGGTCCGTTGAAGTGAGCCGGGCCGTCTCCCGGCTCGCCGAAGGTACCCAGATAGGCCTTTGGTTCCGGAAGCTCGTCGGTGCCCGCGTAGCGGAAGGCCCGGTTCGGCACGATCCCGTAAGCATCGACCCGACAGCAGAAAACGACGTGCTTGATGGCTTCCTTGCGCCAGTCGGGCTCACCGGCAAAGAAGCGCGGGCGGTAAGCGAAACGGGCATCGACTTCGTCCCGGACGCCACCGTCGCAGATGAGGAACGTCTCCTCGTCCAGTGGACAGGTGTACATCAGTTCTGAATGCAACGGCATCCAGAAGGCCAAACTCTTCGATTCCCAGTAGTTGCTTCCATCTTTGTTAACCCGGTACACCCGGCGGACGCCTGGAGAGGCCCCCGAAACGCCGTGGTCTACGGCCATGGCAAAGAGCCACCCTCCCGGCATCAGTGTCAGCGCATGCGAATCGTATCGGTTGTTACCCGACATGACGTCGGCCTGCTTGTACGGGTTCCGCGCGTTCCAGAAGGAAGGGTGGAGGTTGGGGTTGGGGGGCATGATCTCCTTTATGTACTTCCCGTCGCGATCGTAAACCCAGATGCGCTGGTTGGTGTCACGCTGGGGACCGGCGTGGTGCAGGAGGTAGACCAGACCGTCCTCATCCACCTGGATGCCGGTGGGGAAACCGAAGGTGTAGGAGTCCGGATCCTCACCGAGGAAGCGGTCCAGTTCGACCTTGAGCCTCAAGCCCACGCGAATGGTGTACTTTTTAGGTGGCAGCAGCTGACCGTCGTCGTCCTTTTCGTCGAAGGGAATGGCCTGAGATTTCGAGTTGGCCAGAAACGGTTCGGGCGGGTTCTCCCCGAGGACCCCTGCCGCCAGGTGCCTGACGACCTTGCCGTCCTCATCCAGCACGTGCACAGCAACGTCGCAGAACTCGTTCACTTCGAAAGTGACCGTTCCCTCCTCGAACGCCGGGCCCCTGACGAACCTGGCGGGAGCCCTCTCCTCGTCGGCCGGGGGCAGGAAGTAGTTCTTGTCGATGATGCGCACCTCGTCGATCCGAAACACGGCGCCGGCTTTGGCGTCACAGTCCAGGAACCACCTCTCAATGTGGCCCTCCTCGCCGACGAGTTCTTCGCGCGACGGAGCGAACGCGGTCATCGGGACGGTTACCTTGCGGTACCCCGGTTTGCCGTTTCCGATGTCCTCCAGTGAGGTCTGGAAGGTGTCGGTACTTCGACGACCCGTACGACCACGAACCCGGAGCCGGACCTGGCAGTTCCCAAGCACCTGGCGGCCGGGGTCGACGTGGAACTCGAGTTGAGCCGAGGGCCAATCGATCTCTCGATCGACCTCAACCTGCAACGCCCAGACGCCTAACTCAACCCGTCCGTCCTCCCAGACGTGTCGCGCCATGTGCCCCGAGCCCGCCCAGGACAGCGACGAGGTGAAGGTAGTCCGGGGAGGAAGCCAGCCCCGAGGCGACGGGTTGTCGTCCTGGTAGATGACCACTTCCGTGGCAAGCGACGGCGCAGCAAGCAGTGAAACAAGAAGTCCCAATCCTACCATCCAGGCGATGGAGTCTCTCCTTGACGACTGCGTTCTAAGGTTCATGACGCTTTTCCTCACACCTGCGGTCCAGGCTGATGGCTACCGCTCATCACACGTGCCTAGCATACCGGCCGAGGTCACTTCCGTGGGCAAAACCGGCTCGGGGAAGTTCCAGCGCACCCAGTTCCACTGGAACATATCGCCGGTGTAATCGTTCCAGCCTATGAGCCGGGCTTTCATTTCGTGAAGCACGTCCTGGTACCCGGGCTCGACCACCAGGTTCCGCAACTCGCCGGGGTCCTTCTCCAGATCGTACAGTTCGTCGAGGTCATGGGGATTGTACACGTACTTGTACCTGCTGGTCCGCACCATTCTCTGCGACTGGTATCCCCAGACTTCCCCATGGTGTTCACAGTAGACGCTGTCGGGCCAGTCCTTCGGCCGCTCACCGCCGAGCAGCGGCATCAGGCTTCGGCCGTCAACCGGCCGAGGGAGTTCCGCACCGGCCAACTCAACCAGTGTCGGCATCAGGTCCAGCAGCCGAACGAACTCAGCCACCTGGTGGACTCCGTCCCATCGGGCAGGCAACTTCATGAGCAAGGGAATGCGGAACACCTCGTCATACATGGTGCCGGCCTTCTCGAAGTGCTTGTGGCTTCCCAGCGCGTCACCGTGGTCGGTGCTGAAGATGAAGATGGTGTTGTCCTCGACTCCGCACTCCCGGATGGTCTCCAGGACTCTCCCCACGCAGTCATCGATGAGAGTCACGTCTCCGTAGTATTTGGCCACCACTTGGCTCCACCAGGACCAGTCTTTGTCCTCCAGGTGCCATTCCCGGTGTTTGCGAAGGTGACTTGCGGGCTTCCCCTGGAACGGTTCCTGGAAGTTGGGCCAGGGCGGGATGGCCGACGGCTCGTACCTGGAGGCATAGGGCTCGGGAACCACGTTGGCGAAGTGGGGGGCATCCACGTCAATGCGCAGGAAAAAGGGCTGGCCGTTGCTCGCGCGCTGACGCAGCATCTCGATCCCAAGGTCCGTCAGAGTCCAGGTCCGGTGCTCTTCTCTGGGGAGTGCGCTGGTGGCTCCGGCGAGCTGGGCTCCACCGGGGAACTCGATGGTGAGTTCCGTTCCGGGAACGACCTCGCGGCGCCACCGAGTGGTCTCGTACCGGACGAAGCCGAAGGCCTTGGGGTCGGCCTCCTGGTTCACGTGCCACTTGCCGACGTAGTCGAGGGCATAGCCGGCGTCGTTGAGGATGCGACTGAACGTCGGCACCTCAGGCGAGAGTCCGGGCGACCACGCCGGCGCGATGTGGGTGTTGATCATTACACCGTGATTGTGCGGGTAGAGACCGGTAAGCAGCGAGGCCCGCGCAGGCGAGCAGACGGGGCTTGTCGTGTAGGCCTGATCGAACCTGATGCCTTCTCGAGCAAGCCGATCGAGGTGAGGAGTCTGACAGATGGTGTTTCCGTAACAGCCCAGCGCGTCGCGGCGGAGTTGGTCGGCTAAAAACAAGACTACGTTAGGCGGCATTTCCCGTTTTTCACTCCACCAGGCCCTGGCCAAGAGCCCGCGGTCGCAAGGTTCCGCGCTGCTTCGCCGCCCCCGACCGAAGAGCGCTCAGCCCGGAAGTATGTGAACATCCTCAGCCGGGAACGAGACCAGTACCCGATCTCCAGCCTTTACCTTGAGTTTGCGCTGCTGGCTCTTCCCCATGGAGACGAGCAAGCGCTGACCGGAGGCTGTGACCACCGTCGCCGTGACCACAGCGCCCATGTCGGCAATCTCCTCGACGGACGCCTCGAATACGTTCTCGACTTCAGGCTGAGCCTGGCGACGGTCCAAGTGCAGATAGATGTTCTCGGGGCGAATGATGCAGGTAACCTGACCGGAGGCCGGCTTGGAGGACTTGCAGATGAGGCCGTTCTCGCATTCGAGCCTGGTCATTTCGCCCGCTGGTCTGGCCCGGGCCGCGAAGATGTTCCCGGCCCGAACGAACTCGGCTACGAATCGGTTCAGTGGGAACTCGAGAACTTCAGACGGGGAACCCACCTGAATGATCCGTCCCTGGTCCATGACCGCCACGCGGTCGGCGACGGCCAACATCTCCGAGAAGTTATGGCAGACGTGGATGGTGGTGAGCCCGGTGGCGCGATGAAGCCGCTTGAGTTCGCCGCACAGGTGGTCACGGCTCTGCTCGTCCACCGCGCTGACCGGCTCATCCAGGAGCAGCACTCTGGGCCTGACCGCCAGCGCCCGGGCGAGTGCCACCCGCTGCTTCTCCCCGCCGGAGAGGCCCACGGGCCGGCGACTTCCCAGGTGGCTTATTCCAACCAGACTGAGCATGTTGTCCACGCGGTCACGGATCATCGCAGCCGGTCGGCGAATAGCCGTGAGCCCGAAGGCAACGTTCTTTTCCACCGTCTTGTGCGGGAAGAGGGCATAGTCTTGAGGCACGTAGCCGATGCCACGGTCCCGGGGCTCGAAGTCGGTCACGTGTACGCCGCCGATCTCGACACGGCCGTCGTCGATTCGGTTCAAACCGCACAAGCACTCAAGAAGCAGCGTCTTGCCTGAGCCCGTCGGGCCGAGGATGACCAAGTACTCGCCCTCCTCGACCTCAAAGGTGATGTCTCGAAGCGAGAATGTCCCGACCGAGAAGTTAAGGCCTTCAACCCGGATCATAACCATCTTCTGGAGACGCTCCGAATGAGGACGAGGGCAATGGTTGCCAGGACCACCATGAGTAGAGCCACCGCAAGGGCTACTTCGATCCGGCCGACAGACTGCTCGAGGTAAATGGTCGTCGGGAGCACTTCGGTGCGCATCCGCACGGCGCCGACAAAGACCATCAGCGGGCCGAAAATGCCGAATGCCCGCGCCCAGACCAGGATCCCACCCGCAATAAGACCGGAGCGGGCCATGGGGAGCGCCACCCGGAAAAACGCCCCGGCCCGGGTGCATCCCAGGGTCATGGCCACGTGCTCCATTCGTCGGTCGACGCCGTCGAAGGCCACCTTGGCTGCGCGGATGCCGAAAGATGCCGACACCAGGAACTGGCACAGGACGATGCCTCTGGTCTCGTAGACGAAGGTCAACCCGGTCGCCTCAATCCACCGTCCCGGGCGGGTCTGGAAAAAGACCAGCAGCGACAGCCCGAGCACCAGCGGGGGCAAGATGATGGGCAGGTCGACGATGGAGTCGATGAGCGTGTGTCCGGGAAACCGGTACCGGCTCAGTGCGTACCCCATGGGCGCGGCGAAGAGGACCCCGATCACTGCGGTCAGGGTGCTGGTCCAGAGCGACAGCCAGATGGCGGCGCGAATCTCCCGTGAACGCAGCACCTCGGTCGCTGAGTCAAGGTCGATGTAGAAGACGTCGGCGACGATGAGGGCCAGGATCGCCAGTACAAAGAGAGCGACGACGGCCAGGACGGCGGCGGCGAAGAGTTTGCTGCGAAGCCCGGTCACCGGTGAACTTACGTGCTGCTTGGACACTGCAGTCTCCGCCGGTCCTTACTCCGGAAGTTCCGTTGCGTAGTGGTGTTTCTTGAAAGTCGCCTTGCCCTGCTCGGAGGTCACGAACTCGACGAACTTCTGTACGAGTTCGGGCTGCTCCGAGAAACTCAGGACCCCGATGGCCACCGTGGAGATGACGTTCTCCTCCCGGGGAATGGGAACCACGTCGGTGCTGTCAGCGTACTGGGCGGCGACGGCGTCCCAGACGATGGCCGCGTCGATCTTCCCCACGTCCACGTGGATGCCCAGTTCGTTGACCGTCAGGGAGCGGAAGACCACCCGTGGCTCGATCTCGTCCTCGCCGATGTTGTTCTCGGCGAATATCCTGGCGGCCTTGCGACCGATGGCGCAGGCCTTCGGATCGCCCAGACCGAGGGTGACGTCCGGGCGGACCAGGTCGCGCAACCTCCGTATCCCCTTGGGGTTCCCTTTCCTCACCAGGATGACGGGGACGAAGTAGCACACCGTGTGGATTGAGGTGATGAGCCCTTCCTTCTCGGCCAACTCGACGTAGTGGACGTCGCCGGGCATATAGAGGTCGCCTCGGCGGGTGAGCTTGATGCGGCTGATGAGTATCTCCGAGCCGGCGTAATCACACTCGACCACTGCGCCGTGCTCCCGATTGAACGTTCGGACTATCTCAGCAACAGGCAGACGGAGACCAGCACCACAGTACAGCAGTAGCCGGTTCTCGTCGCCCGACTTCTCGCCGCAGCCGACCGGCAGGAGCGGAAGAGCCAGCACGAGCATCAGCCAAGCCCACAGCCGGCTGCCCACCGGCCTACTTGACATAGCCGAACTCCTTGAAGATGACCTCGCCTCGGGCCTCGGCGACGGTGAGGAACTGCTCGACCAGTTCTCGCTTCTTGGAGTAGGACAGCCCGATAACCGTCACCCGAATCTCCTCGTCGTACTCGTAGGGTGTGGGAACAATCTCGATGGCATCCAGCCAGTTATGGGCCACGCCGTTCCACATGATCCCAGCGTCGCGATGTCCGAGTTTGATGTTCGATCCGATCTGGGCGTGTGAACGAAACAGCGCATTGCCGACGTTCTCAAGCACCGCGTCCCTGATGCCTTTCCGTTTTAGAAGGCCGAACACCATTTCGCCACAGGTGGAAAAATCGGGGTTCGGCAGACAAACCCTCAGCCCCGGTCTCGACAGGTCCTCGACGCGCCGGATGTCCTTCGGGTTTCCCTTCTTGACCACCAACACCGGAGCCACATGTCCAACAGTGACGTATCGCAGTAGGGCGCCGACTTCCTCCGTGTACTGCGCATACGGGTCGTGAGTAACGAATAGGTCCCCCCGGCTGTGCATTTTCACGTGCGGAAGGAGGTCCTCGGACTGCCCGAACGCAAGTGTGGCCCGGACGCCGGTCTCCTGCTCGAAAACCTCAGCCATTCGCTCCATCGGCCGGCGGAAAGACCCGCCACAAAGCACCTCGATCTCCCGGGCCGCTGATGGTGCTTGCTTTCTGCAGCCGACCAAAGAAAGCAGCACAGCCATCAGGCAAGCGACCAGCGCGGGGTTCGACATGCTCGCCCTGCCCTGAGCACGTCCCTCGACGTTGCTCGGGACGGTGAGCGTGTCGAACCGTCGAAGGGCGGACCCCAACACCGCGACCACGACCCCGCCACTCGTCCTCGCTTGACCTGAGCGTGCTTGGCACCACACCTTTGTTCTCTCCGATGCTTCGGACTCCCAGGCAGAGACAATAGAAGATGCGGTCGCTGTTTTCAATGCCGCAGACGTGGAGCAGGTACCAGAACGGTCGTGACGGTCCGCGGCGGGCGAAGAACCGTGCGCCTGCAAGGTCAGCAAACGCTCCCGAAGGACACTCGGTTTCGGGAGGACATGCGCCGGTCTCTCGCCCCCCGATGAGGGCGCGGCGCACGTCGGCGAGGGCCACGTAGACTGAGGGAGAAAAAATTCTCGTTTTTTGCTTGACGACCCGTCTTTCGTGGGACATATTCATACGAGAAACATTTCTCGGTTGTCTGCAATCCAGGAGAGGAGGTGCGAACAGTGGCCCGCCGAAAAACCCGAACACTCACAGAAGTGGAACTGGAGTTCATGCAGGTCATCTGGGCCTGCCGAGAGGTCACCACCGAAGACGTCATGGAGGCGCTTCGCAAACAGGGGCGCCCCCTCTCCGACGGCACCGTGAGGAAAATGCTCTCCATCCTGGTCAGGAAGGGCTACCTGTCGCGTTGCCGCCGGGGTCGCAGTTTCTTCTACACGCCTACGGTGTGTAAGGGAAAGGCCACCCGCAGCATGGTGGTCGACCTCCTCAAGCGGGCCTTCGGTGGAGAAGCGTCCCTGATGGTGGCGGCGCTGATGGACAGCTCAGCCGTGCGTGAGGAGGACCTCGACGAGATCAAGCGGCTCATTGCCGAGCGGCCCTTCGACGGTTCTCCCGTACGGGTCGAACGGGAGCAGGAGACCAAGTAATGAACACTGCGAGTTGGTGGGGAGCGCTCGACAGTGTGGGATTTCAGACGATGCGGGCGCTTCTGTCGGTGCTCTGGCAGTCCTCCATCCTACTGGGGGCGGTGGCCGGCCTTACCTACGTGCTTCGTCGTCGTCGGGCCTCGGTGAGACAGGCCCTGTGGGCGGGGGCCCTTCTTGCTGCGCCGGTCCTTCCGCTTTTGGCCTGGGTAGGCTCCAACCTGGGGACACCCCAGGCCCAGATCCCGGTGATGCCGACCTACTCGGTGTTCGCCGAACGGCGAATGTCCGTTGCTCCCCCGGCGGAGTTCCCCGAGATGCCGCCTGTGGAGACTACCTTTGAGTCGCCCGTGGCAGTTCCGCAGGTGGGTCAAGAGGAGGACTTCACTTTAGCCGACTACCCCTGGGCGCTTGCGCTCCTGGGGTACATCAGTGGTCTCGTGCTTTTCCTCGGGCTCATCGTGGTTGGCAGGTTCCACCTCGGACGATGGGTGCGCACCGGCGTCATTGTGACCGATCCCCGTGTGCTGGAGGCTTTCCGTGTGGCCCGGGAGCAGGTGGGCTGTTCGGGGGACTGCGTCATCGTGGAAAGCGACCGTGTCCGGGCGCCTCTGACGCTTGGTACGTTTCGGCCCGTGGTGCTGCTGCCGAGGGGGTTTGCCCGACGGTTGTCGCCGGCCGACCTGAAGGGCGTCGCCCTGCACGAGATGGCCCACGTGAAGCGCCACGATCCACTGCTTCTCGCCCTGGCGTCGCTGGTGCGGGCGGTGTTCTTCTTCCATCCACTGGTTTGGCTTGCCTGCCGACAGGTTTCCCGCCTTTCGGAGCAGGCTGCTGACGATGCTGTCCTTGATGCCACCGGCAAGCCCATCGCCTACGCCAAGATGCTCGCCCGGCTGGCTGAAGACCTGCGCCGACGCTCCTTCACCACCGAACTCGCTGCGGGCATTCTCCTCTCCAAGGGCGCCTTCCTTCGCCGGGTGGAAGCCATCCTCTCCGACCGCCGACACCAGATCCGCAGACTCTCACGCTGGGCCCTTGTCTGCACCGTCCTCGCCGCCCTCCTCTCCCTCGCCCTCGCCGCTGCACTCCCTCTGGGAGAAAGGCAGTCCGCTTCGCCAGAAACGGACGCGGATATCAACCTTGAAGATATCTTCGAGAGGATCAGGCAGCGCCAGGCTCGCGTGAAGACCGTCAGGTACACCTGGACGTCGAAGAAAGTCGTCCCCAAAGGCACCATGACCGTCCTTGACCCCGCGACGGGAGGACTGCCCCTCCCCTCCGACTTGCCGACCGAGGACACGGAGATAGAGACAGCTTATACCGTGGTCATAGAGGGCCAGAAATTCCGCTGTGACGAAGAGGGCCTGGTGTGGCACGAGGGCGAGGGCACGGGGAAGTTCGTGCCCATGGGAGATACCCTCGTCCTCGGCGCCGATGGTGTGGAGCGCAACTTGTACCGGTTCCAAGACGGGGGCACAGGCGGGCTCATTGGACCCCTTCGCCACGCAACAGCAAGGGTCTGGTACCAAGCGATGCTCCAAGCGTACCGTCTGTTGGACGCTGTCTTGGGCAGCATCAAGCCCGAGGAGGTGCGATTCGTCGGCCGGGCTGAGCTCCGGGGCCATCCCTGCCTCATAATCGAGAAGCGTCGCGAGATCGTCGACCAGTGGTGGCTGGCTGAGGACATGGATTACTGCGTCCTACGCTGGGAGATACGGAGAGGCACAGGGGAGGTCCTCGTACGCGTTGACATGGAGCACGAGCCGGACGAGCAGATAGGCTGGCGGCTCACATCCTGGTCCCTGACGATGTGGACGGGCGCGCACGGCGAAGCCATAACGGCAACTAACGTCCCAACCGAAATTCGCCTGAACGAGCCCATCGACCCGAAGGCTTTCGACATCACCTTCCCGCCTGGAACCAGCGTGTCAGACTGGCTGCGCGGCGTCGTGTACGTCGTCGGGGACGAATCGGAGACCTACCCCGCCGAGCCCCTGGAAGACGGGATGTCATTTGAGGAGCGCGTACTCCGGGTGAAACTCAAGTCGCGGCGGCTGTCCTTCTACTTCACCGATGCCCCGCTCGGGGACGTGCTGGACTTCGTCCGTGTCGCTGCTCCGATAAACATTGTAGTGGACCAGCGGGTACTGGCGGAACGGGACGACCTAAGAGTGACGCTGTCCTTACGGCAGGGACAGGCCGAGTTGGCAGAAGCGCTCGACATAATCAGTGATGCGCTGGGCTTGACCTGGACCATCCGCGACAACGCCGTTCACATTGCGCCCGCGAACGAAAAGCCTCGCGTGGCAGCTCAGGTTGGTAGGCCTGCCCCCGAACTGGTTTTGGGTGCTATTACCCATATGGAGCGAACACATAGGGGCATAATCGTTGGCTGGGTCGAACTTGTCGCATCAGATGTGACCCCGGAACTCTGGAGCAGAATCGCAACGTCAACATCTTATGCCGAGTTCAATGCGCATCTTAGGCCGGTGTACCCCACACGGGAGGCGAATGTACAAGTGACCTTGCGAGGAAAGTCAACCCGAGCAAGCACTCTAACTGATTCTTCCGGCGGATTTATCTTTGCGCATTTGCCGCCTGGCGTCTATGAAGTCTCTGTTCAAATTCCAACTCCGCCCGCGTGGGCAAGAGCCGAGCCGACGGTGACCGCAACAGCACAGGTCAGTGTGGCGGAGGATGGCAAGTCCTCACGAGTGCACTTGACACTTAGCCCGCCGACAGTTGCCTCAATGTCTAACCTAGTTTCTATAAAAGGCAGGATAATGGACGCCAATGGCGCCCCTATTGGAGGCGCTGCGGTGACGGGTAAACAGGTATTCAATCAATCACATGACGTAGCTTACGAAGAAGACTACCCCACTAAGGAGATCTCTACTGTATCAGACGCGGATGGGTCTTATGAATTGAATGGATTCGACCCATCCGACTTAGTTCGCACTGCATGTTATCTGGCAGGTGTGGCGAACGAACTGGTGCTCGAACGCGTTGATGTTCGGGTCCAGGCCGACGGCTATCTCCAGAACGAGGCGAACGCGCCAAGAGTCCCCCTGGTGACGGAAGTGCTTCGCGGCCCTGCCCGCAGTTTATGTAATGCGATGCTCCAGATGCCTAAGGCGGCTGGGTTCCCTCAACCGCCTACCCCTTCAGCAAATGGGGAAGAACAGAAAGCGACTGGTGTTCCCTTCCCGGACAGCAAAGGCAGTATAATCACAGACATTAACATAACGCTTGAGCGTGTCCGCACGGGAAGCAACCCCTCCTCTTCCACAGGCGGCCCGTCCGCCGAACGGAGGAGCTCACCGGCGTTGGGCCGCGAAGACGTCGAAGCGTTGCTGGAAGCCGTACGTCGCGCCATGCGACCCGCGGAGAACATGCAGGTGAAGTGGCGATACGAGACAGTCACGCCAATGGGCCTCTCGCTAGCCCCGATGGACAACTTGCCCGATAGGCTGCCTGCTGTGCGCACTGAGTACGTCGCTACCATACTGGGTGATCGCTCGCGCATCGAGAGCCGCAAACAGATGTACCGCACACGGGAAACCGAAGAACCATATGCCATCAGAAGTATCGTCGAGGTCTTCGACGGCACGCGGCAACGCGGGTTGGAACGCCTTCTCAAGGGCTCGGGCACTCCTCTGGGAGGTTACGAGGAACTGCAGGACACGAATACTTCTTTGCTGGCGAGCTCCCTGTTCGACTGTGTACTCCCCTTCCACGACGCCGAGCTACTCAATGCGTTCACTTTCTCATTGGAGCCTGGTGAGGGACCAGGGCTGTACGTGTTGAGCGCGAGTCGCCCGCGTCCCAGGGGTGGGGAAGAGAGGTATCGGCTCACGATTGACGGGAACAGGGGCTTCCACATTATCAAGACAGAGTGCCTGCGGCCTGGCCGCGACTTCAACAAGTCGCACAACTACTGGGGAATCTCCGACGGCACCAAGTACTACGAGATCGATGTCGCCCTGAAGGAGTTCCAAGATGGCATCTGGTTTCCGTTCGAGCGCACACGCACCGACTACAGTTTTGGCCGCGAGGCCGTGCGGTACAAGGTGTCGGTGACCGAGGTCACGTTCAACGTGCAGGTACCTGATGACACATTCCAGCTTGAGTTCCCCCCTGGAACCAAGGTCTGGGATCGCGCGCGCGAAGATTGGTTCATCGTTCTTGAGGAACCCCCGAAACCGGCTGTTGTTGCCGAAATGGGTAAGGTCGCGCCCGAGTTGATTCTGGAGAAGGAGGCCGACGTCAGTCCGACCAAGCTCACGGGCAAGCCGGTGGTGCTGGCCAAGCGGGAAATGCTGTTTGCTGTGGAAGCAGCCAGGTCGAGGATGAACGACCTGTCTGTCTCCTACAGTTTTGACGCGATAAAGGCTCCGGATGACCCCAACTTCTCGGGCGCTAGGCTGCATCGAACCGTCGTCGTCAAGGGGGCCAAGACTTACATCGACTTCAGGTACGGCCCGGCCGCTGAGTACGGCAAGGACCTTTTCCGAAGAGAGGTCGCATTCAACGGCGACCGAAGCACCATCCATGAGGTGACACGGGGCGTTGCGTCGGTGCAAACCAAGCGAGAAAGGGAAACCGAGACGAATGGATGTGGGTTCTTTGATCTCATGCTTCTGAACCCTCCCCGCGCCCATGGGTACGGGCGGGATGACGGAAGCCTTCTCTCCCTGCTGCGCAGTGACCTTTCGCTCCTTCGGGAGAACACGGAGCCTGTGAACGGGCATCCTTGCTACGTGCTGGACGTCACGCACCCCTCGCTCGGCAAAACGCACATGACGGTCTGGCTCGACGCCGAGAGGGGCTTCCTGCCGATGAAGCACGTCTACTACTTCGGCGAAGACCTGGATCAGATCATAATGGAATTCACCATCGAGGAGGCAGTGGAGTTGGAGGAGGG
>CBDVDV010000089.1:0-14094 GCA_965372835.1 uncultured bacterium | reverse complement strand
GGGCGGGTGCCCTCGGGATCGACGGCAATCTGTCCGTTTACGATCACGTAGTGAATCCCCACCGGATACTGGTGAGAGTCGGTGTAGGTGGCGGCGTCGGCAACCAAATCGGGGTCGAAGATGACCAGGTCGGCCTTCATGCCCGGGGCGATGACGCCACGGTCGGCGAGACCCAGTAGGCGCGCAGGCTTTCCCGTCATCCGGTGGACTGCCTCCGCCAGCGTCAGCGCCCCCTCCTCGCGGACCAGCCAGCGAAGCACCCGGGGAAAGGCCCCGTAGGTACGGGGGTGAGGCTTGCCGTAGGAGAGCGGCCCTTCGGTCTTCATGGCAAAGGCATCTGTGCCCACCACGGCGAAGGGCCCGCAGAGGTTCTGGCGGACGTCGTCCTCATCCATGGCGTAGAGGACGCACTGGATCTGGGGTTCGTCGTGGAGCAGGTCGAAGACGGCGTCGAAGGGGTCCTTCCCCTCGTCCTGGGCGATCTGCTGGATGGTCTTTCCTGCTCGGGTCGGCTCCTTGCTGTCAACGATGAGGACCAGGTCCCACCCCAACGCCTGGAAGATGGTGGTGCCGGAGTCGATCTCGGCGCGGACGCGGGCCCGCTCGCCGGGGTCGCCCATCCGCGCGACCAGTTCTTCGGGCCCATCCTCGTAAGCCCATCCGGGAAGCAAAGCACTCAGCACCGTGGACGCTGCCCGGTAGGGGTAGCAGTCGTAGGTGACGGTGAGGCCCTGGGCGTCGGCCTCTTCGATGAGTGAGCGGGCCAGGCCACTTCGGCCCCACAACTCGCGACCCATGACCTTGAAGTGAGCGATGTGGGCAGGTAACCGCGCCTCGCGGGCGATGCGGACGACCTCGGCGATGGCCTCAAAGGCCGTGTGGCCCTCGCCGCGCATGTGGGTCACATAGCGGCCGTCGAACTCGGCCGCCACTCGGGCCAGTTCGATGAGTTCTTCCGTCCGGGCGTACTGGCCGGGGGGGTAAATGAGCCCGCTGGAAAGGCCCCAGGCACCTTCCTCCATCGAGTCCCGGACGAGGACCTTCATCTCCTCCAGTTCAGCGGTCGTCGGCGGACGGTTTTCGTAGCCCAGCACGGAGGCCCGCACCGTCCCGTGACCCACCAGCCAGGCGTGGTTGGTGGTGAGCCCCCGCTCACGTACCACCGCAAAGAACTCGCTCAGCGACGTCCACGTCACCTCGCCTTGGTAGCGGCCGAAGCCCCGAAGGCGGGTCATGACTTCCTTCACGCCTTCACCCCGGACGGGAGCCGGCGACATCCCGCAGTTGCCCACCAGTTCGGTGGTGACGCCCTGGCGGAGCTTACTGTCCGCGGTGGGGTCGGTGAGGAGGCCGAACTCGTGGGCGTGCATGTCGATGAAGCCCGGAGCCACGACCAGACCCGAGGCGTCGATGCGCTGACCCCCCGCGGGGCAGTCGATGTCGGGGGCCACTTCCTTGATGGTATCCCCCTCCACGAGCACCGAAGTCGCCCGCCCAGGTGCCCCCGTCCCGTCCACCACCATCGCCTGTTCTATGAACAACAGTGCCACGACTCACCTTCTGGCTTCTAACAGTCCCGCTTCAGTGAGCAAACGCAGTAGCGACCCTCCTGCCAGAAGCATAAAGGTGCACAGGATCAACGGGGAAGTCCCAACTGCTGCGCCGACGATGCTCAGTAGGAACACGAGCTGAGTTAGTTGCAGGGCGAGAAAACAAAGGCTGAGGAGGAAAGTCGCTATCCTGACATCGAAGATCGCGTATATCACGAGGAGCTTGAGGGCTACAGTCCAGGCAATAGCGATTAGCCCCGGATACGCAATCACTCCCGTAGGGACGGCGAAGCGAAGACCCACGGTCGCCCAGTGCACCAAGCCCTCCACAAAACAGAAACCCACCAGCGTCGCCAGGTATTCGAACTTGCCAATGAAGAGCCATGCGAGCACAGCCACGAACAATGCTGAAAGCGCTGCTGCGAACATAAGCCCAACCACGAGGGCCACAAAGGCAACCAGCCCAGACGCTGACCCGGACCTCCCCTGCAGAATCGGAAGCCCGGGTAGCATCGCAACGACAAGTCCTGACACGAAGAGCACCATGGCCTTGATCAGCATCGGCGGAGTACCCAACGAAGATACGAGCTCGTCGCTGGTGCGCAGTGGATGGACGAGCATATTCAGGCAAAGCCTGAATATGCCCACGTCTTGAGGCTTTTCCCGTCCGGCCAGGTGAGGCCGAACGGCCTCACTGCCCTGTGCCCCCAAGAGAGCGTAAGGCACCTGGGGATTGGCCTCGCTCTCGATCCCGACCGGTTCCTCACCCTCCAGGCTCACCGACATGCCACAGTCCGGACAACGAACCCACGTCCCCCGCTGCTCCCCCGGAGCCTCCAACGTCTTCCCACACTGACAGCGCACTCGGATGGTCACCAATCCTGCTCACTTTGCCGGGAGGTCAGTATTCCTGTCGGGTCCAGCGGCCGAGGAGCAGGTAGTTTCGGTCGGCGTAGAGAGTGACGGTACCGGTGACCTTGACCACCTTCTCACCACGGCGGGTGTACTTCTCCAACTCCGCGAGGGCTGCGTTCTCCAAGAGGATGAAATAGCCCTGTCCCGTCTGAGGCACGAAGACGGAACGGCGTTCCCAACCCACGCCGAGGTCGTCCTTGAGGTCGACTACCTTGCCCACCCATTCCACTATCCGGTACTTTTCCGGGTAGACGGCGCTGGGCTTCAGCAGTGGGCCCACGGCTTGGCCCCCCGGCGCGGTCGGCGTGGTCGGCCGCTCCCCCTCAGGCAGCACACAGCCCCCCAGTCCCCAGGCGGCCAGCGCCGCCACCACCGCCACCGTCGCACTGCACCTCATCGTGTGTCCCCTTCCCCTGAAACTGGCTTCCCAGACCGTGACCGCTACTCAGCGCTCCTTACCATAGCGGCCGCTGAGCCCGAATCAAGGCCCTTCTCCACGCGCTCGCATCCACCCTCCCTTTGACACCCCTGGCTGCCACCGCAGAGAGAATTCCTTTGACACATCGTCCCCGTCGGCCTATCGTCAAGTCCACAGAAGTGTAGCAATCGATGTGAGAGGAGGTTGCGCGCTGAGTCGAAGGAGCCACGCCATGTCGGGCCGAATCAAGAACACTGGACACCGGACAGAGGTCTACTGCGGGTTGATTGCTCTCGTCGTCGTGGGCGTGATGGTGTTGGGTTTCGCACCGGCCCTCTGGGCCCAGCAAGCGCCCGCCGCGCCCCCCACGGCCGAAGCGGAGCCCACCCCGCCGGCGCCACCGGCCCCGCTGACGCTCGAGCGCGTCGGTCAGGTGACGGGAACAGTGGTCAACGTCCGCGGTGGTCCAGGCATCGGCTACGGGGCGCTCACCAAGGTGCTGCGAGGCAGCCGGGTCACCATCCTGGGCGACCGCGAGGGCTGGCTCAAGATCGTCCTGCCCGAGAACGACTACTCCTGGGTGTCGGCCCAGTTCGTGGAGAAGGGGGTCGGCGACGTGGGGACCATCACCGGTGACGCGGTGAACGTGCGCTTCGATCCTGCCGCCTCGGGTGAGGTACTCGGCCAACTCAACCGGGGCTTCCAACTGCGCATCGTGGAAGAGCGCCAGGGCTGGTACCGGATCAAACCCCTGCCCGGGGCCATCGGCTGGATCTCCAGCGACTTCGTCAAGGAACTTCCGCCGGAGGCCGTCGTCATCCCCACCATCTCCACCGAGGAGGCCCGGAAGCAGTGGGCCGAAGCGGAAGCCCTTTACAAAGCCGAGGTGGCCAAGCCCGACATCGCCACCTGGGACCTCAAGAAGTTCGTCGCTCTGTACACCGCCCTGGCCAAAGGCGCCGCCGACCGTGACGTGCGCTTCATGGCGGAGAACCGCCTCGAGCAACTGGCCTTCTACCAGACCCTCCAGGGCCGGCTCGCCTGGGACAAGAAACACAGGGCCCAGGTCCAACAGAAAATCAAAGACCTGGAAGAAAGCTACCGCCGACAGATCAAGCAACTGCGCGAAGCCACCCGGCAGCCACGCTACCTGGCCACCGGCGTGCTCAAGCGTCTGGCCATCTCCTTCCTGCCACCGGCGACCCACAAGATCGAGGGCGAGGACCGCATTCTCTTCCTGCTTTACTCCAGCGACATCGATCTCGCCACCTACCAGGGCAAGCACGTCGGGCTCATGGGCACCATGAGGGTACCGAAGGGCTGGGAAACGCCCCTTATCCGGGTGAC
Source organism: uncultured bacterium (assembly GCA_965372835.1). Lineage (GTDB taxonomy): Bacteria > Planctomycetota > DG-23 > CBDVDV01 > CBDVDV01 > CBDVDV01. The sequence goes on along the minus strand of CBDVDV010000089.1, from coordinate 9,864 downwards.
GGGCGTGCGCATCCTCAAGCCGTAGTCCAGGGCCGAGAGAACCTGGCGCAAGCGGGTTCCCCGCGCTACGCTATCATGGCAGGGGGCTCCGGAAGCGGGGAGCGTATGGTCATGTCGAGGATGGTCCTCAGAGGGCTGGCCGTCGCCACGGCCGTAATAGTTGCCGCGATCATCGCGCCGGCACTACGGCAGGACGAGGCGCGCTACACCCGGGCACGTCGGCAGATGGTGGCCCGGCAGATCCGCGCCCGGGGCATTAAGGACACCAACGTCCTGCGGGCCATGTCCACGGTTCCCCGTCACCTGTTCGTACCCCGTCGCATAAAGCCCCACGCCTACGAAGACGCCGCCAAGGCCATCGGCTACGGGCAGACCATCTCTCAACCCTACATCGTGGCCCTGATGAGCGAACTGCTCAAGCCCAAGGACACCCACAAGGTCCTGGAGGTGGGCACCGGCTCGGGCTACCAGGCCGCGGTCCTGGCCGAAATCGTCAAAGAGGTCTACACCATCGAGATCATCAAGCAACTGGGGGAGCCGGCCAAGAAGCGCCTGGCCGACATGGGCTATGAGAAGATCACCGTCAAGGTGGGTGACGGCTACTACGGCTGGCCCGAACACGCGCCCTTCGATTCCATCATCGTCACCGCCGCAGCCACCGACATCCCCCCACCCCTCATCGAACAACTCAAGACCGGCGGCCGCATGGTCATCCCCATCGGCCCCCCGGGCCGGGTCCAGTGGCTCAAACTCGTCATCAAGGGCGAGGAGGGACCTCCTACCGTCCGCAACATCACCGCCGTGCGCTTCGTGCCGCTCACGGGCGGCCACTGACCGGGACGCCAGCGTGAGCCGAGAAGAAACGCGACAGCCACTGGCGGCGGTCACCGTAGCCGTGGCTCTGGTGGCCGGGACCCTCTTGGCCTGGGAGGTGGCGCTCACGCGCATCCTGGCCATCCGTCAGTGGTCGCACTTCGCCTACCTGGTCATCAGCGTGGCCCTGCTTGGCTTCGGGGCCAGCGGGACACTCCTGGCGCTTCTGGGCAACTGGGGAGCCCGGCGTCGCCCGGCGCTGCTCAGGCTGGCCACGCTGCTCTTCGTCCCCTCACTTCCGCTCAGCCGCTGGCTCATTCGGTTGATCCCCTTTGACTTGAATCACCTGCTCATGCAGCCCATCGGCGAGCCCTGGCGGCTGCTCCTGCTGCCGTTTCGCTCGGGGTGGGTGATGGTGCTGGAGTTGGTGCTGGCGCTGCCCTTCTTCATCGGCGCCACCGTCATCGCTCTGGGGATCCTCCAGGCCGGGAGACGCGTCGGCCGGGTCTACGGAGCCAATATGCTCGGCTCGGGCGCGGGCGCGGCCGCGGTTGTAGGCCTGCTGTACCTGTTGCGGCCGGGGTGGATCGCCGCGGCGCTGACGCCCGTGGCGGTCGTTGCCGCAGCCGTGCTTACGCTCAGGGCGGGCAGGCGTTGGCGAGTCTGCTGGGCGGTGGGCACCGTGGTCGGTCTGGCGGCGGCGTTACTGTCGGCGACCCCGGCCGAACCATCCGAGTACAAGGGCCTCTCGTCTGCGCGTCTGCTGCCCGGGGCGAACGTGGAGGCCGAGCGCTGGAGCCCCTTCAGTCTTCTGACCCTGGTTTCGGGCCCGACCATTCGCCACGCGGAGGGTATGAGCCTGACCTACTCGACTTCCGAGTCCGGGCACCTGCCACCACAGATGGCGCTGTTCTTTGACGGCGACAACCCGTCACCCGTCCTCGGCGTTCCCACCCCGCCCCAGAGCCTCGCCTACCTGGACTACCTTCCCAGCGCCGTGGCCTACCACCTGCTTGACGCTCCTTCGGCTCTGCTCATTGGTATGGGTGGAGGGAGTGAGGTGGTCGCGGCTCTGCACGGAGGCGCGCGGTCGGTGACGGCGGTGGAGATTGACCCCTTAGTGCTCCGGGTCCTGGCCGAAGATTGCGGTGAGTTCACCGGTCATCTGCTTCGACGGCAGGAGGTCAGGGTGGTGGTGGGCGACGCCCGCGGATACTTCGAGGAGACGCCCGAGCACTTCGACGTGATCCAGATTCCCCCCCTGGGCGGCTTCGGGAGTTCGGTGGCGGGGATGTTCGCGCTTTCACCGGCTTACCTGTTCACGGTTGAGGGCATGGAGCGGGCCATCGAGCGACTCACCCCTGGGGGCATCCTCGCCGTCACCCGCTGGGACAACTACCCGGAGCGCGACGGCATCCGCATGCTGGCCACGGTGGTGGGGGCCGCCGAACGGCTGGGCCTCGACCCCCGGCCCCGACTTGCCCTGCACCGGGGCTATTCTACGGCCACCATCCTCTTCAGTCGGCGGCCCTGGACGGAGGAGCAACTTGCAACCTTTCGGGAGTTCTGCCTGGAACGGGGCTTCGACCTCTGTTACTACCCGGGCATCACAGCCGACGAGGTGAATCGCTTCACCCAACTTGATCGGCCCGAGTACTACCTCGCCGCCAACTCCCTTCTCTTCGGCGACCGGGACGAGTTCCACCGTGGCCAGTTGTTCCGTACCCGTCCGACCAGCGACCAGCAGCCTTACTTCTTCAGTTACCTCCGCTGGCGCGCGGTGCCCGCTCTCATCCGCTCACTGGGAACGCAGTGGATACCGACCGTGGGTGGGGGGTACGTGTTCCTGGTCCTGGCCTTGGTGGAGACGACGGTGCTGGGCGTGGTTCTGATCGTGGTGCCACTCCTGTTCCTTAGGCGGGTCCGCCGAGCACCGGGCAGACTGGCAGCGGGCGTCTACTTCCTCTGTCTCGGCTTAGCCTACATGCTCCTGGAGATTGCCTGCATCCAGCGCTTCCTGCTGCTCTTGCCCACCCCGGTGCATTCCCTGGCTGTGGTGCTGGCTATCTTCCTGGTGGGCAGTGGCCTGGGAAGCCTGCTATCTGACCGGTTCCCGGGCGGCCCCCGTTGGGCCGTCCGGGTGGCGGTGCTGGGCATCGCCGCGATGGTGGTGCTCCACGTAACCGTGCTCCCGGCCGCGCTCCGATTCTCCCTGGGTGGGTCGTTGTCGGTCCGCACCGCGGTGGCCGTGGCAACTTTGTTCCCCTTAGCATTCTTGATGGGGCTGCCCTTTCCGTCGGGCTTCCGTCTGCTTGGGAGCCGCGGGGAAGGGCTGGCCCCCTGGGCCTGGGGGGTCAACGGCTGCGCCTCGGTGGTGGCGGCTTCAGCAGCCACGCTCCTGGCCGTCGAGGTGGGGCTGCACGCGACCATGCTCGCCGCCGTCGGCTGTTACCTGGTAGCGCTGGCGGTGGTGGGCCGGCTCCCAGGCCGGCCTTGACAGCGGAACCTTAACGCCTCTACTGTATCGGCTGACCGTGTGCGAGCAGCAGTCCAGAGGAGGCCGTTGTGAAGGTGCTCATCATTGGCGGAACCCGCTTCGTCGGTCCCCACATCATCCGAGGACTCCTGGCAGCAGGCCACCAGGTGGTCGCCCTGAACCGGGGCAAGAGCCCGGCGCCCCTGCCCCCTGAAGTTGAGCGGATCACCTGTGACAAGGCGGAGCGCGACCGCTTCCGGACCGCCCTCATCGAGGCCAAGCCCGACGCCTGCATCGACACCTGCCTCCAAGCTGACGACCTGGAAGTGGCCTGCGAGGCGCTCTCAGGCCGCCTCCGTCAGTTCATCCACACCGGCTCGACGGGCGTCTACACACCCATGCAGCGCCTCCCGGCCCGCGAGGGCGACCCCATCCGCATCGTCCCGGGCATCACCTTCGAGGAGAAGTGGGCCCAGGACCAGGTGCTGCTGCGCTGGCGGGACGAGCGTGACTTCCCGGCCACCATCATTCGTCCTACCAACGTCTTCGGCCCCGGGGCGGTGCCGCTCGACCTCTGGGGTTGGCGTACGCCCGCGTTTTTCCAGCGGGTCGCCGACAGCCGACCCCTCACCCTCCCCAACGACGGCCGGGCCCTCATTCAGCCCGTTGACGCGGAGGACCTGGCCTCGGCCTACTCTCTGGCGCTGGCGACCGAGCGGAGCATCGGCCAGGTCTACAACATCTCCAGCCGGTGCGCTCTCATGCACCAAGAGTACCTGGCCGTCATCATGGAACTGCTCGCTTCGAAGAGCGAAGTGGACTACCTGCCCATGGCGCAACTCATCGAGCGCTACTCGGACAAGGTCGACGCCTCCGGCCTCCGCTTTCACTGCGAGCACATGCTCGCCTGCATCAGGAAGGCATCGGCCGAGTTGGGCTACCATCCACGGATCGACGTTCGGGAAGGGATGCGCCGAAGCCTTCGATGGATGGTCCAGCAGGGATTGCTCAAGACGGAGGCGTCGCTGTGATCCGGGCCAGGCAGGAGCAGAAGTCGTCGGTGCTGGTCCACTACTTTTCGGTGGACCTGGAGGCCGAGCGCGAAACCGTCGAAGGGGCCCCCTACCAGGAGGAGCCCTTCGACGACCAGGACCAGGCTCGCATCGTCCGCCTGGCCAGCGACTTCGAAGCCCGGTTTCACCGCTGGCTTCGCCAGAAGCAAGGAGATGATGTCGGCCTCTTCTGCCGGTACCCCGACGACGTGCTCTTCTCGCGAGGCTTTTTCGGCAAAGGCTTCCACGCCTACTTCGGCTTTACCAACTTCGCCGAGGTGGACACCAACATCCAACGGTCGCTGCTGTATGAGTTCGTCCGGGAATACGTGCGGGCCCTGTCCCGGATGTTCCCTGAACGCTGGTGGAAGTTCGACTACCGTGTGCTCTTCAACGACGGCCAAGCCTTCCGCCGAAACACTGCGACCTGGGAAACCACGCCCACTGACTGCTCCATCTCCGAAGAAACGGGTCGGTTCCTTTCGCTCTGAGGCGTGTCGCCTTTTTGGCAGAAGGACGCTCTGAGGAACTGCTCAGGCGAAGTTCGTGGCCCAATGAAGGAGGCGGACGATGGCGGTCGAAGTCCGATGTCCGAACAGTGAGTGTGGAAAGCGCTATCACCTCAAGGACGAGTTGGTGGGCAAGAAGGTCAAGTGCCCTGCCTGTGGGACCGTGTTCGCTGTGCGCCCCGCTCAGCCTGTGTTTGCGCCCATTGCGCCTGCACGTCCTTCGAAGGCTCCGCCGCCGAGGCGCAGTGCGGCTTGGCTGGTGTGGGCAGCGGCTGGGGTGATAGTTGCCGTAGTTCTGCTCGTGATTTTCGCGGTGCGTCCAGGACGAGCAGGCCTACTCAAGTCGCCGTTGGGCCGATGTCTGGAGAGGATTCGCAAGGAGCGATTCAGCCTGTTACTCTCATCGGTGCCACTGGGTGTGGATGTCTGCCTTGACGATTCCCCCGGGTATGAGTCGGGCTGGCTCCTCCCTCAAATCCCCATGGCCCCAGCGGAAGCAAACCGACGGTACGTCGGCCGAACGCCCCTGGTGGTGACAGTGCGGGAGAACGCCGCCATCTATTTCTGCTACTCCGGCAAGTTGGACGAAGTGGCACACGGCGGCCGAATGCTCTGGGAAAGGGGAACGCCGGACTACCACAGCTCCGGAGTCATCTTTTTGTACCGTGCGCGTTACCCCCAGTCATTTTCCGGTGAAAGCGCCCTTGTCGAGCGGAGTGTCATCGTCCTGCTACAAGCGAACGAGCCTGAGATTGAGGCCCCGGGTTCTGACCGCTACTCCTGGCCGAAGGAACCGCTCTTCACCACATGGGAATCCCGGCATGGAGCGGCCATGCAGGAGGAGTTGGCCACGCTCGGCGTTCCTCAAGCAGATATCGATCGGGCCATGCGTAAACTCGTTTCGACCGGCATAGCGGCCGTCGAGACTTCGCAGGGGCCTGTGACCTACTGCCTGGCGCTCGGGCCTGACGGGAACGTTGCCTACCAGTATCGGTACGAGCACAAACACCTCTCAATGGAATACACAGCGGAGCCCGCCGCGAAGGGAGTTGCGTCGTTCCACCTCGCCCGTGAAAAGACCGGCACCCGCACCGTGCTGGAATCCGAGCCGGCCCCGTCCCCTTAATGCCGAGACCCGAGACAGATCTGACGCCTTTCCGCCCCCCGGGCCCAGCACTGGCCGGCAGCGAAGGATGCGTCACTGCTGGGAGCCACGCCGAAGGCCGGTTTCACCGCTGGCTTCGCCAGAAGCAAGGAGATGATGTCGGCCTCTTCTGCCGGTACCCCGACGACGTGCTCTTCTCGCGAGGCTTTTTCGGCAAAGGCTTCCACGCCTACTTCGGCTTTACCAACTTCGCCGAGGTGGACACCAACATCCAACGGTCGCTGCTGTATGAGTTCGTCCGGGAATACGTGCGGGCCCTGTCCCGGATGTTCCCTGAACGCTGGTGGAAGTTCGACTACCGTGTGCTCTTCAACGACGGCCAAACCTATCGCAGAAACACCACCACCTGGGAAACCACACCCACTGACTGCGCCGTCTCCGAAGAGACGTGTGCTTTCCTCTGCTCCTGAGGGACGTGCACGGGGTCGGGAGTGGTCCCCCGTACTCAGGCGCTCGCTCATTCGCTCTGCGCCGAGGACGCCTCCAGGTGGGCTTCGATACGGTTATACAGGTAGGAGGCCCCGATCATCAGCAGTCCCAGGGCCACGAAGGAGATGATCCTGTAGATTCTCTCCAGCCCGGCCATGTCCACCAGCACCAGCTTGACGGCTGTGGCCCCGAAGAGCCCTAACGCCGCCAACCTCAACCCCCGAACCCCCCGCCAGAACCCGACCGCGAGCATAGCGACGGCATATACACCCCAGACGACGGAGAGGGCCGTCAGCCCCGCCCAGCGGGCCGTCTGCCGGGTGGCCGCCGTGGCGCCTGCGTAGGTCCACCCTTCCAGGCTCAACAGTACCAGCAGCGACATGATGCCAACGCCCACAATTGCCTTCGCCACATCCCGTTCCTCCGCCGACGACTTCCCCGGATATCCGCGGAGGAGCCAGCCGTAGACGAACACACCCACAACTGCGATGAGCGAGGAAATGAAGCGCCAGTTCAGGACGATGTAGTAGCTGCCGGGCAACTGCTTATCGTACCACTGGGCCGCCAGCACCAGAGCAACCCCCAGGGGCACAACACCCACTATCCGCGAAGCCAGGTTTCCCCAGCGCATCCCTGCCCCCAAGTAGGCCATCGCCCCCAGAGCCCAGGCGACGATGAGCACGCTCCGCACAAGCTCAGGCGCTCCAGCTGTCTCCCCCAGCACCTGCACCTGGAGCCACCGGTGAAAGTCCATGTGCACCAGCACCAGGGTCAGCAATCCGGCGCCGATGGCTACCGCGCCTTTGGCCAGGAACTGTTCCTCCTTGAGCAGGACCTCTCGGCGGCGGCGGAGGAGCGCGGCGCAGGCAAAGGCCGCCAGCGCCACCATCAGCCCGGCAAGAAAGCGGGGGTTGAAAATCACAGTGTACGGCTCAGGCAGGCGCTCCGTGTACCAGACGCACAACAGCACCAGAGCCACCCCGAGGGTCAGCGCGCCCAGGAGTCGCGAGCCGATGCTTCGGCCCCACACGCCTCCTGCCAGGTAACCCACGGTGCCCACGGCCCAGAGGCCGATAACGGCGCCGCGCGCGATGAGCGCTGCGCTCCAGGGCCACGCAGCCGTGGTGAGATGGTGCCAGGCCGTAAGCTCTGCGTGCAGCAGCACCAGCGCCAGAAAGCCGGTCCCGCACGCGCTCAAGACTTTGAGACTCAGGTCCCCAGGAGTGGCGTCCTCCCTCCACCACTGGTGCAGCAGCGCGTGAACGGCTGTCACCAGGACCAGGCAGGCGCCCGTGGCGAAAGGCACGTTCCAGAACAGAACGAAGGGGCCCTCGTGAAGTGGCCAGTGGACAACCAAGAGCCGCCCCAGCGCCAGCAGCATTACGAAGAAGCTGACGACGCGGACCGGATAGTATTTGTACTTATACCCCAGGTAAAGAAGCGCCGGACCCTCAACCGCCCAGGCCAGGGTGATCCCGTAGAGCCCCAGGTGAAGCGGCACCGCCAGCGTAAGGAAGGTCACCGCCAGCGCCACGAAGCCGAGCGCCGCTCGCCCATCAGCAGGGACGCGCCGACGGGTAAGCGACCCGAGCACAAGATACGATGCGCTCATGCCCAGGGCCACGAAGCCGAGCACGGGTTTCTGCTCCGGATGCAGTATCCAGTAGGCGAACATGAAGGCGACCGTCGCATTGAGCATGGCGACGACGAAGCGGTCGATGGTGAGCGAAGTCTTTCGGCGAAGTTCGTGGGCAAAGGGCATGCACAGGAAGATGGCGTAGAACGCGCCCAGCCAGAGCAGCGTCGGGACCATAGCCGAGTCCGAGTAGAACCGTCGGTACCAGCCGGCGAAGAGGATGTAGGTGCCAGCGAACGCAAGTACTTCCAGGGGCCGCCACTTCCGCCACCAGGCCACGGCCACTACACCCAGGTCAAGGATGACCAGGTAGGCGAAGAGGGCGTCTCGCGCGTCCTCCCCCGTTGACACAAGGACGGGCGTGAGCAACCCGCCCAGGACCGCCAGCATGCTCAGGGCCAGCGCATCGTGACGCACCGCCAAAGCTACCCCCCCCGCGGTCACCAGCACCATGGCGCCGAAGGCCACAGGCTGGCTGATGAGGGGGTAGACAGAGCACGCGGCGAAGAGAGACACGTAGAGGATGGCCAAGCCGCCACCGATAAGCCCCTGGCCGAGCGGCCGCATCTTTCGCTCGATAAAGCGGTCACCAAGAACCAGGAGCCCTAACCCGACGGCAAGGCCCAGCACGACCCTGGCACGGGGACCAAGCCATTGGTTGTCGATGGCGTACTTGACGAAAAAGCCGACCCCGAAGAACAGAGCAAGCACCCCCACCCACGTGAGCCAGCGCTCGCCCACACGCTTTTCGAACTCTGACCACCACTCTCGCTCGATGCCCGGCAGAGGAGGCTGCACGGGCTCCGACGGAGTGGCCTCTCTCGGCAGAGGAGTCGGAGCCGCCTCGGCCCTCGCCGGGGGAGCAGGCGCCACGGGCGCTGGGCGTACGGCTTCGGCCGGCGCCTCCGGCGCTTGTGTAGAGATGGCCGACAGGGCCCGGCCGATCTCCTCCGGGGTCTTGAGCCTCGGAGCCTCTTCTTCGGTCGGCTCAGGCAAGGCGGGGCCGGCCTCTCGGAAAAGCTCCTCGAGACGCGTAAGTCTGGCGGAGAGACGGGGGAGGGAGCGCTCTAAATCAACGAGATCCCGGCGCCGGCGACGGAGCTTAATGAAGGCTATGAGGCCAAGGATGCTACTGATGGAAACGGCCAGGAGCAGACCAATGGCGACGAGGATGATCGGGCCTACCATTCCGCCGCTCCCAGCGCGATGCGCCCCGAGGACGAGCGCCGACGCCTTCGAAGACCTTGGCGCACTTCTCCCCTTCCTTCTACTACTCCCAGCCATAGCTTCTGTCAAGCAGAAAGCCTGGCGCGCGGTTTGCGCGGATCCAAAGGGAACTTTCTGTGGCGAGAAGGAGGACAGAGTCCCGATTTGCCCCATCAACAGGGCAAAGATTCTTCTTGACTTTTGTGTGTACATATGGTGTAATAAGGGCGCAAGATGGGGGAGGACCTCACGGGGTGAGGTGATAGATGGCCTAAGAGCGGCCAGCGCGCAAAAGACCGCACCAGGTCCGGTATCACCGAGCCCGCTTTCCCCTGCGACGAAGTCCGCAGGACGTCGTCACGGGGGTCTGAGGGTTCCCTCCGGCGGAGGATGCCTACCCAACGGGAGTGAGCAAGTAAGCGAAGTGCTCCCCGAGGCACAGCCACAATCCGCCGGGCCTTGTTAGTTCCGGAACAGCAAGCCGTGGCCTCTTTTGCACAGGAGAAGGTGCCTTCTCAGTGAAGGAGTTGATCCCAGTAGCGGACCTCAACCCCCAACGGTGCTGGGGGTGACCCTCC
>CBDVDV010000088.1:0-14178 GCA_965372835.1 uncultured bacterium | reverse complement strand
ATGTAGTAGAGGCCGGAGATGATGGTCACAATGACGGCGGGGTAGAGCACCGCCAGTTGCACGGTGTGGGCCCAGGGCTCGTGGATCACTCCCAGGGCGTAGCCACACACCAGCGTCCCTAAAGCCGCGGACTGCAAGAACATCTTGGCCTTCCCCCAGACCGTGGCCATGAAGGGCACGCCACGGGCCTCACTCAGCCCCCGGAGCGTGGTGACCAGTATCTCCCGCAGGACGATGACCAGCACCATCCAGTTGGCCAGGGCCGGGAACTGCACCGGGTCCGCAACGTCGCCACCAAGCAGCATGATGAAGCCACCACAGATGAGGGCCTTGTCCACCAGCGGGTCACCCACCCGGCCCACATCACTGGTGACCCCGTGCCGACGAGCCAGGTAGCCGTCCAGGATGTCACCGGCGCTGGCCACCAGGAAGAGCGCGAAGGCAATCCAGTAGGTGGTGCGCGTCGGCGCCCCCAGCAGCACCAGAAACACGATGGTCATGAGCAGGCGGGCCAGGGTGATATTGTTGGCGACGTTGAAGAAGCGCGGTCTCTTTTCCTTGGTCACGGCTCCCGTTCCCAGGTTGGAACTCTACCCTCAGGTAGTCGGATGGAGCCGGCGCTCGGCCACACCCACCAGGTCGTAGTCCCGGGCACCGACAATGCGGGCCTCCCAGATCTGACCGGGCGCCAGTCGCGCGCCCGAAAGATAGAGCACACCGTCCACCTCGGGGGCGTCTCCGTAGGTGCGCCCCAACCAGTGAGGTCCACCCTCCGGGGGCGCCTCATCGACTATAGCAGCCACTCGCTCACCGAGCAAGCGGCTATTGACATCAAAGGCGATTGCCTGTTGGAGTTCCATCACCTGACCCCGCCGACGCTCCCGCTCTTCCTCCGGCACCTGCCCCGGTAGGGAGTGGGCTAGCGTCCCCGGCTCACGGGAGTAGGCGAAAGCTCCCAAGCGCTCAAAGCGCACCTCCTTGAGGAAGTCCAGCAGTTGGGCGAACTCAGCCTCCCCCTCCCCCGGAAAGCCCACAATGATGCTGGTGCGGAGGAAGAGCCCCGGCAGCGCGTCCCGCAGCCGAGCAATCAGCCGACGGATATCCTCCTGCGTCACACCCCTGCCCATCCGAGCGAGGATGGCGTCGGAGGCGTGCTGGATGGGCAGGTCGAGGTATCGGCAGACCTTGGGCTCGGCCGCCAGGGTCTGGATGAGTTCGTCGCTGAAGTGGGCGGGGTGGGTGTAGAGGAGGCGGATCCAGTGGAGGCCTCCGATGGCGGTCAGGGCCCGGATGAGGTCGGGGAGTTGACTGTCGCCTCCCCGGTCGCGGCCGTAACTCGTGGTATCCTCAGCCACCAGGCACAGTTCGACAGCCCCGTCAGCGACAAGGTGGCGGGCCTCGGCGACCAACTCCCCAACGGGCCGACTCCGCAGCGGCCCCCGGATGTCGGGGATAACGCAGTAGCGACAGCGGTTGGCGCAGCCTTCGGAGATGCGGAGGTAGGCGAAGTGGCGAGGTGTCAGACGCAGCCTGGTGAAGGAGTCCAAGCCAGCGGACTGCACCCCACTGGCCCCGACCGGCTCCACCTCCTGAAGGAGGTAGTTGCTCAAGGCCTCCACCGTAGGCTCATCAAGCACCCCGAAGAGGGCGTCGGCCTGGCGCAGCACGTCCAACTGCTCCGGAGCGAACCGCTGGCTGAGGCAGCCCACGACCACTACCCGCCGACAGGGCCCGTCCCGGCGAAAGGCCAGGGCCTGCTGGATGACGTCGCTTGACTCCTCAATGGCCTCGCGGATGAAGCCGCAGGTATTGATGACGATGGCGTCGGCCCGAGCCGGGTCATCGGTCAGGATGAGCCCGGCCGCAGTCATCCTGGCGAGGGCCCGCTCCGAATCGATGAGGTTCTTGGGGCAGCCCAGGCTGACGAAAGCGAAGGTGGCGGGAGGCGAGGGGTGGCGACGAACCATAGGCGGTTTCAGCGCTCAATGGACTGACGCGCCTGGGACCGGGAGTTCAACTCCTCCTCGCTCACCAGGACATCGCGGGCCTTGCCCTCCTTGTACTCGCCGACGATGCCGTCCTCGGCCATCATGTCGACGAGCCGGGCTGCGCGAGTGTAGCCGATCTCCAGCCGGCGCTGCAAGAGTGAAACCGACCCCCGTCCGCTGGCCACTAAGATGCGCACGGCGTCGTCGTAGAGTTCGTCGCGCTCGGAGTTGGAGAGGGTGGGAGACTCACTGCGGGAGTCCGGCAGTCGAATGAGTTCGCGACTGAAGCGGGGCCGCGCCCGCTCGCAGACGTACCCCACGATCCGCTGCAGTTCCTGCTCGCTGACGAAGGTGCCCTGGGCGCGCAGCAGTTTGGCCGTGTGTGGAGGCAGGTATAACATGTCACCCCGGCCCAGGAGTTTCTCGGCTCCGTTCTGGTCGAGGATGGTGCGGGAATCGACGTAGCTGGTCACCTGGAAAGCGATGCGGGCGGGCAGGTTGGCCTTGATGAGGCCGGTGATGACGTCCACGCTGGGTCGCTGGGTGGCGAAGATAATGTGGATGCCCACGGCCCGGCTCTTCTGGGCCAGTCGGGTGATGGAGGACTCCACCTCGCCGGTGCGGTTGAGCATCATCAGATCAGCCAACTCGTCGATGATGACGACGATGTAGGGCAGCGGATGGGGGATGTCTTCGGCCCGCACCTCAGGGTCGTCGATGCGGAGCCGTCGGCGGACGTCCGCTTCCGCCAGGGCGTTGAAGCCGACGATGTTCTTGGCCGAGGCCGCGGAGAGGAGTTCGTAGCGTTCGTCCATGGTGCGCTCGGCCCAGGCCAGGATGCTGGCCGCCTTCTTCATGTCCGTGACCACCGGGGCGAAGAGGTGGGGCAGGTCCCGGAAGACGGTCAGTTCCACCATTTTGGGATCCACCAGCAGGAGTTTCAGTTCCCGGGGCGTGCGGGTCATGAGCATGCTCACGATGATGCTGTTGATGCACACGCTCTTGCCCGAGCCGGTGCAGCCGGCGATGAGCAAGTGGGGCATCTGGGTCAGGTCACTCACGACCGGGTGGCCGGAGACGTCCTTGCCCAGAAAGAGCGGGATCTGCATCTTGCTGGTGTCCACGGCGTGGAAGAGCTCCTTGAGGCGCACCAGGTTCTTCTCTGCGTTGGGCACCTCGACACCGACCGTGCCCCGGCCGGGGATGGGGGCGATGATCCGCACACTGGTGGACTTGAGCGCCATGGCGATGTTGTCACGCAGGGCCAGCACCTTGCCCACCTTGGTGCCCGGCGCCAGGGACAGTTCGTACTGGGTGATGACCGGCCCGGTGCGGATGCCCACCACCTCCACCGACACCCCGAACTCAGCCAGGCAGCGCTCCAGCACTTGCGCCTTCTCCTGAATGACCTCCTCGTGGGTGCTCATGTCCACCTCTTCGGGGTCATCCAGGAGGTCGATGGTGGGAAGTTCGTAGGTCAAGGGGTTGGTTTCTTCCGGCTCAGCGGCCGAGGGCTCGGGCGCTGACACTGACCCGGGACCCGCCAGGGCCCCTGCTTCCTCAGGCTCCGCCCGCACCGCCGCCAGCCCGGGCGCGGTTACGTCCAGGGCCATACCCAACTCCGCCGCCGCCCGACTGACCACGGGTATCTCGGGGCTGGGTTCCCCGCCCCGCACCACCGGGGTCCGCCGGCGCTCCTTGGCTGCAACCAGAGCCCGGGTCAGCACCAGGGCCTTGCGCCGTTCGGCCCAGCGCGCCCGCACCCACACCAGCCAGGCCGAGACGGTCCGGCCCAGCGCCCCCGCCGCCCGGACCAACAGCAAGTCCGTCGCTAAGATGACGGCGATGAGGACGGTGGTGCCCAGCAGGAGCAGTGTGCCCGGCAGAGCCACCAGTCCCAGCAGCATCGAGGCCGCGTACGTCCCCACCAAGCCACCCGGGGAGGGGATGCGAGTAGTCTCCAGCCAACGGAAGGGCGTGGTCTCGGCCAGCACCGCCACGAGAGTGCTGGTGCTGAGGATGGCTGCACCCACGGCCAGGAGCGTCCGGCGGGTCCGCGCTGCTGGTCGTCCGGCAGCCAGCACGTAGGTCCAGAAGCATGCGAGTACGGCCAGGAGATAGGCCCCCCCGCCCAGGTAAAGCAGGAGGGTCTTGGCCAGCCAGGCGCCGACCCGACCGCAGGCGTTCGTGACCACGGCGTTGACCGGGACGTCGGGATCGGGAGGATCGTGAGGGTCGAAGGAGACCAGGGCCAGTGTCAGAAACGCCGCTGCCGCCAGCAGGGCCACACTGGCCGCGGCCCGCCCTGCTGAGAGGGCGGGTCGATGAGTCGGCTCGCGCTCGGGTGTCACGCCTCTTCTCCCCATGGCAGGGAGGCCGATTTCGGGCGCATTTCTTCCCTCTCCTTCTCTATGGAACATATCGGCTCTGGGGGTGTGAATCTTGAGCAGGCCTGAGGGAGAAAGGCGACGGGATTCTTTTCTGCGCGAGAGTCTTTTGTCCGCCAGCCTTTGGCTGAAGAAAAGAAACCCGTCGCCTTTTTCCCTCAGGCGCCCGTGTGTCCGAAGCCACCGTCGGCCCGCTCGGTGGGGCTCGGCTCCCCTTCCACCAACTCGGCCCGGGCCACGGGCACAATCACCAGTTGGGCCACGCGCATCCCCCGAGTGACGGTCACCGGCTCGCGCCCCAGGTTGATGAGGATCACGCCGACCTCACCTCGGTAGTCGCTGTCGATGGTTCCGGGGGTGTTGGCCACGGTGAGGCCGTGACGCAGGGCGAGTCCGCTGCGCGGCCGCACCTGGGCCTCGTAGCCGGGGGGCACTTGCACGAAAAGACCGGTGGGGATCAGCCGAATGTCGCCGGGAGCCAGTACGGCGTCTTCCTCAACAGCCGCCAGGAGATCCAGGCCGCTGGCGCCCGGTGTCTGGTACTCGGGCAGGCCCAGGTCCTCAGTGCCGGGCTGGCGTTTGACCACGATGCGGACGGTGTCCAACAGGGCCTTCCCCTACGCGCTTACGAGCATCTCTTCCAGGGCGCGGGCGATGTCCGGAGGCTCACTCATTCGGCCGACGTCCACCGTGCCGTCGGCCAGCCGTCCCTCGACCGGCCCCACGAAGTGGTAGCCCATGGCCGTGAGGGTGTCAACGTTACGCTGGACGGCTGGGTGCCGCCACATCTGGCCGTTCATGGCCGGGGCCAGAAGCGTCGGCGCCCTGGTGGCGAGCACGGTGCAGGTGAGGACGTCGTCGGAGATGCCGGCCGCGATCTTTCCAAGTAAGGAGGCCGTGGCGGGAGCCACCACCAGGGCCTCGGCCCAGCGAGCCAGAACGATGTGCTGGGAGTCCCACTGCTCAGCGCTGAGGAAGAGGTCGCTGATGACCCGATTCCGCGAGAGCGTCTGGAAGGTCAGCGGACCCACGAAGCGCTTAGCGTTCCGGGTCACCACTACCCGCACCTCCGCCCCGCGCTGAACCAGCAGGCTGACCAGAGAGCAGGTCTTGTAGGCGGCGATGCCGCCCGTCACTCCCACCAGTATTCTCCGCCCGGTCACACTCGGGATCCTCCACGTAAGGCCGCCCGCACACCGGCCTCGTCCTGCGCTTCCTCAGGGGCTCCCAGAGCGATTCTGTCTTCCATAATCTCCTGGTAGATGATCTGGAGGACATCGCGCGAGTCAGTCTCCACCAGCTTCTGGGCCCCCGACATCAGTTCCCGCAGACGCTTCTGCACCATCGACGACAGAATGAAGCGTCCACCAACCTTCTCGACAACTTCCTCTTCGTGGATGAGTTGAGCCACAATCCCCTTCCTCTCCTCACGCCCCAGGCTAAAGGTGGCAGGTCACCGCCTTTCCGGCTCTCGACGTTCTGACCTGCGACCTTCTGAATTCCTACTGTCCACGTACTCTCTGCAACCCTTACTCCACGTTGGCTACCTGTTCCCGCAGTCGGTCCACCTCCTGACGGAAGCCAACGGCCAGACCGCTCATCTCCACGTCCACGGCCTTGGCGGCCACCGTGCCGGCTTCCCGCCCCAACTCCTGGGCCAGGAACTCCAGCGTGCGGCCCACGACTCCCTCGGCCTCCAGGCAGCGAGCCACTTCCTCCAAGTGGCCGTCGATACGGTTCAGCTCCTCGGTCACGTCGGAGCGCTCAGCCATATAGGCCACCTCGCGCTCCAGCGTCTCCCCGGCAGCGCTCACTCCCGTCCCCACCAGCAGTTGCTCCGTCCGGCCGCGCAGCCGCTCCCGGTACGCCTGCACCGCCGCCGGGGCGCGCTCCCTGAGGACCGACAGCAACCGACGCATCTCCTCCAGGTGCTCGACCAGGTACTGTCGGAGGCGCTGGCCCTCGGCCCCGCGCGCTTGGAGGACCGAGGCGACGGCCTCCTCGACCGCCTCCAGCACCACCTTCTCCAACACCTCCCGTTCCGGTTCCGCAATGGCCAACTCAGCGGCCACTCCGGGAACCGCCAGGAGCCATTCGGGCGAGACCTCCCCGGCGAGACCGAGCCGACCACGCAACTCCTGGACCGAGCGGCACAGGACCTCCAGCCGATCCATATCTACCGAGTGTCCGCCGGGCTGGGCTGGCAGGCTGAGCGAAACTCGGCAGTGCACCGTTCCCCGCCCGAACGCCGCCTTTAGCCTTTCCTCCACCACCGGTGTGAGATCACGGACCGCCTCGTTCAAGCGCAGCCGCAGGGCGAGGAAGCGACCGTTGAGCGTCTGCACCTCAGCGCGCACTTCCCAGCCGGACACCTGCCGCCGGGCAACTCCGAAACCGGTCATGCTCTTCATGGGCTCGCGCCGCTCCCCTCACCAGGCCCCTGGGCCTGCAGATGGTCTGGCTCCACCAGAGCCACGCCCTGGCGGCACTGGGGGCATTCGTCCGGCTCGTACTCCTTCGGGTCCAGGCGTAGCAGTCCCCGGCAGGGCCAGCGCAGCCCCACCCCGCCGCCCCGGTCAGCCAGGCAGCCCACCCCTACCACCTCAGCGCCGTGGGCCTCGACCAAATCGCCCGTCGCTCGCACCGAAGCACCGGTGGTGATGACGTCGTCCACCACCAGGACCCGCTCCCGCGGGCCCAGGTAAAAGCCCCGCCCCAGGGTCATCCGCCCGTCGCGCTGCTCGGCGAAGAGCGCCCGGGCCGTGAACTGGCGGGCCACCTCGTAGGCCAGGATGATGCCGCCGGTCGCTGGTCCGATGACCACCCCGGGCTCGGCCGACCGCCAGTGGTCCGCCAGCGCCGCGCACAGTTGCTCGGCAACCCTCGGCTCCTGAAGCACCCTGGCGGCCTGAAGGAACGTGTCGCTGTGAAGTCCGCTGGACAGCAGAAAGTGTCCGTGGAGCAGGGCTCCGGCCTGTTCGAACAGCCGCTGGACCTCGGCTTCGCTGACGTTCACGCCTGCCTCCCACTGCTCAGGGGGCCGTTTCCGGTGCAGGCTCGGCGGGAGCCGATGGGGCCGCTGCCGGGGCCTCCGGGGTAGAGGAAGCCGACTCCTCTACGGGCGCCTCCTGGTCCCGCTCGTCCATGATTCGGCCGGAACGCTCCCCAAAGATGGCCAAGGCCAGGAGCACCACGAACAACAGGACTCCAAGATAGGCGGTGAGTTTCTTGACTTTGCTCACCGTTTCCGTGCCGAAAGCGCTCTCCCCACCGTAGCCGGCGAGCACGCCGGCCAGCCCACCACCGCGGTTGTCCTGCAGCACCACCAACACCGTGAGGGCGAGAGCGCACACCACCAGCACAATCCTCAGCAAAAGCAGCAGCAATCCCTCCATCACTACCTTCCCTTCGTGCTCCCACCGAACCGGCGAGTACCTGCACTCACTGACCGCCGGCAACCTTCACCCCGGCCCCGACGATGGCCGAGAAACTCTCCACCTTCAGGCTGGCCCCACCCACCAGGGCCCCGTCTATCTCCTGGTCCGAAAGCAGGTCGCCGGCGTTCTCCGGCTTCACGCTGCCACCGTACTGGATGGTGAGTGAGTGAGCGGCTTCCGGTCCGTAGAGCCCGCCCACGACCTGTCGGATGAAGCCGTGCACGGCGCTGGCCTGCTCGCGAGTGGCCGTCCGACCCGTCCCGATGGCCCAGACCGGCTCGTAGGCGATGGTGACCTGGCTGAGGCCCTCAGCCGAGACTCCAGCCAGACCGGCCTCCACCTGCCGACCGACCACGGCCTCAGTCTGGCCCGCCTCCCGCTCCTCCAGAAGTTCGCCGACGCAGAGGATGGGCTTGAGGCCAAGGTCCAGCGCCACCTTGACCTTCTTGTTGATGAGTTCGTCGGTTTCGCCCATGACGTGCCGGCGTTCGGAGTGGCCGAGGACGACGTAGGTGCAGCCGACGTCGGCGAGCATGGCGCCGGCCACCTCCCCGGTGAAGGCTCCTGCGGGCTCGAAGTACATGTTCTGGGCGCCGACCCTGATGGCGCTCCCGGCCGCTGCGGCCCCCACGGCTTCCAGGTACACAAACGGTGGGCAGACGGCCAGGTCCACCGCGCTGACGGAACCGATCTTTCCCACCAGGCCTTCGACCAGAGTCAGGGCCTGGGCCCGAGTCAGGTTCATTTTCCAGTTGCCGGCGATAAAGAGCCTTCTCATGGTGTCACCTCTGCTGTCACGTCACTACGGAGAAGGAAACGGTGGCTTGTGCATCCCACGGCCGAGGGCCTCCGCCAGAGAGCCGAGCCGCTCCATCATCTCGATGAATCGCTCGGGCAGCAGGGCCTGGGGCCCATCACAGAGGGCATCCTCGGGATGAGGGTGGACCTCGACCATGACACCATCAGCGCCGGCCGCCAGCGCCGCGCAGGCCATGGGCGCCACCAACTCCCAGCGGCCGGTGGCGTGACTGGGATCCACGATCACGGGCAGATGGCTGGTTCCCTTGATGTTGGGAACGGACGACAGGTCGAGCACGTTTCGCACCGAATCCTCGAAACTCTTGATGCCCCGCTCACACAGGATCACCTGCTCGTTGCCGTTGGAGAGGATGTACTCGGCGCTCATCAGGAACTCTTTGACCGTCGCCCACATGCCCCGCTTCAGGAGGACGGGCTTACCCACCTGACCGACTTCGGTCAGCAGGGCGAAGTTCTGCATGTTGCGGGCCCCGATCTGGAGGATGTCGGCGTACTCGGCCACCAGGGCCACCTGGCGCGTGTCCATGACCTCGGTGACCACGGGCATCCCAAGTTCCTGGCCCATGTCCCGAAGCAGTCTCAGCCCCTCCTCGCCCAGACCCTGGAAAGTGTAGGGTGAACTGCGAGGCTTGAAGGCACCACCGCGAAGCACCGCCCCGCCTGCCTGGCGGACGGCCACGGCCGTTTCCCGAAGTTGCTCGGCGCTCTCCACCGCGCAGGGTCCGGCGACGACAACGAACGGCGCACCTTCCCCGATGGTGACGGCGCCCACGCTCACCAGGGTGGGCTCCGGATGAAACTCCCGGCTGGCCAACTCGTAGGGGCTGAGCACCGGCATCACCTGCTCGACGCAGGGGATGGCGGCCAGGGGCATGAGCCGGACTTCGTCCTCCTCACCGATGACACCGACCACGGTGCGCTTAACACCCCGGCTGATGTTGACGTCCAGGCCCAGGTCGCGGATACGGGCGACGAGTTCCTGGAGTTCCTCCTCGGTAGTACCGGGGCGAAGGACGATGATCACAGTGGTTCTCCCTCAGGACCGTCGCTTCTGGGCTTCGGGCGCGGCCGGGAAACTCCCCAACACCTGCAAGAAACTGGTCGTCTGACGCAGCTCTTCCAGGACGGCTCCCACCCGCTCGTCCTGGACGTGGCCGTTCATGTCCAGGAAGAAGACGTAGTCCCAGGCCTCCCGTCGGCTGGGCCGGGACTCGATCCAACTCAGGTTGATGCCCCTTTCCTCAATGGGCCTGAGCAGCCGGGCCAGCGTCCCCGCCTCGTCCTTGATGCTGACCATCAGCGTGGTCTTGTCCCGGCCGGTGGGAGCCACCGGCGTGTGCCCCAAGACCAGGAAGCGGGTGCGGTTGCGGGGGTTGTCCTCGATGGAGGAGGCCACCACCGTCAGTCCGTACAGTTCAGCGGCCAGTTGGCTGGCGACCGCGGCCGTAGCCGGGGTCTGAGCGACCATCTCGGCGGCCTTGCTGGTGGTGGCCACGTCGATAAGTTCGGCGCCGGGATAGTTAGTGGCCAGCCAGCGTCGGCACTGGCTCAGGGCCTCGGGCTTGGAGTAGATGGTGCGGACCTCCTCCTCGGCCGAGCGGGCCAGAAGGTTGAGGTGGATGTCCAGGACGATCTCACCACAGATGCTCTCGTCAAAGTCCAGGAACATGTCCAGGGTGTCGGAGACGGCCCCGGCCATGGAGGTCTCCACCGGCACCACCCCGTAGTCGGCCCGCCGCCCAGACAACTCAGTGAACACCGAGGCGATGTCGCGGACAGCCACGTAGCGGACCGAAGAACCGAATCGACTCACCGCCGCCTCGTGGGTGAAAGAACCGGGAGGACCAGGGTAGACCACCGCAAACGGAGCCTCCAGAGCCCGACACGCGCTGATGACCTCCCGGTAGATGGCGCCGAGGGCTTCTTCGCTCAGCGCCCCCTTCGCCGCGCCAGCCACATTGGCCAGAACCTGGGCCTCGCGCTCCGCGGAGTAGGCCGGGCCGTCCGGGTCCTTGCTCTGGCCAATCTGCCGAGCCAACTCGGCCCGGCGATCCAGCAGGGCAACGATTTCCCTGTCCAGATTGTCGATTTGTGCGCGCAGGTCATCTATGGACATCGAGCCCCATGGCCCCCAAGAGCCGCTGTGCTGGGCCGAGCGCTAAAACCCTTATATTACTCTCACACGGGCCCAGGTCAAGAAAAAAGTGTCCTTCACACCACCTCAACAACCACTACCCCGGCACTCGCCACCACACCCTTCCTGGGCCAACACCGGGCTGACCGCAAGCACAGCCCCGCCCTCAGGTTCGCCCGCGCTTCGCTCCGACGCCGTAGTCTGAGCCCAGCAGGGCTTCGAGCTCTTCGAAGTTGTGGATGATGTGGGTAGGCGGTGTGCGGCTGGGTTTGTGGTCGTGACGGCCGCCTCGTCGGCAGAGGACGGTCTTCATGCCCACGGCATTGGCCGGGTCCACGTCGTTGGGGGCGTTATCGCCCACGTACATCGCCTGGCTGGGCTCGACGCGGGCCAGTTGGCAAGCCCGGCGGTAGAGTTTGGGGTTGGGCTTGGAGATGCCGACCTGGTCGGAGATGGAGATGGCGGTGGGGTCGAGATACTGGGTCAGCCCCAGGCGAAGCAACTTCTCGGCCTGCTTGACAGCCGGGCCCTCGGTGATGACACCCAGACGAAGGCCGGCCTGACTCAGACGGCTCAATGCCCCCGGCACGTCGGGGAAGGGGGCCAGGTGGCGGAACTTGGTGTCGTGGTAGGCGATGACGGCGGCGGCCGAGAAGAGGGCCGGGTTGCGGTCGCCCAGTGCCTCGTCGGGAAGTCGCTGGAGCAGTCGGTCGAAGTGGCGCTCGTAGTTGCTGCCGAACTCGGTGATGACCTCGTCCAGTTCGCGCATGCACACCTCTACGGGGGCCCCGAGCCCGGCCTCGACCATGGCCTCAACGGCGCCTCGGCGGGCCTGGCGAGAAAAGGCGCTGGTGGAGTAGAGGGTGTCGTCGATGTCGAAGAATACGATGCTCACAGTGCCCATGAGGAAGCGCCCTCTCCGGGTAGTGGTGTAGCCTGCGACGCCGGGAGTATTGTAGCCCCCGGCAGAGGTCTGTCAAAGGCTCCTCGCCGAGAAGTTTTTCTTGCCTCGAACCGGCTCAAGCGGTATTAGTTCCTATTCTAAACTGACTCCTGACGCATGTCGAGGATGGAATGGCACGAGAATGGGAGTTTCGATTCAGGTCCCAGGGCGGCGAGGTAATCCGGGCGTTAGTGGTCGAGCCCGACGCCCCGAGCGGCACTACCGGCGTGATGCTGGTGGTCCACGGCCGGGGAAACAGCCGATACCAGTACCGGGACATGATGCGCGACTTTGCTCAGCGCTACGACCTCTACTGCATCTCCCCGGAGTACCGGCATTCGGGCTTCGCTGCCAACGATACCGGCAAGGGCATCGTCGAGCCCTACGACGCCAGCCACTTCCAGGTAGTGGACTGCCTGCAGGCCTACGTCGAACTCCTGGGCAAGGTGCGCGTCGGCAACTTCCGGCGCAGTTACATCTGGGGAGGGAGCCAGGGCGGTCACATCGCACTGCTGGCCAGCGCCTGGCTGCCGAACTCCTTCGCGGTGACGGTGGACTGCTGCGGGCCGGTCCGGCCGAAGCCGGAGCGGGAAACGATGGCTCTGCGGGGCTGGGACGAGGACGACATCGAGATCCGTGATGCCAGCCGACTCGCGCACCTCTTCAACAGCAAGGTCTATATCGTCCACGGCGACGCCGACGAGGTCGTCCCCATCGAGCAGAGCCGGCTGATGGAAGCGGCCCTGCGCAAGGCCCGCAAGAACGTGGTCGTCCGCTACTACCCCGGCGGCGACCACTTCCTGCAGCCAGTCACCACTCGAGCCCAGGCCACCATCGATCTCGCCGACGACGACCTCCGCGAGCGGGAACTCCCCGGCCCCAACGACTTCGAGCGGGGCACCCGTCAGGTGCTACGCACCACCCACCGCCTCTACGCCGTCCATTGTGCCACCGCAGCCGTCACCCTCGTCGGCCCCCTGGGCCCGTGAGAGTCAGCCCCGGCCAGGTTGTCGAGGCAGGAATGCTTGACCTCCAGCATTTGGGACGGACATTCTTGCCGGTCGGCTATTCGCCCGTGCTCAACTTCAGGGTCGGTCTTGGCCGATGAAGTCTTTTGGAACTAAGCCACATGACAACGCTTCACTTCAACGCCCCTACGGGCGTGCCGATGGACGCAGGAGTTGACACCCAGTGACCCAGGACACCCGGTCATACGACTCGCAGGAGCCGCTGACAGACTATCCCCGGTACTTGCTCCTGACCAAGAACGGTCACCGCTACGTTTTTTGCTACCGCCGCGGCCAGGAGCGTGACCTCTACTTCAGGCTCATCGACTGCGCCCGCGACCCGCACACAGCGCTCAGTTGGTCTGAGGTGTTCCTGGCCATGCGGTACGTGGCCCCTTTTGCCGCCAGCCTGCGCCCCAAGTCGTAGGAGGTCCAAGCGGTGTCCCCGCCGACGGAACCCGCCCAGGTCTCAGCGCCCCAGGCCCTCAAGCAGCGGCGCACCACGCTGCTCGTGGCCCGTTTCCTTCGTCACCTTCAGTTGGTACGGAACGCCTCGGAGCACACGGTCCGGGCCTACCGTTCCGATTTGACCGAGTTTGCCGCCTTTCTGGCGGAGCGCGGCCTGGGGCTGGAGGAGGTGGACCGGTTGGCGCTACGCGGGTTCCTGGCCCGGCTCCGCGAGCGCGACCTCAGCCGTCGTACTCTGGCGCGCAAGGTGGCGGCACTGCGAAGTCTCTACCGCTTCCTGGTCTCCGAGGGCCTGGTCTCACACAACCCGACCCTGACGCTGCGCAGCCCTCGCCTTCCCCGTCACTTGCCCACGGTGCTCGATGAGACCCAGACGGCGCACCTGGTCGAGGGCCCTATGGCGAGCACAGTCGAGGGATGGTGGCGAAGCCCCTGGCTTCGCTGCCGGAACCGTACCATCCTCGAGGTGCTCTACAGCACGGGGATGCGGGCTGCCGAACTGGCGGCGCTCAACGTCTCCGACCTCGACCTCCTTTCGGAGGTGGCCCTGGCCCGCGGCAAGGGCAAGGTGGAACGGCTGGTGCCGCTGGGCTCTTACGCCTGCGCCGCACTCGCCGAATACCTGGCGCTCCGCGGCGAGCGCGCCTCTCCGCAGGAGGCGGCCGTCTTCATCAACGGCAAAGGCACTCGGCTCACCACCCGCACCGTCCGCCGAGTGGTCCGGGACGTTGCGCGCCGACTGGGCCTTCCGGCCTCGGTGACCCCACACACCCTGCGCCACTCCTTCGCCACCCATCTGCTTGACCGCGGCGCCGACCTGCGCAGCGTCCAGGAACTCCTGGGCCACAAGAACCTCTCCACCACCCAGCTCTACACCCACCTCACCACCAAGCGGCTCCGCCAGGCCTACGACCGCACCCACCCCCGAGCCTGACCCCACCCTGATCCATCCCCGGTTTCGCGGGTCCTTGGGTGGCACACCTTGAGCTTGCTCA
>CBDVDV010000087.1:0-14191 GCA_965372835.1 uncultured bacterium | reverse complement strand
TTCGAGCCGCGCGTATTTGCCACCGATCTTCTCGGGGAAGAGGGCCGAGTTGCGGTTGAAAGGCGGGGTCATGAAGGGGAGGCGCTCGAAGTTCTCGAAGTCGGGGGTGCGAATAGCACCGATTCGGCAGACGCCCGTCCGGGTCTCGGCGCAGTAGAGGATGTAGTACTGACCCTCAAGAAGGGTGACGCGGGGGTCGTAGAGGTGTGCTTCCCAGACCTCGGCCTCCGGGTCCGGCTCGAGGGGGATGGGGTCCGGATTGACGGTGAAGTGGACGCCATCGTCGCTGGTGGCGACGTGGAGTCTGTTGTCGCGTCGCCCGTCCTCGACGCGGGGGACGAGGACGTACTTCTCGCCGAACTTGGTGGCGCCACAGTTGTAGATGGCGTTGCAGAGGAAGGGGACGTCCTGGTGGGTGAGGATGGGGTTTTCGGGGTGGCGCTTGAGCAGTTCTTCCTTCACCGTCGTCTCCTTGTTACTTGACCGTGACCTGGCTGACCGGGTACCAGCCATCGTCCTGACGGCCTTCGATGGCCAACTTGACGACGGGCTCGCCCGTCTCTGGGTCGACGATGGCGACTTGCAGCGCGTAGGTGCCCGAGGCCAGTTCCGCGGGGAGCGTCGCCTCGAGAGCAAGTTGTGTCTCACCGGGAAGCCAGGAGCGGATGCTCTCGCCACTCGTGTCCGTCCAGACGCGTTGGCCATCGGCGTCAGCGAGTCCGAGGGCCACTTCGTAGTCGGCGTAGCAGGGGGCGACGCCCACGTTCTCCCAGGTCATCTCGACGGGGAACTCGCCCCCTGCGCTCACCTCGGCCGGGTGTTCGAGCGAGCGGAGGACGAAGCGGTAGCCCATCTTGCGGATGAAGTTTTCGACCTTGTCGCGTATCCCTTCCGGGAGCGGGGCGCTCTTGTTGTTCATGTAGGAGACGTGCACCTCGAGGGCCCAGTCGAAGATGGAGTCCACGTCCCAGTCCTCGTTGACCCACTTGCGCGCGTCCCAGCAACTCTCGAAGGCTACGGGGGCGCGCTTCCAGGCCTCCAGCGCCTCACAGCGCTCCAGTTGCTCCGGGTAGTATTTCATGTGGTTCCAGGTGGGCGAGAAGCCTCCCATGTCGCCCAGGCAGTCGGCCCGCCAACCGGCGCCCTGGGAGATGGCGTGCTTCATGCCGATGGTGTCGCCGATGAGCATCACCAGCGGGGTCTTTTTGAAAGATTCTCGGTAGGTGTCGATGATCTGCTTTCGGACCTCGGGTTTGGGCACGGGCACGCGGTCGCCCGTATCCACCCGCTTGGTGCTGCTGAAGTGCCACTCGCCCCAGAGGCCGACCGACCCGATATCGACCAGGCAGAGGTCGGGGTGGCCATCGTAGCGCTCGCCGAACATGCGGATGGTCCTGAGGTGGATGTCGAGAGCCGTAGGGTCGTCAAGGTCGGGGGTCCAGACGGTCGGCCCCCCGACGCGGTAGGTGTACTCGTACCCGGGAACGCCCATCTCCTTGAGCCAGAGGGGGCTGTGGTGGTCGGCTCGTCCCGTACCCGCAACCATGATGCGGAAGGCGAGTTTCTGGCCGGCCGCGCGGCACTTGGCCAGCAGGTCGTCGAACTCCGCAAAGTCGGGCTTACCCGGTTCAGGCTCCACATCCTTCCAGTAGAAACGGTAATAGGCCACCGAGGAGGGGAGCCCCTCCAGGGCCGGGTCACTATCGGCGGTGCGGTGAAAGGTCTGCCAACCCATCGCAGGATTGGCCAAAAGGTCTTCGATCTCCCTCGGTTCGACCCGAATCCGTTCTTCTGCCGACATCAGACTCACCTCCAAGAGCACAAGAAGAAGTATTGACCAAAAGCGACGGCGCATAACCACTCCTCTTCAGTTCACCACCGGTACCAGAGCCGAGGCCAGTATATCGTGTGCGCCCCCCGTAGCAAGTGCTGGCCGGGCGCTCACCACCAGAGACGGGACAGTCGGCATGGGCATCGAAGATGAAGCCAGACTCGTGGTCGATCCGCGACGGGGGAAGATCGCAGATCTGTTCGAGGAGTTCAACACCAGTCGGGAGGGTTCGTGCCCGAGCGTTTTCGCTGTTCGGCTTCACGTTGAGCGGTCGATGAAAGAGTAGACGTTCTGTGAAAGGCCAGCAAGAGACTGCGGAAGCCGGGCGGTGAAAAACGTTGCCAATCTCGCCACCAAGGGCTCACTTCGCGTGACCGGATTGATGTCCGGCACGTCGGCTGACGGTGTGGACGTGGCCGTGGTGGACATCAGCTGCCGCAGCGTGAGGCTGCTGGAATTCGGCACGGTTCCCTACCCGCCGACGCTTCGTCGGGCAGTTCTCGATCTATGCCGCCCGGGAGCCGCGCGGGTTGATGAGGTCTGCCATCTGAACTTCGTGCTGGGCGAAGTCTTTGCCTCGGCGCTCATCAAAGTGGTCAAGCAGAGCAGCATTGCCCTCACGTCCATCGACCTGATAGGCTCCCACGGTCAGACCATCCGCCACCTGCCACACGGTCGGCGCTTCGGCCGGCGGAAGATTCGTTCGACCCTCCAGATCGGGGAGCCGTGCGTCATTGCCGAGCGGACGGGCATCACCACTGTCGCCGACTTCCGCCCCCGCGACATCGCTGCCGGCGGCGAGGGCGCGCCCCTGGTGCCCTACGCAGACTACGTCCTCTTTCACCACCCGCGCCTAAGCCGGGCAGTGCAGAACATCGGTGGCATCGCCAACGTCACTTACCTGCCCGCTGGCTGCGGCGTCGATGGCGTTATCGCGTTCGATACCGGCCCGGGCAACATGATCATCGACCACATGGTGAGCCGAATCAGCGGAGGCAGACACCGGTACGACCGTGCGGGCAGCCTGGCCGGGCGGGGCCAGGTGAACGAGTCGCTGCTGGCAGAACTGATGAAGCACAGGTTCCTCCGCCGCCGACCGCCCAAATCCACGGGCAGGGAGGAATTCGGGGCGCAGTTTGCCGAGGCACTCTACGAGCGCGCCCGCAAGAAGGGCATCGCCGGGCTCGACATCGTCGCCACGGTCACCGCCTTTGCCGCCAGCAGCATCGCCGAGGCCTACCGCCGCTTTCTTCCCGCCAGCCAGCGGGTGGACGAAGTGATCCTCTGTGGCGGCGGGGCGCGAAACCACACGTTGGTAAGAATGTTGCAGGAGCAATTGCGCCCGGCGAAAGTCAAGACGACCGACGAGTTCGGCATCAGCGCCGACGCCAAGGAGGCGGTGTCCTTTGCCATCCTCGCGGCTGAGACCGTCCGCGGGGTCGCCAACAATGTGCCCGGAGCCACGGGGGCGGAGCGGCGCGTGGTCCTTGGAAAGATCATTCCCGGAAGGCCATGAAAGACCGTTCTAAACTCACGACCGAGAAGCGCAACGTCCGCAGCACGGACATCGACCGGCGGAGCACGTTGGAGATCGTGGACCTCATCAACGCCGAGGACGCGCTGGTAGCCCCGGCGGTGGCAGGTCAGAGGCGCCAGATCGCCGCGGCCGTGGACATCATCGTGGAGGCGTTCCGCCACGGTGGCCGGCTGATCTACGTCGGCGCGGGGACCAGTGGCCGACTTGGCGTGCTGGATGCCTCCGAGTGTCCCCCGACCTTCGGGACCAAACCGTCGGAAGTCCAGGGCATCATCGCCGGCGGTCGGCGGGCGCTCGTGCGGGCGGTGGAGGGAGCCGAGGATCACACCGACGACGGGGCCGAAGCGGTCGACAAGAAACGCCTCAAACCCAAGGACGTCGTGGTGGGCATCGCCGCCTGTGGGTTGACGGCCTTTGTCCGCGGTGCATTGAAGCGGGCCCGCCATATCGGAGCACCCACCATCTTCATCACCTGCGCACCGGAGGCCAAGAAGGAGATTCGGGCTGACGTCATAATCAACCCCGTCGTCGGGCCGGAGGTGGTCACAGGCTCGACCCGCATGAAAGCCGGCACGGCCACCAAACTGGTGCTGAACACCCTCACCACAACGGCAATGATCAGGGCCGGCAAGGTCTACGGCAATCTGATGGTGGACCTGAAAGCCACTAACGAAAAACTGCGCGAGCGATCCGAACGTATCGTCATGGAAGTCACCGGACTGAATCGCCCGCAGGCCGGGCGACTGCTGGGGCAGGCGAAGGGGACGGTCAAGGTCGCCATCCTGATGCATCGCCGGAATCTCACTTTCCAACAAGCACAGAAGTGGCTGAAGCGTCGCGATGGATCGTTGCGGGCGGCCATCGAGGAAGGGCCGTGAAGTGGCCGCCGTAGACTGGCTCATCGTGGCTGTGTATCTGGCCTTTGCCCTGACGGTGGGGATCGTTTTCGCCCGACGAGCCGGACGAAGCACCAACGAGTTCTTCATCTCCGGGCGCAACCTGCCCTGGTGGCTGGCCGGCACTTCGATGGTGGCCACGTCTTTTGCTGCCGACACACCACTGGTGGTCACCGGATGGGTGCGCAAGTTCGGCGTCAGTTACAACTGGATCTGGTGGTCGTTCGCCATTGGGGGCATGTTCAGCGTGTTCCTGCTGGCGCGTCTGTGGCGGCGAGCGGAGGTGGTCACCGACGTAGAACTGACCGAACTGCGCTACGGCGGCCGACCGGCAGCAATACTGCGCGCCTTCCGTGGCGCCTATATGGCCATACCCGTCAACTGTATCACCCTGGCCTGGGTGATCGTGGCGATGATCAAACTGATGAGGGTCCTTCTGGGCGTCGACCCGATTGTGTCGGTGGCCGTCTGCCTGGTATTGACGCTGGCGTATGCAGTGCTCTCCGGTTTCTGGGGAGTCGTGGTCACCGATCTTGTGCAGTTCGTCCTGGCGATGCTGGGCTCCATCGCCCTGTGCGTTCTGACGGTCGGCAAACTGGGCGGCTTGGCGGCGATGCGAACCCAGGCCCAGACAGCCAGTTCGTTGGGCAGCGGGCTGACTCACTTCTTCCCTCGCCCGCCCGAAGGGGCTGGACCCCTGAGTGCGGAGTTCTGGTCCGGGCCGCTCTTCGCCTTCGCCGTCTTTCTCTTCGTGCAGTGGTGGGCGAACAAGAACGCCGACGGCGGCGGGGTGGTCGTGCAGCGGATGTCCGCGGCCAAGGACGAGAAGCATTCTCTGCTGGCCACGCTGTGGTTCAACATCGCCAACTACGCACTCCGGCCCTGGCCGTGGATTGTGGTGGCGTTGGGTTCTATCGTTCTCTTTCCAGACGTCAACCACGAGGATGCCTATCCCTTGATGATGAAGGCGCTGGTACCGGCCGGGCTGATGGGGGTGATGGTGGCCGCTTTCCTCGGTGCTTTCATGTCCACCGTCGACACGCACCTGAACCTCTCTGCTGCATACATGGTCAACGATGTTTACCGGCGCTTCGTCCGCAAAGGTGCGTCGGAAAAGCATTACGTGCTGGTTTCGAGGGTCGCTTCACTGGGCTTTATCCTGTTGGCGGCTGGGATCGCGCTGGTCGCGGACTCGATATCCGGGCTCTTCAAGTTTCTCCTTTCGTTCACCTCAGGCTTTGGGCTGGTGCTGATCCTGCGATGGTTCTGGTGGCGGATCAACGCTTGGTCTGAACTGTCGGCCATGCTTGCTTCGGCGTTGATCTCCAGCCTGCTCTACGTCCTCAAACTCTACGTGTGGGCCGAGCAACTGGGCTGGCTGTCGGACCAGGGCATACTGGCCATCACCGTGGCCGGCTCGACGGTCACCTGGCTGGTCGTGACCTTCATGACCGCGCCGGTCGAGGAAGCAAAGTTGCGCACCTTCTATCGCAAGGTCCGGCCGTATGGAGCCTGGAGGAGGATCGCCATCCAGAGCGGCGTAACGCCGGCCAAAGGCCTGGGGCGAATGCTCGTTAACTGGCTGGCCGGCTCAGTGATGGTGCTGGCGGGGACGTTTTCGATCGGCAAGTTTCTCCTGGGTTCGCCGCGGCAAGGCTGGCTGTACCTGGCCGTCACCGTAGCCGGCGCCGCGGTCATTTGGCGGGAGGTACGCGGCCGGCCGCCGCGTGCCCAACGTTAAGCCGAACCATAAGCCGATGCGGACCGATACCTTCGGAGCGTCGGCGCTCCTCTTGACCCCGGGTCAGCAGTCTGTTGCCAGGTGCGCGTCTCGCAGGTCCGAGACGAACATGTGACCCGGGGCGTGAGTGATCATGATTTCAGGCCGGCTCTCTATTGCGACGGCCTGGGGCGTCACCCCGCACGCCCAGAATACAGGCAGTTCACCTTCCCGTACGGTCACGGCGTGGCCCCAGTCGGGGCGCGCCAAGTCCGAAATACCGATCCCCGCCGGGTCGCCCAGGTGGACGGGGGGACCCGTGCACCTGCGGGTAGCGCGACGTCACCTCGACAGCGCGGATGGCCTGGGCCGGTGTGTATGGCCGCATGGTGACGACCAGAGGTCCGTGGAAGGGCCCGGCCGGTGTGGTGGCGATGTTCGTGCGGTACATGGGCACGGTGCAGCCTTCCTCCAGGTGTCGAACCGGAAGCCCGGCTCTGAGCAGCGCCGCTTCGAAGGTGAACGAACAACCGATAAGGAAGGCGACGAAGTCGCGGCGCCAGAGGTCGCGGATGTCGGCGCGTTCCTCAACCAGTTCACCTCCACGGTACACGCAATACCGAGGGAGGTCCGTCCGGACATCGGCCCCAGGAGCAATGAGGCGAGGTTCAGGGTCGCCCGGATCGGTTACGTCGAGGACCGGGCAGGGCTTGGGGTTCCGCCGACAAAAGAGCGAGAACTCGAACGCCACCCCCTGGGGAAGCACCACCAGGTTCGCTTGGACAAAACCGGGCGCGAGCCCGCACGTCGGCCCGGTGTGCTCCCCCGTCCGGCAACGCTCGCGTACCGACTGGGCCGGACCGAGGTCGCCTCTGTCGGCGACGCCCATGTCATGCTCCTCCTCTATTCTCGTTGCCTCGGCTCAGGCACGCCGTAGCCTCCGCCGCCGGGGGTCTCGATCCTCAGCACGTCGCCGGCGTCCACCTGGATCAGGGTGATGCCGGGGAGTTCCTCAAACTCCGTCTCGCCGCGTCGGCGAAGCAGGTTGTGGCCGGCCGCGCCCGGCTCACCGCCCGCCATGCCGTAAGGCTGCATCGTCCGCCGAGAGGTCACCAGTGAGACCTCAGCCGGCTCCAGAAACTCGATCTCGCGCACGATGCCATCGCCGCCGTGGTGACGGCCGGCGCCGCCGGAGCCGCGACGAATCTCGAACCGACGCACGCGCACCGGGTAGCGACTTTCAAGCACCTCTGGGTCCGTAAGCCTGGTATTGGTCATGTGCGTGTGCACCGCGTCGGCTCCATCGAAGGTCGGTCCGGCACCGGCTCCTCCCCCGATGGTCTCGTAGTAGCCGAAGGCCGACCGACCATCGACCGCTGACCGGCCGAACACGACGTTGTTCATCGTGCCCTGGCTGGCCGCGGCGACACCAAGCGCACCGAAGATGCTGTCCACAATGCGCTGTGACGTCTCGACGTTGCCGCCACCCATGGCCGGGAGCATGGCGGGGTCCGAGCCGCCCGCAGGGTTAAGCAGGCAATCATCAGGCAGCCGGATTTCAATGGGCATGAGGAGCCCCGCGTTGAGCGGAATCGGCTCGTCAATGAGGCACCGGAAGCAGTAGATAACCGCGCTGGAAACGATAGCACGGTTGGCGTTCAGGTTGCCGGGATGGACGGGCCCGGTGCCCCGGAAATCGACGACGGCTTCGCCCTGCCGGCGACCGTCGCGTTCCGTGTGCTGAATGGTGATAGTCACCGAAATCGGCGAGCCGTCGTCCAGGTAGTCAGTGAAGCGGTGTTCGCCCGGCGGGATTTTGAGCAGTGCCGAGCGCATCTTACTCTCCGCTGCGCGCTGGATGTGCTCCATGTAAGCCTGCACCGTCGCCAGTCCGTAGCGTTCGATCATACTGAGGAGCAGGTTGGCGCCGGCCTGGTTGGCAGCTGCCTGGGCATTGATATCGGCCACATTCTCCTCGACGGCGCGCGAGGGGAACGGTCCGGAAGCCAGGATGCGGCGCAGTTCCTCTTCGCTGGAGCGTTCCTTGTGGACGAGTCGGAGGTGGCGAAGGATTACGCCCTCTTCGGCCAACGTCCGGGCAAAGGGCGGCACGGAGCCGGGTGTGGTGCCTCCGATTTCGGCGTGGTGTGCTCGGCTGGCCGTGAAGAAGAGGATGGAGGGGACCTCCTGAGATCCGGGTTCCCCGGGTGCGAAGACGGGTGTCACCGCGGTGACGTCGGGCAGGTGACTTCCGCCACGGAATGGATCGTTGGTGAGGTAGACCTCGCCGGGCCACATGTCGGGTACGTCCTCGATGAGCTGCTTGATACACTCGCTCATGCCCCCCAAGTGCACGGGGATGTGCGGCGCGTTCACGACTAAGTCGCCCGCGGCGCTGAAGATGGCGCACGAGAAATCGAGCCGCTCCTTGACGTTGGTGGAGACGGCGGTCTTTTGCAGCACCGCTCCCATCTGCTCGGCGATGGAAGCGAAGTGGTTGTTGAAGAGTTCCAACTGGACGGGGTCTGGTCTGTCGAGGTCATCGATGCCCTGCGTGGCGGGAGCGCCCGCCCACCCACGCTCACCGGCCCCGTCGGTCAGCAGCACGTTGTTTTCGCTGGTCACCTCGGCTGACCAGCCCGGCTCGACGACGATGGTGGCGGTGGGTTCGATAATGATGGCCAGCCCGTCAATCTGGTCGCCGGGCCGGAGCGCGTCGCGCAGATACACGGCTGCATCACAGTAGGCGCCGTCGAAGTAGACCTGCGTATGCTGGTCAGGCTCAGGCCGGCGGGGCTGCGGGGGTCGGCGGACTCGTGGCGGCTTTTCCGTCTCACCGACTAACTCCATCCGCGCAGCATAGACCTCCACCGGGCGACCCGGAAAAGCGAAGCCGTAAAGTTGCCGGTGAAGCCGCTCGAACTCGCGGGCGTAGTCGCCGTCAGCAGGACAGGGGACGGTGATGCGTGACTCCTGTCCGACGTAGCGCATCTCCAGCAGTCGGCGTGGGGGCTTCACCCGCGCCTCGGGAATGCCTTCGGAGGAGACCTGTTGCCGAAGCCGTTGGTACATCTCTCGAAACACCGCTTCAAGCCCGCTCGGCTCAGGCGATGCCGACGGACGCACGAAGTCGCCGTAAGGACGACCGATCGCCCGCTCGGCGAACTTGGTGACGTCGGCGATGCCGATGCCCAGGGCGCTGAGCACCCCAGCGTAGGGGCTCGACAACACCTTGCGGATGCCCAGTTCGCGGGCGATGGCGCAGGCGTGCTGGGCGCCCGCTCCGCCGAAACTGACCAGGGCGTACTCGCGGGCGTCGTAGCCACGAGCGATGGAGATCTTCTTGATGGGAGCGACCATGTTAGCGTTGGCGATGGCCGTGAACCCCGCGGCGAGTTCCTCGCGTGCGTAGCGTCGGCCGGTGGCCTCCGCGATCTCGTCAATCAACTCGTCCAGGCGAGCGCCCACGGCCTCGCCATCGAGTGGGAAGGGGAAGTGCCGAGGGACGATCTTTCCCAGGTAGAGGTTGACGTCGGTCACGCAGAGCGGCCCGCCTCGCCCGTAGCAAGCCGGGCCCGGGTCCGCCCCGGCTGAGCGCGGCCCGACAACGGGCTTCTGACCGTCAAACCAGCAGACCGACCCGCCACCGGCCGCCACCGTCTCGATGGATAACATGGGAGCCACAATGCGCACGCCCGTTCCGCTTTCGGGGTCATTGAGTTCCATCTCGTAGCGGCGCTCGTACTCACCG
This sequence comes from uncultured bacterium, assembly GCA_965372835.1. Lineage (GTDB taxonomy): Bacteria > Planctomycetota > DG-23 > CBDVDV01 > CBDVDV01 > CBDVDV01. The sequence continues at coordinate 4,456 of CBDVDV010000087.1, read as the reverse complement.
TCGAATCGGCTGACGTCGGTACTGGTCCCCCCCATGTCAAATCCGATCACCTTGGCGAGGCCCGCCTGGCGGGCAACGTAGGCTGCGCCCACCACGCCCCCCGCCGGCCCGGAGAAGATGGAGTCCTTGCCGACGAAACGGCTGGCGTCGGTCAGCGCTCCGGCACTGGTCATCAGTTTAAGCGATGCTTCCGGGGCGCGGGCGGCCAGTCCCGCCACGTATTCCCGGATGACCGGTGTCAGGTAGGCGTCGACGACGGTGGTGTCTCCACGTGAGACCATCTTCGGGAGCGGGCTCAGTCGACTGGAGAGCGACACCTGCTCAAAGCCCAACTGCAGCGCCACGCGCTCGACCATCCGCTCGTGCTCACCGTTACGGTATGCATTCAGTAGGCACACGGCCACCGCATCGATCCCCCGCTGCCGGAGGATCGAAAGTTTCTCCCCGACCTCGGACTCCGCCAGCGGCTCCACCACGCGGCCGTCCTTGTCCACACGTTCGTTCAGTTCGACCACTTCCTGGTACAGGTCAACGGGCTTGCGGATTTCGAGCTCAAAGAGTCGCGGCCGGTTCTGGTAGGCGATGCGCAGGACGTCCCGGAAGCCTACCGTGGTGACCAGGGCGGTGCGGGTGCCCTGTCGCTCGAGCAGGGCGTTGGTGCCCCGGGTCGTTCCCAGCCGCATGCGCGCCGGACCGATGGGCTGGTCGAGCCGGTTGCCCATCAGCCAGCGGATGCCCGCCACGGGGGCCGGCTCGTCCGAACGCAGTTCGTAGAGCATACCGGGTTTCGGTTGAACCACGAGCGGCCGGCTGAGTTCCAGTTCTCCCCCGTCCCTGGCAAAGCGCGCCACCGGCACATCCTCATCGAGCACCTGCACGGCTTCCTCACCGCCGCAGCCGGTGGCGTGGCGGGCTTCGACAAGCTCAGCCCGCCCTGAGCCTGTCGCAGGGCGGAGCAGCGTGAGGTGGTAGCCCTGGAAGTACCCGTCAGGGTCACGACAGCGCTGCGGGTCCCTGATGCAGAAGCGCGTAGAGCCGGGCTTGACCTCGCCCTTATACGCGCCTGAACTCAGCAGTTTGTGAGTGACGATGGCCCCGTCCGGTCGCCGGGCGATACAGTCGGTGAACGTACCGCCTACGTCGATCCAAAACTCCCAGGAGTCGGGGCACCGACCTTTCCGATTCGCCGTGCTCATCCAGCCCTTCCCGGGCCTGCGAACAACCGGGCTGTGCGGCGCACCGTATTCACGAGCGCCCGTGGGTACGATAGTATCCCAGCCCTTCGACAAGCCTTTCGATATTCTTCCACGGAACTCCCGGAGCCACGGAACTGGAGGCACCGAGAATTAGACCTGTCTCCGGGCCGTTTTCCACAAGCCAGGTTAGCTCACGCTTCACATCGTCTGGGGTGCCGTTGGGCAGCGTGCGAGTGACCGACACCCCGGCCATAATCAGCAGGTGTTCCCCGTCCCTCGTTTTCATTTTGCAGATTCTCTCGTAGTCCATGCCGCACTCGCACTGAAAGCCCTGAAACCCCCTGAGTCCCACGTCCAGCAGACGGGGCACCATCTCCATCAGGTTCCCGTCGCAGTGCCAGAGCATTCGGACGTTGGTCTTGAGCATCGGTTCGAGGCACCGGGCGAAATGAGGAAACCAGATTCTGTCCAGCGAGTCGATGTCAACGAGCGTACCCCGCGAACCCGCCAGGTCGTGGTCCAGACGGAACACGGGGGGCAGATTGCCTTGGGCATAGGCGCGGGCCGCTGCTCTATTGTTAAGGAGTGCCAGGTCCGCCTGGAGGGCGAAGTCTTTTTCCATCACCTCGGGGTACAGCGCGTAGGCCGTCAGGTAATGCTCGTAGCCGTACTTACCGTAGCGAAGACAAGGGAAATGGACGAAGCCGTACCCGCCTTTGAGGATGTCAGGACCGATCTGTTCCTGCACGTCCGATTCGCCTTGCAAGACGTCCCTCACGCGTCGGTCCTCATCGAACTCGGAGATGGTCTTTCGCAGGGAAGGGAATTCGAAGCGCTCCATATGCTCGACAACGGACTCCGGTGAGTCAATCACCAGGCCATCGAGAACAGTGCCGTCTGCTCCGGTTGTCGGCCCCCTCTCCGCGCTTTCGAACCCTTGGTCCCCCATTGTGAGGGGGTTCGTGGGGATGAATTGGTCGATCAGGCAGGCGCCAATGGCATTTTGCATTGCTAGATAGACGTGTACCGGGTCCTTCCGGTACTCCCCCGGTTCCACGCCTGCAAGCCGCTCTATGATGGCATGCTCCATGATGTTTATGCTGTTTGTGGGTATGCGCTGCGCCGGTTTCTGTAGGATCGTGTCGAGAGCCAAACGGGCGGCTCCCGTTATCTGGCGCGCTGCCATGCCTGTCTTCCCGTGCCGTGCTTCTGGTAGACCCATCGCCGATAGAGTAATTACTGCCGCCGTAACTCAAAACTGTCATCTGCAACCGAGAGGCGCTTCCGAACCTTTTTGGCTCCTGAGTGCCAGGAGCGCCTTTGCCGCCCGAGCCTGCCAAGAGCGAGAACCGGAACGGGCGCAAGTGCCGGCCCCCACTCGCAAGCGTGTCTCAATCTTCGGCAGGGACTGAGTCAGCCTGTTGCCTGAAGGCGGAAACGGCTCCTTGAGGCAAGGCACGCGTACTCTCGGAGGTCCCTCACCACCGTGGTCGGCGACCTCATGCCCCACCAAGCAAGGCTCTTGCGTTGGCCTCCCCAACAGCGCGGATGACTTCCGGCGACACGTCGATGGGATCGACGTCTAGCTTGGCGGCCACGGCCTCGAAGTACAACAGGGGGCTGTGGCTGCCGAAGACGACGCGGTCCGCGCCCAGGGCATCAACCGCCGTCTTCAGTGCCTGCTCCGACTCGACCAGGGAGATCTCGGCCCAGACGTTGGCCGCCTCACCGAGTGGTTTCAGGTTCGCCTGGTAGGCGCCACAGGCGAGAAAGCGCGCGCCGGGATGTTCCTTCGCCAGGTCGGCGACATCGGTTGCGGGCACGCCCGGGACCTTCATCAATGGGTGGTGGCTTCTCTCGTCCATCATGCGCAGTTGGACGCAGACGGCGACGTCGGCGTCGCGGGCGAGTTCGACGAGTTCACCAACCCGCGGGTCGGCAAGGTCGTACCCGTGGTAGTTAGGGAAAAGCTTCAGCGCCCGGCAGCCCAACTCCCGGAGACAGCGCTCGCCATCGTGGAGCGAGGTGGCCAGGGTCACATCGATGACGGCCACCGGCACGAAGAAGTCGTCGCCCTGGATCGCTTCGAAAAGGGGCTCGTTCGCCTGCATTGGGTCGGGATAAAGAATGGCCTCGGCCGCCGCCACCCAGGCCCGGCTGACGGCTTTTCCCTTCAGGTGTACTTTCAAGGACTCAGGGGTCCGGTGAGACAGGCGGCGAAAGGGCCAGTGCCCACAAAAGACACTCGTATCGATGAGTGTGCTCATTCTGGAGTACCCTCAAGGCTCAGGACCCGTGCTGCATTGCTACACAGGATGAGTTCCTTGTCCTCGTCGCTGAGGTCGGCAGCGACCACGCGTCCGATCTGTGTGCCAAAGTCACGAATGGGCCAGTCAGAACCATAGACGATGCGCTCCGGGCCGAGACGCCGAACCGCGTACTCCACCAGACCTGCTTCCGACTGGCTTCCCGACGTGTCATAGAGCAGGTTGGCAGCATCCACGATGTCGAGCACGCCCCGTTCCCGGCCGCCACCGAGATGGGCCAGGATGATGGTCACCTCGGGCCACCGCCGGGCGAGGTCCGCGAGGTCAGCCGGCGTGGACTCCTGTGGCCCCATCTCGGTCGCTTTATACCAGGTGTGGTGGAGAATGGGCACCCTAAGTTCCTGGGCCCGGGCCATAATACGGTCAACTCGGCTGTCCGTAGCCTTGACGGCGACCCAGAGCTTTATGCCACGCATCCCACCCGCAACGATGCAGCGGTCAACTTCCTCCTCAGTGAAGGAGACGGGGTTGGCCGGATTGAGGTAGCAGAAGCCGACGAAGGTGTCAGGATAGCGCGCCATTGCTCTGAGGGTATACGTGTTGATGTCCGAGACCATCTGGGTGGGCGGGTCGTGACCGGTGAGCATACCGGTGGCGTTCCCGAGCATGACCAGACGGCCGATCCCGTAGTACCGGGCCAGACGCACCATTTTGGCCAACTGCTCCTTGGAGGGATCGGGAATCGAAGAGGTCGGAGACCTAACGGGGTCGAAGATGTGTGTGTGGATGTCGATAACCCGGCCGGACAGAGCCTTCAGTTGTTCTCTCGGCATCACCCGCTCCTCCGCTTCCGCGCTATGGTAAACAGAACTGCGCCGACCGGTGTCCACCTCGCGGACGAGGCAACTCAGATGTCAAACAAACACGCTCGGCCTCACTTGTCAACCGCGAACCGGAAGGCGGAGGCCACCTGATCCATCCCCAGTTTCGCGG
>CBDVDV010000086.1:0-14277 GCA_965372835.1 uncultured bacterium | reverse complement strand
ATTTCTTGCCCACCCGCTTGCTCAACCCGCCCGTCGGGTGATACTTTGTTAGTGGGGGCAGCAACGGCAAAGGGGACCTTCTCGATACTCCCCTCGTAGCACCAGATGCGAGAGCCACAGCATGGGACGGAAGAAGTCGCCGGCCGAACACTCACACAGCATCCGTTTCGACTACGGTCGCACCGGGCTCGAGGTCCGCCCACCCAGAGGCCCGGTGCGGGAAATAGTTCCGGGCCAGGCCCCGAGCCACTCCGCCACCCCGCCCCGGCAAGTGTGCGTGCGCGCTCACCACCCGCCGGCGCTCGTCGACCCTTACGAAGCCACACGATCCGCCTGCCGACAGCCCCTCGGCTCGCCACCCTTGGCCGAACTCGCCCACGGACACCAGCACGCACTCATCACCGTGAGCGACCGGACGCGACCGGTTCCCAATCGGCTGCTCCTCGGCACCCTCCTTGAGGAACTCGAGGCCGGTGGCATCCCGCCCGAGCGAGTTACGGTGCTGGTGGCCACCGGGCTCCACTATCCGCCCGGCGACGGCGAGTTGCTGGAACTCGTGGGTGAGGAAGTGCTCTCGCAGTGTCGGGTGCGCTGCCACGATGCCCGCGACGACTCGGCCCAGTGCGCTGTTGGCCAGGTGGCCGGTGAGAGCATCCGGATGGACCGGACCTACGTCGAGGCGGAGTTTCGCATCGTCACCGGCCTCATCGAGCCCCACTTGATGGCCGGCTACTCAGGCGGGCGCAAGGGTGTCTGCCCCGGCGTGCTCGCCGCCCGGAGCATCCTGCACTGGCACCGGCCCCAACTCCTGGCCCACCCCAAAGCGCGGGCCGGGGTGCTCGCCGGTAACCCGGTGGACCGGGAGGCCGAGGAGATTGCCGACCTGGCCCCGCCACACTTTCTGCTCAACGTCACCATCGACCGCGAGCGCCGAGTGACGGGGGTGTTCGCCGGCGATTGGCGTGAGGCCTGGTCTGCGGGCGTCTCGCAGGCTGCCCGCAGCATGGTGGTGCCCATTGACCGCCCCGCCGCCGTGGTGGTCACGTCCGCCGGGGGGTATCCGCTAGATGCCACCTTCTACCAGGCCGTCAAGGGAGCGGTCACCGCGGTGGGCGCTGTCCGCGCCGGGGGCGTCGTCATCCTGGCGGCGTCGCTCAGCGAGGGCGTCGGCTCGCCTGAGTTCCAGGCCCTCTTTCGCCGGTACCCGGACGCGCAGACCTTTCTCGACCGCGCCATGCACAGCCCTGAGGTGCACATCGACCAGTGGCAGGCACAGGTGTTAGCCCAGGCAAAGCGCCGCGCCGAGGTGTGGGTCTACTCCGACGGGCTGAGCGGCGAGGAACTGGGCTCGCTCTACGTGGAGCCGCTGGCCAGCGTCGAGGAGGGCATCGACCGGGCCCGCACTATGTTGGGAGAGGAGTGTTCCATCCTCTACCTGCCGGAAGGCCCGTACGTCGTGCCCGTGCTCAGCGAGGCTCTCCGGGAGGGATCTCCAACTGGCCTTTCATAAGGGGGGGCAGGAACTCACTCCGCAGGAAGAGCCGACTGGGCCGCCGCCGCCTGAGTTCCGCCTCGCTCAGCCGCTCGAAGCGCACGGCCAACTCCCCCTCCTCGGGCCCTTCCGCCGGGGCCTCGGCCGCGCCCAGGTCGGCCGGGGCCACGTAGCCCGCCCGGGCCAGTCGCCGATAACTCAAGGGCAGGTATTCCACGAACACCTGCACCGTCGAGCCGGGCTCGGCCCGGCCCAACTGCAGCACCGCCTCTGCCCCACCCGGGTGCAGCACCACGTCGTACCAGCGAAAGGCCGGCGACAGCGAAAAGGGCGACCCGCCGGCGGGCTCGGCTACGACGCAGTCGCGGTCGCCGTCGTAGCGGAAGCGGCCCGGTTGAGGCCGACGCACGAACACTTTACCTCCGCTCTCACTCCCATCGTCAGTCCGGAGCGACCCGCTTATATGGGTCCGTATGGAGCAGACCACCACCGGCCCCTGACCGACGGCCTTCATTCGCAGCACCACAGGAGCACCCGCTCGCCCCTGTACCTGCCCCGGCCGGGCGGGCCAGGTGATTTCCAAGCCCTTCGGGAGCGTGACCCGTCCCACTGACTCCCGCACGGGCCCGGGAGCGCAACCCATCAGCCCCAGGCAGACGATGAACAACGCGCTGCGCCTCATCCTTCCCCCACCGTCGCATCAGCGCGGGACTGAGGTGGCTTGCGGCCCGGCCGCACGGGCAGTTCCTCTACCGGCCACCCCAGTTCCCGGTACTGCTCGTCGTGTGCTAACAGGATGACCTGCCGACGCTCGGCCACCCGGCGAAGCGTCTCGAACGCATCCTCAAGTCGCTCGGCGTCGAAGGTGACGAAGGGATCGTCGAGGATGAGCGGACCCATGACGCCTTGTTCTCCCATCACCTCAGCCAGGGCCAGCCGGAGCGCGAGGTAGAGCCTGTCGCTGGCCCCCCGGCTCAGCCGGTCCACCGGTATCCAGCGGCCGTCCTCGACCCGGAGGGCTTCAGGCGCGCCCGCCTGGGAGTGAATCCGGACCTCGCCGTAGCCTCCCCTGGACAGGTGCTGCAGCCAGGCTCCCACCCGCTCAGCATAGCGCTCCAGGTAGGTCTCCTGGAACTGCCCAACGGCCTCGGCCCAGACCTCCTCGGCGAGGCTAAGTCCCTGGAACCGGCTGGCCAGTTCGCGCTCGCGCTCCTCCAACTCCTCCACTTCCTCAGCCACCACCGCCGCAGGCCGCTTTTGGGCTCCTCTCAGTTCCGCCGCCTCCTCCCGCAGGGCTTGCAGCCGGCCGCGACCGGCCTCCAGTTCGCGGCCGAGAACGTTCCATCGCTCCCGCGCGGCCTGGAGCTTCGTTCTCTCCGAAAGGTCGGCCTGAGAAAGAGCCTGGTCGAGGGCCCCCAAGTCTTTCTTCGCCGCTTCAAGTTCAGTCGAGCGCGCCTTCGCCTGCGTGGCCGATTCCTGAACCGCTTCGTCGCTGAGAAGAGCAGTCTCAAGATCAGCCTTCTGTCGGGCGAGGAGGAGGAGGCCCTCTAAGTGCTCTCTTAGACCGGGAAACTGCTCCCGCGGAACCCCCGGGACAATCTGCGCAAGGCCCTCGCCTGCCTGTCGGAACTCCTCTTCCGCTGCCGAGAGGTCGTGCTGGCGAAGTCCTCGCTCAGCCAGGCGCGGCCGCTGAACCACGAGCCACCACCCAAGAACAAACCCCAGAGCGAGTCCAACGACCACACCCACGAGCCCGCCAGGCCAGCCGGCAAGAATAACTCCGAGAACACCGCCGACAAGACCGCCTATGCCAGCGGCGATAACGCCGTGTGCCCCCACCTCCCCGGCCTCTGCCAGAGCGGCCAGGCGCTTGCGCGCAACCTGGGCAGCGTCACGGGCGCGTTCCCAGTCACCGAGGGTTCGGCGGATGGTCTCAGCGTTTTCGACGAGGTCCTGCTCTCCCTCCAGTTGGCCGGCCAGTTGGGCCACTTTTTCTCGCCTTCCCGCATCCTGTTCCCGCTCGCGGGTGTAACCGGCGAGCAGTTCCTCGAGGCCGCCGACCTTCTCCTGGAGTTGCCCGGCCCGGTCGGCGGTCTTGAGGAGGTGGTCCAGCCGGTCGTGCTCGGTTTGCTGAGTGTCCAGTTTGCTCTGGAGGTCGGACAGGTCGGTGCGGAGTTGCTCAAATCGGCCTTCGCGCTCCCGGGCCTGGGCAAGTTCCCCGCGAGTCCTCTCCAACTCGACACGCACTTCGTCCAGTTCGCCCGGGTTGGCTCTACCCTCGCTCGCGAGTTTGGCCACCGAGCGACGACGTTCGGCCAAGGCCTGGCCCACGGCCTCGACATCGAGGCCGCCTCCGGTCATGTAGGACCGCAGGACGGCGTCGATCTGGCCGACCTCCACTTCCAGGCTCCCTTGGGGGACGTAGAGCGTTCGTCGAAAGAGGTCGGCCGAGTCCAGGCCGATGGCCGCCGAGAGCCAACTGCCGTAGAGGGCGCGCTCGTGCGTGGTTCCCCGCGGCGGGAGCCTGACCGGTCCCAGGGGCTGATCGATGATGTTGCCTTGGCTATCGCGTCGGGTAACGATGGTCTGGTTGTTGGCGAAACTTCGGCGGATGTGGAGGCCGCCGTCTTCGTCGCCCAGTTCGAGTTCGCCAACGAACTCCGCACCTCCCCAGGGCTGCCAGGGCCTGGCGCCTCTGGGCTGGTAGCCGAAAAGCAGCGCCTCGATGCAGAGCACCAGTGTCGACTTTCCGCTCTCGTTCGGACCCAGGATGACTAACCCGCCTGGCGGGAACTCCCAGGCCACGTCGTGCAGGCAGCCGAAGCCGGTGATGTTGAGGCGCCTGATGAACACCGCTACCGTGCCTCCCGGCGAACGCTCTGAATAACGGACAGCCCTTCGACCAGGGCCCGCTCGTAGCCGGCCGATTCCGACTCCGGAGCCTCAGCCTGCCTCTCCCGCAGCAGCCTGACGAACATGCCTTCGGGCGTAGACTGCTCGGCGAGGTGCTCGACGTATGCCGAGTCGAGGCGGTGCGTCTGATCCTGGAGGCGAAGCCCACCGAGCCTGGCCCTGAGTTTCGCTTCCAGGTCGGCGGGGGTCTCGGTGCTCAGTTCCCACGTGCCTCGAAGCGTCAGTTTCAGGAACAGGTCTGACAGCAACTCCGCGCTCTCGCCGACGCCTCGAACGAGCCTCATGCATTCGGACTCCATCCTGCCCAGGTCCTGCATGCCCGTCACTTCGAGTGTCTGTGTGTCGGTCCAGGGTGAACGGAGCAGGATGGGCTCAAGCGTCACCGCACCGTCGCTCAGTTCCACCAGAGCGACGCGGCGCGGCCCCGACTCGCTGAACTTCCTCGGAACGGGCGTCCCCGGATAGGCGCCCACCAGCCTGCCACCAACCATGACTTCCTGGAAACCGTGAAAGTGACCAAGGGCTACGTAGTGGCAGTCACATTCTGCCAACTGCTCGGGAGTCGTCGGCAGGTCCCGACGCTCGTACCGCGTCGTTTCTTCGCCGACCGAAGCGTGGAGCACGGCGACGTGGAGCCCCGGTCCCTTGGCCCCACTCAGGGGAGCGAGGAAGTCGCCGGGCGTCTCCAGGGGATCGTAGGCACCACCGTAGAAGTGGATCCGCCGGTCGGCCGACTCCACCACCTCGCAGCCGCCGAAGTCCGACCGGTCCAGCACCCGCGCGGGACCCAGGTCCCGGAAAGCGACCTGACCGTCGTGGGTGCCCGGCGTCAGAACGACGAAGAGCCCGTCCCGGGCGAGGGCCTCCAGGCACTGGGTGACGTACTTGCCCTCCTCGGGGACGACGTCGGGCGAGTCGAAGAGGTCACCGGCGATGATGACGCCAGCGACGTCGTGTCGGCGGGCCAGTTCGGGGAGGTCGCGGAGGAAGCCTCGGCGGGCTTCGCGCATCCGGTGGGCGGCTTCGCCGAAGGCAAGGTCGCGGGCGCCCAGATGGACGTCGGCCGTGTGCAGCAGTCGAACCGCCGACCCTCCCATTGGTTAGTCCTCAGCGCTCGCCGTGAGGTCTCCGAGCCTACTTCGCCGTAGTGCCCTACGGCTACGAAGGCTGAATCTCCCCGGTCGCTTCGCTCCCTCCGAGTCGGCTGGCTGGTCAATCGGCCGGTGCCGACTCCGCCAGGACCTCCCGGATGACGTCCGAGGAGACCCCGGTGGCCCGTTTCAGGGCGGCCAGGTCGCGGACGCCGCCCAGCACCTCCGGCCTCACCCAGGCGCGGAACGCCGACAGCCGGGCGTCCAGGAAAGCGTAAAAGCGCTCATCATCTCGGCAGCATCGATAGGCGCGGCGACGCAGTTCGCTCACCAGCCCGGCGACGTCAGAGACCCGGCGCTCGAGTTCGACGTAGAAGCAGCCCAGCATGTCGGTGGCATGGGCATCGCTGGCCGAGATGAGTAGGAGGTCCGCGGGCCGGGCGACGGCCTGGGCTGCTTCCCGCTCGAGTCGGCCGAAGTTGTTACAAGACTCCTGCTCCAGACCGTCCAGCGGGTTGGTCAGGTATCGGCGGTTTCGCTCCAGGGTGGTGCGAAAGGGGTGAGCGAGGACCGCAAGCCCCTCCCGCCGGTGGACCTCTTCGGCCACCTCCTCAAGGCCCGAGCCCCGGCGCAGCCCGGCGACCTCCGGGGCGAACACCAGGCAGTCGCCCTCCCGGCAGGTGATCTCGATGCCCCCCAGGACAAGGAGACCATCGCCGGAGAGCCTGGTCAGCCCGCGGCGATCCCAGGCCTGGTTGTGTTCGGTCAGGACGACGGCATCCAGACCGGCCCGGCGGGCCTCGCGGACGAGTTCATCAGGTGTCATTCGGCTGCAAGCCGAGTAGCGCGACGTGTGCGCGTGCAGATCGATCTTCACGAAAACCACTCCCGACGGTTCGACACGCTCACCGTCCTGAACCCGCCGCCGCGGGTCAAGGACGGTCTCCGGAGCATTATACCGCTGCGCGCCACCTGGGGCAAGTCCTGCGGGTCCATGATAGTGTAACGTTTTGCGTGTAAGAAGGATCGGGGCTGGTGGAACGCTCGCAGAGTTGATATACTACGGGTGATTGAGCCACGGAGGGTGTCGAACTGTCGGAGGCAAAGGTGAAACGGTCCTGGGTGCGGGTCCTATCGGTTGTGGTGGCTGCAGTGGCGGCGGTGTGGGGAGCGCGGGCCTCAGGCGCGGAAGAAGCCGAGGAGGCGGGGCGCGATGCACGCCCGGTCGCGGAGGTGATCGAGAAACTCCTCGCTGCGCGTTCCGGGATGGGGCCGCTGGAGGCGGAGTTCTCCTGGGTGATTGGCGTCCTGGGGGTCGACCAGCAGCGGCTGCAGGGTCGGCTCTTTATCGTGGACGGCGACCGGCACCGGGTGGAGTTTGAGAGCGCCGAGGCCGGCGCCGGCGGTCGGCGCATCATCATGGTGCCCGACGGACAGTGGGCCTATCAGTTCGGCGAGCACCCGGGCGCGCTGGGCATGCGCATGGACTTAGCCTACGTCAAGCGGAAGGTCCGGAGCCCGGCTCCCCGAATCCCGTACGACCCGACGGGGGGGGCTTTGTTGGAACTGCTCCAGCTTCAGGGCTACGTCACCTATGAGGGTGACAGGGAACTCGCTGAAGGTCGGTGCGCTGTGCTCTCCTACCAGGGGGGTTCGTGGCGGGCGTCTTCGGGTGGCACTTCGGGGGCCCAGGCAGATGCGACGCTCCGCACCCGCATTTTCTTCCGCTGGGAGGACGGGCTGCTGGTGCAAGAAGAGGAGGTAGACGGCCGGGGCCACCTACTGAGCAGTTACCGCGTCTTCAACCCCAGGCCCTTCCAGCCTCCGCCGGGGCTGCTAAAGGTGCCCACGGGCGTCCACTGTGTGGATGTGACCAAACAGTTCGTCCGTCGACTTTTGTACGGTCTACCCAGGCTGCTCCCCAGCACCACGCCGCCCTCGGCTGCGCCGGCGTCGCGGCCCTCAGGCCCCTGAGCGCCGCCGCGCTGCCGGTCTGACACCTCCTGCGTTGCCCTACGACTCGCCCCGTCCGCCCGCCGGCGGACGGATCGCCTCTCGGGCCTGGGGGCAGACTGGGCAGTCCGGCCGCTGACAGAGCAGCGCTGCCAGGTCCTGTCGCAGAAGTTCCAGGGCGGTTTCGATGACGTCGGCGCCTTTCATCACCATGGTGCGGGCCTGGCCCACCATGGCTTCACGGACGAGCCCGCGGCGGCGAAGTTCCTCCTCGACTACCAGGAAGCCCGAACTGTCGCCGGGGTTTTCCCTGGGTTCCACCACCCGTTCCCGGCCGTCAGGGTAGACCACGGTCATGGGGACGTCGTAGCCCGGGTAGGAGACGTTCAGGTAGGGTACCTGGGTGATGGCTTCGGCCACGTGCACGATGCTGGAAGAGCGCGAGTTGCAGCCCACAAACACTACCAGGCCGCCCATCTTGGCCAGTCGGTGGAAGGGGCTGTCCACGCCGAGTCCGCTTGCCTGTTCGTGGCCGTCGGCGATCTCCTGGGCCCGGTCACCCCAGACGGCCACCGAGTGCGTGGGATGGGGACTGCGGACGACACTGGGCATCCGCCGAAAGGTTTCGGTGACCAGACCGGTTCGGCTCGGTGTTTCGCTCATGAGGAAGCGCGGAGCGGGTCGGCTGAAGACGGGCATGAGGATGGTGCCCTCCGGCCCCACCACTTGCATCAGCGCGCGCACGACCGTCTCCGGGCCTCCCAGGACGAAGCCGATGGACTTCAGTGAACTGTGCAGGGCCAATCGGGAACCCTTGCCAAGCCCCAGGTTTTGAAGGTCCTCGATGAGCCGATCCAACGTGACCGCCAAGCGGGCGGGCATGGCGAGACTCTCCTATCTCTCTTGTGGTTCGACCTTCGACCCCTCGCCGGGCTGCGCGCCGGCGGATCGAGCGTGGGCCCAGAGCGCCACCACCCCCGCCGCGGCGATGGCCGCCGTCTCCACCCGCAGCACCGTCGGCCCCAGGCTGACCGGCAGGGCGCCTCCGGCCACCAGCCCGCCAAGTTCCTCCTGCTCGAAGCCCCCCTCCGGACCGACGAAGACGGCCACGTCACCCAGTGTCTGCCCGGCCAGCAGTGTCACCAGGGGCGTGGCCCCGCCCTCCAGGGAGGCCACCACCCTCAGGGAACAGGTAGGCAAGGCCCCCGCGGCCTGCTTCAGAGGCTGGCCCTGGTGGATGCGGAGTATGGTGGAGCGGCCGGACTGGCGAGCCGACTCGATGGCGATCCGCTTCCAGTGCTCGTAGCGCGAGGCCGAGACCCCGGTGGCCGGCACCACGCACCGGCTCGTCTGCACGGGCCACAGTTCCGCCACCCCCAACTCCGAAAGTTTCTCCACCAGTGTGTCCATCCGTTTCCCCCGGGGGATGGCCGCGGCCACGCTGATGGCCACCGGGCACTCCCGACGGCCCGGTTCCCGGCCTCGGATGTCGACGGTCAGTCCCCCACGGCTGGTCTCGGAGATGACGCCCGGATAGTTGTAGCCGTCGCCGGTAAAGACCTCGACGGGCTGGCCCGTCCGTGCGCGCTTGACCTGACGGAGGTGGTGCGCCTCCTCTCGGGTGAGGGTGATGCGACGGCTGCGTCTCTCTGGAGGTACGTAGAGCCGCTCGACCACGGGACTCCGCTCCAACACTCCGCCAATTCGGCCCCCCACCTCTTGGGGCCCGCGACGCTTCCATTCTCATAACCGACCGGCGACGACGCTACGGGAAGCCCGTTAGCAAGTCAAGCGGCCTTCGACGCTTCGACGGGCTCACCGTCCCGACCGTGAAGGCGCCACCCCTGTCGAGGGGGCCGTTTGGGCTTGTCGGCTCGCGGGGCTGTCCTTTTGTCGTTGACCGTGCCGGTGCTGTCGACCTATAGTAAGATTTGGACTTACCCCGATGGACTTGGTTTCCGACCTCTGCTCGCCGTGGGGGTCTTTACGATGCGGGAGTGGCATGACACACGCATCCGAGGGCTGGCCTGGAAGCTGCGCGCTCCGTCCCTCGGCAGGCTCGGGGCGGCCTGAGCCGGTCGAAGGCCGCGTGAGCGGACGCAGAACTGAGGCAGACTGGAAGACATCCCTTCTGTGCCTGACACTGGCGCTGCTGGTCGGCGCCTGCGCCCACACCGAGGCCGGTGACCCGGCCGACGCCGCTTCCCCGCCCCAAGAGAACACGTCCACGCCGGAAGCGGACGGCGGCCCCGGTGAGGCCGACGGCGCCGGTCACCCGGTGGCGGCCGAGCCTGTGGGCGAAGAACCGACGGAGACGGGCGCTGCACCCGGGGCGTTCTCCCAGGACGAATTCGCCGAGGTGGTCATTCGCATCCTCTCTATAGGTCGTGACAAGGCCGATGCCGGTCCTCTTGCAGAGGCCCTGGCGCTGAGGCTTCCGCGGGTGGAGCGCTACGTGCTCGGGGAGTTCGCCCGCTTGGGCCGACATGCGGCGCCCTACCGTGAACAGGTGGAGAAGTTGCTGCAGCGACCGGATGAGTCCGTGCGGGCCGCGGCGGCCACGGCCCTGGGCAAGATGGGTGACCCGGCGGCGGTGGACGGGCTGCTGCGTGCGTTGGCCGATGACCGCTCGGCGCTGGTGCGGGGATCAGCTGCGGGGGCTCTGGGGGAGTTGCGGGAGTCGCGGGCTGGCGAGGCCTTGGTGGCGGCGCTGGACGACCCGGCTCCCGAGGTGCGTCAGGCCGCGGTCCTGGCCCTGGCGGAACTGAAGTGGGGGGCAGCCGGCAGCGCCCTCGCTCGTCGGCTCCAGGTGGACGGCGACGCCCAGGTCCGAGAGTTGGCTGCGTATGCCCTGGGTGAACTGGGCGGCACGCAATGGGTCGCCGCCCTGGCCCGGGCTCTGGCCAAAGACGCCAGTTCCCGGGTGCGGCTGAACGCCGCCGAGGCCCTGGGCAAGGTCGGGGCCGCAGGAGCGCTGGACCTCCTGGTGACGGCTCTGGAGGACCCGGACGTGCACGTGCGGGAGGCGGTGGTGGTCGCCCTGGGTCGACTGGGTGACCCTCAAGCCATTACCCCGCTGGAGAAACTTCTCGAACGCTCGACCAAGTCGGGGCCTGAGCAACTGGCTGCCAGGGCCTGGCAGACGCTGTTGAAACTGACCTCCGAAGATCGGGAAACTCTCTGGAACCTGGCCGTAGGCCGGTACCGTGCGGGCGACCTCGGCCGGGCCCGGGAGGCCTCTCAGGAACTCCTGCAGCGCTTTGCCGCGACACCAGGAGCGGGCGAACTGTGGTCGGCGACGGTGCTGCTTGGCATCATCGCCTGTGACCGGAACAACTACGAACAGGCCGAGCCCTTGCTCCGTCAAGCGGTGGCGGAACTGGAGCGGGGGACGGTCCCTGAGGAGCAGGTCTCCGACCTTTCGGAACTGTTCGAGACCGGAGGCGCGCCCAAAGAGTTCCTGATGGAGCGGCTGGCTGGGGTGTTGGCGCCGGCTGGACGCGGGAAGGACGCCCTGGAGGTGCTGGATGAGTTGGCCCGCCAGTACCCCGAGCGCGCTGAGCACTGGTGGGGTCGTCGCCATGAGGTGCTGGCGCAACTGGCCGAGAGCGGGAACTGGGCGGTGGTGGATTTCTACTTGAAACGCGCCAGCCAGGCCGGGCCGGACTACGGGGGTGGCTATCACGGGCGCCTGGCGGCCCTGGCCCAGCGCGCCGACGAGGCACTGGAGCGTGCCCTGCCCCAGGCGCTGGTGGCGCTGTGGCTTGGTGCTCCTGAGGATGTGGCCGGTAGCCTGGAGCCCCGGCTCCGGGCTCGGCGACAGGAGGTGCTGGTCGTCCTGGTGGACGCACTTGAGGAGCCGGAGGTGGGCGCGCGTCGGCGAGCCCATGCGCTCTTGCTCGCACTCAGCGGTCAGGACTTCGACTTCGACCCCGATGGTGAGCCCGAGGCCCGAGCCGCCGCTGTGGCCCGCTGGCGGACCTGGCTGGCCGGTCAGTCTCGGGCGCCAGCCGCCAGCGGTCCGACCAAGCCTGACGAGGAGCCCACCGACCGACAGACCACCCAGAGCAACGCGCAGGAGTGATTCAGGATGGCCACTTACGTCGTTGGCGTGGACCTGGGAGGAACCAACATCAAGGCGGGCGTCTGTGACGAGCGGGCCCAGGTGCTCACTAAACTCAGCATCACCACCGAAGGCCAGCGCGGCCCCGAGGGGGTTATGGACCGCATCGCCGAAGCGGCGCAGTTGGCCATCGAGCAGGCGGGCCTGCGTCTAGCTGACGTCCAGGCCGTGGGCGTGGGCGCGCCCGGGACCATCGACTTTGACGCCGGCGTCGTTGCCATCGCTCCCAATCTGCCCGGCTGGGACGATGTGCACCTGCGGGCCGGCGTGGCCGACCGCCTGGGCGTCACCACTGTCATCGAGAACGATGCCAACGCCGCTGCCTTCGGCGAGTACTGGACGGGGGCCGGGGCCCAGGCCGACCCCATAGTGCTGCTGACGCTGGGGACGGGTGTCGGCGGCGGCATCGTCGTCGGGGGTGAATTGCTGCACGGAGCCTCGGGAGCGGCCGCCGAGTTGGGCCATACCATCATCCACTTTGGGGGTCGCCGATGTGCCTGCGGGAACCGGGGATGTCTCGAGGCGTATGCTTCGGCAACCGCGCTTGTGGCCCGCTTCCGCGAGGCCGTGGAGCAGGGAGCCGAGAGCGTGCTGGCGGAGCCGGTGCGCTCCGCAGGAGAGGTCACCTCCGAAGGCATCTACCAGGCAGCCCTGGCCGGCGACGAACTCTCCCGAAAGATGATGGAGGAGACGGGTGTGCTGCTGGGCTACGGCATCGTGAGCATCGTCCACGCCCTGAACCCCCAGCGGGTGGTCTTGAGCGGGGGCATGATCGGGGCCGGAGCGATGCTGATGGAGCCGGTCCGCCGAACCATCGCCGAGATGGCCTTCCCGCTGTCCCAGAGGCCCTTGCAGGTAGTCTTCGCCACCCTGGGTGGTGACGCCGGGTTCATCGGAGCCGCAGGATGCGCCTTACAGAGTTCCGCAACTTCTGCATAATCGCCCACGTCGACCACGGTAAGAGCACCCTGGCCGATCGGCTGCTCCTGGCCACCGGGGCCATCAGCCCGCGGGAGTTTCGCAATCAGATCCTCGATTGGATGGACCTGGAACGGGAGCGCGGCATCACCATCAAGGCACGGGCCGTGCGCCTGGCCTACCGCCGGGGCGAGGAGACCTACCAACTGAACCTCATCGACACCCCCGGCCACGTGGACTTCTCCTACGAGGTCTCCCGCAGTCTGGCCGCCGGCGAGGGGGCTCTGCTCCTGGTGGATGCCTCCCAGGGCATCCAGGCCCAGACGATAGCCAACCTCTATCAGGCGACGGAGGCCGGACTTACCGTGGTCCCGGTCATCAGCAAGGTGGACCTGCCAGCCGCCATGCCTGACGTGGTGGCCCGGGAGATCGCCACCGTCCTGGGGGTGGAGACGGCCGACATCGTTCTCACCAGCGCCAAGACCGGCCTGGGAGTGGAGGCGGTGCTGGAGGCGGTGGTGGCGCGCATCCCCCCGCCTGAGGGAGACCCGGAGGCCCCGCTGCGGGCCCTCATTTTCGACAGTGTCTTCGACGACTACCGGGGCGTCATCGTCTACGTCAGGATGCTGAATGGCGTGCTTCGGCCGGGGGGCAACATCCTGATGCTCAAGACGGGCGACCGCTTCGAGGTCAGTGAGGTGGGCCACTTCCGGCCCCGGATGGCGCCGGCCGAGGCGCTGCGGGCCGGTGAGGTGGGCTACATCATGGCCGGCATCAAGGGCCTGACCAGCGTGCGCATCGGCGACACGGTCACCGAGGCCCACCACCCCGAGGTTCAGCCTCTGCCCGGCTACAAGGAGCCCCGGCCCATGGTCTTCTGCGGCCTCTACCCCACCGAGGAAACCGAGACCAGCCGGGTGCGCGAGGCCCTGGAACGGCTGAGCCTCAACGACTCCTCCTTTACCTTCGAGCCGGAGGTTTCCCCGGCCCTGGGCTACGGCTTCCGCTGTGGGTTCCTGGGACTGCTGCACATGGAAATCGTTCAGGAACGGCTGGAGCGGGAGAGCAACCTGACGGTTATCCAGACTGCCCCCACCGTCACCTACGAGGTGGAGACGACCGACGGCGAGGTGCAGCGGGTGCAGAACCCGGCCGACCTGCCCACCCCGGATCGGATCCGCGAGTTCCGGGAGCCGGTGGTGCGGGTGGAGATGATCCTGCCCGCCGAGGCCCTGGGCGTCGTGATGAGCATCTGCGAGGACCGCCGGGGCAACTACGTGCGCACCGAGTACCTGAGCCCGGAGAAGGTGGAACTGGTCTACGACCTCCCTTTGGGAGAGATCGTCTTCGACTTCTACGACAAACTCAAGAGCATGACCCGGGGCTACGGCACCATGGACTACGAACTGTTAGAGTTCCGCCAGGCCGACCTGGTCCGCCTGGACGTGCTGGTGGCCGAAGAACGGGTGGATGCGCTGAGCGTTATCGTGCACCGGAGTCAGGCCGAGGTCCGGGGTCGTCGGCTGACGGTCAGGCTCAAAGAGCACATCGACCGCCACCTCTTTGCCATCTCCATCCAGGCAGCCGTGGGCTCGCGCATCATCGCCCGGGAGACGGTGCGGGCCCTGGCCAAGCACGTTACCGGCAAGTGCTACGGCGGCGACATCACCCGCAAGCGCAAACTCTGGGCGAAACAGAAGCGGGGGAAGAAGCGTCTCAAACAGGTGGGCCGGGTGAGCATCCCCCAGGAAGCCTTCCTGGCGGTCCTGGCCAGTGAGTGACCCGCC
>CBDVDV010000085.1:0-14617 GCA_965372835.1 uncultured bacterium | reverse complement strand
GCTCGTCGGGCTCATAACCCGGAGGTCGCAGGTTCGAATCCTGCCCCCGCTACCACGATAATGACAGGGACTTGCAGCGATGCGAGTCCCTGTTTTTGTCGCTCCTGGGGCCCCCGATGATGACCCGGGCAAAAACCACCTCACGGGGCATCACACAGTCGCCCAGTAACTCAAATATGGCGCAACCTGCATGGCATTCCTTGCCGATCTTCGAGACCTCCAGCACCACCTCCTCCCCCACTCGAAGCCAAGTGCCCAGGGGAAGTCGAGCCAGGGCGACGCCGGCAATGGTGAGGTCCTCAACAAATCTTCCCGGCCTCAGTTGCAGTCCCAGGCCGTAGCCCTTACGACACTGCTCCCCGAGTTCGCCCTTTGCGTGACGCTCCTGGAAGACCCGCCACTGCCGCCCGATGCCTTCTGCGGCCAGCAGTTCGAGCGCCAGACGGCAGGCTGGGAATCCCTCTCACAGACAGGGGAATCTCCCTTACCAGCGGGTCCCTCTGGGGACAGTCTGTTTGGCTGTCGCAGACCTGCAGGGCTTCTTCGCCGAGATGAGCCCCACAGTAAATGAGAGGTCCATTTAAGTCGCTTTCTCGGTGACACGATAAAACCGTAGAGAACGCCCGTTGGGGGATGTCTTGAAGGTCTTCCAGTGGGCGCCACAGCGCCTGATGCATGGCGGAACCCGGGTACGCCTTTGCCGGCTGACGAGTGGCCGCCTGAAACTGATCCAGTCGCAGCCGAGCAACGAAGATTCGTTTCAAACAACGAGATTCTGTCGGCACCGCTCCTTCACAGTGTTCTTGCGCCTTCACGCCGCCACCGCTTCGGGCGGGGGCATTGGTGTCGTTGGAAGAGGAAGAGCGTGCTGGTTTCCTTGATTTCGCGCCGATTCTCGGGAGATGTTCTCCGGTGGCGAACGCCGGAGGCGGGAGTGCGGGCAAGCGTGTCCGACATGGCACAGTTCTTGCTCACTCCACAAGCGCCCTGTCACACGGGAGACGACCGGTCGGCCCTTGCATGCAGCGGATACTGCTGCCGCTGCAGTTGTCAGACCCAGTCAAAGGCTCAGGTCGTCCGTCGGCCACGAGCCTGGAGAGATGGCTTTGGGGAGGAGGAACAGTGCGATGAAGATGGGCACTCGTTTCACGGTAAAGTTGATAGGACTCTTGTGTCTGACGGGCGTTCTCATGGTGCCGAGCACTTTAGCACAAGAATCGAGCACGGTGGCGGAGGACCTCAAAGCCCTGGAGAGCCGGTTAGAAACTCAAGAGGAGCGGCTGGCCGCCCAGGAGAAGGAAATCCAGGGCCTCCGTGAGGAACTTCGCCAAAAAGCGGAGGCGGTCGCCGGGGCTCCTGAAGACCTTTCCGCTATCGTCGAGAAGATCATCGAAGAGCAACGAGTCGATAAGAAGGGCGGGCTTTTCTCCAAAGGGGTTCCGTCGCTGAAGGGTGAGTGGTGGAAACTGGGCGGGAAGGTGGAGTTTGAATTCCTGGACACCCAAGCCGACCGCAACGAAGTGGATGTCACCACCAGCGCCCGGGAGGCCGACGGGGCTTCCACGTTCCAGATCGACAAACTGGTACTCAAGCCCGAAGTCTTCTTCAACGACGACATCAGTCTGGTGGCGGTCATCGAGTTCGCCGGCACGGCTGCCGGCAAGGAAAACAGTGTCAACGTGGACGAGGCCTACCTCAGGTGGAAGAACTTCCTGGAGTACGTCTGCCTGCCAAGGGACCCCACCAATACCTACCTGATGGTCGGCGATATGAACTACTTCGAGAAGACCTGGAAGCCGGGCAAGCGGAAAACCGAGAACTACGACCTGGTCACCAACACCTTCTTCCGTGACGACGACCTCGGTATCCGCGTCGGGGGGCACATGGACCTGCACCCGTTGCTGAATCCATTCTGGTATGCTCAGGTTTCCAACGGCAACCGTATCGACGACCGCAGCATCCAGGACGGAAGCGGCCCCTTCGAGATGCTGGTCTATGACGAGAACAACGTGGACTACAACAACCACAAGATGTGGCGTGGCGGCGTCGGAAACAGTATGGATCTGGAGAAGTGCGGCACGGTTGACGTGCTGGGCTGGTTCAGCACCCAGGACCTGGACCTGCAGAACGACATCGGCGGAAGAATCGACGACGTGGCTGGCTTCTCGGCCGCTTTCGCCGAGCCGGAGCTGGAGGCCAACGTCTACGGGCTCATCGGCAGCTACAAACTGGGAGACTTCCAGTTCGTGGCCCAGTTCGCTCACGGCCCCGTCTCCAACCTGGAGATCGACACCTACGAGTTCCGCCCCAGTTACAAGATACATCTGCCCGGCGTCGATCGAGGTGGACGGAAGTTCTTTACCGCCGTGGAGCTGCTCTACAGCTACAGCCGGTACCAGTTGAAGAACCTGGATCGGGTCCCTGTCGACGCCCGCACCTGGGACCGGGAAAAGCACATCGTCGCCGCTATCTTCGATATCACCAAGAACATCACACTCAAGTGTGAGTACTCGGTGAATAACGAGGAAACCGGTGGCCCGGATGTCCAGAACAACGAGTTCCTGACGCAGCTGGCCATTGCCTTTTAGATCGGCACCGCTCCGAGGCTTACGGCGGAGCATAGCAGCAAAGAAGGGCCCAGCGGCCGCCACTGAGGCCGTCGGGCCCTTCTTCATCTGTCCCGGTGTCCGTCTGAGATGAGCGGGCAGCCTCATGGAATCGCCTCGGCGACAGCAGATGCTGGACCGGAACCTCGGCGTGCGCGCCGGGCTTTCTGCCTTCGTCCTTCCTCCGTCAGAGTCGCATCTGCTTTCATTCCTGCGCGGACCAGTCCCTTCGGAGCCGCTCTGCGGTGCCCGCAGGGAGCCGACCGAAACCTGTCGTCCGCGGGCAGGTGGCGCTTGACGGCTGTGCCGAAAGCGTGTATTATAAGTATAACGGTCGGAGAACTGGTCTTTTGTGCAACAGGGGGTGGCCCATTCGTACACTGGTGTTGGTCGTGGTGCTGATGGTGGTTGGCCTGATCGGACTCAGGGTGATTGCTTCCTGGGCCGCGTCTGAGCAGCCTTTTGTTGATCTTTCCCTCCGCGCGCCGGTCCCGCGCGCGGCTCCTCGGCGGGGCGCACAGACCGCAGGCCGGTCAACCCCCAAAGCGGCGCTCCATTTCGCCGTCGCCACCATGGTCAGCGCCCAGCGGACCTTCGTCTCCTACCAGGACCTGGTCCGCCTGGTGGGAGAAGAGATGGGGCTGGAGAGCCATCTGGTACTGCGATCTTCCTACGCCCAGGTACGGGAGGCTCTGGAGGCGGGGACGGTGGACGTGGCCTTCGTCTGCACCGGCACCTACGTCCACGCGCGCGACCGTGGCCGCGTCGAGCTGCTGGCTCAGCCCGAGTTTCGGGAGGGGCTCACCTACCGGTCACTCCTTCTGGTGCCCCGTGGGAGTTCCATCCAGGGCCCGGATGACCTCGGGGGGAGCACCATGGCCTTTTCCGATCCCGAGTCCAATACCGGCTGCCTGGTTCCGCAGGCGGAGTTGCTGCGGAGAGGCCACCAGCCCACCCAGTTCCTGGGGAGAATCGTTTTTACCGGCAGTCACGATCGATCAGTGGAAGCGGTGGCCTCCGGCATGGTGGACGCGGCGGCCGTCGATGCTTTGGTCTTCCAGTCGATGCTGGAGGGAAACCCGACGCTGGCCGAGCGGGTGCGGATCGCGTGGCAGAGCGAGGTCTTCGGCCCGCCCCCTCTGGTGGTGCCGACGGCCTTGGACCCGGAGTTCAAAAAGAGGCTCCAGCAGGTCATCCTGTCCCTGCACCAGAAGCCTGTGGCCCGGGCCGTGCTCGGTGAGTTAGGCATCGTCCGCTTTGTCGAACCCCGGGAAGAGGAGTACGAGTCGGCCTACCAACTTTTCACCACCGTTCACTCACGCTCGGCTTCGGGGGCCCGGCCCACCGGGAGGGAACCATGAGGCCCTGGACTCTGGGCAAATTGATTACCTGGGGTGGCTCCGCCAGGGTCCTGGTGCTGGTGCTGGTGGTGGGAGGCTACGCGAGCTGGCGGGTGCTCCAGGCCACAGAGCGGGAGCTGCAAGAACGGGCCAAAGGAGTGGCTCGCACTCTGGCTGCTCAGGTTTTGGACCCGGTTCTGACCGAGAATCAGCTTACGCTCGTCGAAATCCTCCGTCAGGCCACCAAAACGGAGCCTGACGTCCGCTATGCTTTCGTGGCCTCTTCCCGCGGTCGGGTGTTGGCGCACACCTTCGAGGACGGCTTCCCCGTGGCACTGCTGGAAGCAGCCGTTCCCAAGCTGTCCTCCCCGGCGGTACCGGGGGCTGAGGCCGACCCCCCACCGGCGCAGCCTTCGCCGAACTCGGTGCGGTTCGATTCCAGCGAGGGGCCTCTACTGGATGTGGCGGTGCCATTGTTCGAGGGGCAGTTGGGCTGGCTCCACGTGGGTTTCTCGCGTCGGCAGGTGGTGGCTGAGGGCCGACGCGTCACGGTTGTCTTGGTCGGGGCTTTCGCAGTGGCTTTGGGACTGATGCTGTGGATGGCCCGAGCCATAGGGAGACGGGTGGGGGCGCCGCTGGCCGAACTGGGTCGGGTGGCCTCCCGGGTGCCCAGTGGCGGGGTGCTGCCCGAGGAGTTTCACGTGGAAGGTACCGCTGAGGTGAGGGAGTTGGCTCAGGCCATCGCCACCATGGTTGCTGATCTCAGGCAGTTGGAGGCGGAGCGGGAGGCCACCGCGCGCAAGATGAGTTCGACCGAGCGGCTGGCGGCGGTGGGTGAGTTGGCGGCCGGTCTGGCCCACGAGGTCATCAATCCCTTGGACGGGGTCATCGAATGCGTCCGTCACCTGAGCGCGGACCCCGAGCAGAGCGAGCGGGCCAAGAGGTTCCTCCCTCTGACCCGGGACGGACTGACCCGCATCGAGCGGGTGATGAGACAGATGCTGGCCTTCGCCCGCACCCCGGGTCCCGCTGCGGCGGAGGTCTGTCACGTGGGTGAACTCGTTCGCGGGGTGGCGGGCCTGGTCCAGGGCCGCCTGGCCAAGCGTGGTGTGGAGCTCAGCTGGGCCGTGGCCGGGGACTGCTCCTGTCTGTGCGACCGACAGTCGGTCGAGCAAGCCCTGCTGAATCTCATTCTCAACGCTTCGGATGCCATCGAGGGCCGGCCTGGAGCCAAGATGCGGCTCGGGGGTCAGTGCGACGACCGCTGGGTGCGCCTGACGGTCGAAGACAACGGCCCTGGCGTGCCCGGTGAGCTGCGGGAAAAGATCTTCGAGCCCTTCTTCACCACAAAGGAGCCAGGCCGGGGCACCGGGTTGGGGCTCACCGTGTCTCGGCAGAACTTGCGTCACTGCGGAGGTGATATCGTTCTGGACGGGTCCCCGTTGGGCGGGGCCTGCTTCGTGATGCTGTTGCCCAGGGCTACCGATCAGACGGGCGCCTGTGACCGAGAGCAGTGCCCGGGGCCCACCGGCGCGGCCCAAGCTGACAGGCAAAAGGGAGAGGGAAGATAAGTGAACACTGGCAGACGGCGACTCCTCATCGTCGATGACGAACCCATCAAGCGTCAGGTGATGGCTGAGGAACTCCAAGCCGCGGACTATGACGTCGAGGTTGCCGCCAACCCCCTGGAGGCAGACCCTCTGCTCCAGAAGGGGCATTTCGACGTGGTGGTGACCGACCTGCGCATGCCGGGCGAGGACGGCATCTCATTTCTTCGTCGGCTCCGCCAGGAGCGCCCGGAGCAAGAGGTCATCGTGATGACGGCCTTCGGCACGGTGGACTCGGCGGTGGAGGCGATGCGGCTGGGCGCCTACGACTACCTCCAGAAGCCCTTTTCCACGGAGGAACTGCTGCTGAAGCTCGACCGACTGCTTCGGGTCGAGGGACTGAAGGAAGAGAATGAGGCCCTGCGCCGGCAGTTACGCTGCGGTCGCAGCGAAACCCGTCTGGTGGGTCGCTCCGAAGCCATCCGTTCCGTGCTGTCACAGGTGCACGCGGTCTCCAACACCGATACCACGGTGCTGGTCGAAGGGGAGTCGGGCACGGGAAAGGAGCTGGTGGCTCGCCTCATCCACGAGACCAGTCACCGGAGGGAGGGTCCCTTCGTGGCGGTGAACTGCGCGGCGCTGCCTTCCGAACTGGTGGAAGCGGAGCTCTTCGGACATGAGGCGGGCGCCTTCACCGGTGCCGTGAAACGTCGGCTCGGCCGCTTCGAGTTGGCCCACGGGGGCACGCTGCTCATAGACGACGTGGACGACATTCCTGCGAAGGTGCAGGTGAAACTGCTGCGGGTGCTGGAGGAGCACACCTTTGAGCGCGTGGGTTCGGAAAAGTCCATTCGGGTCAATATTCGTCTGGTGGCGGCCACCAAGCGCAACCTCTCCGCCATGGTCGCCAGCGGCAGCTTTCGCGACGACCTGTACTACCGGCTGAACGTGGTGCCGCTCTACCTCCCGCCTCTGCGTGACCGCCTCGAAGACATCCCCCTGCTGGTGGACTTCTTTCTGGAGCAGGCCGCCCTGCGGGCAAACAGGCCTGACATCAGTCTCTCGCCGCAGGTGCTGGAACGGTTGTGTGTTTACCGGTGGCCCGGCAACGTCAGGGAACTCCGGCACTTGATCGAGAGACTGGTTACGCTTGCCAGCTCCGACCGCATCGAGTTGGGAGATCTGCCACCACTGGAAGAGTTTCATCTTGCCTCTGCTCCCGTGACCGTCCATTTCAGTTCCTGTGAGCGCCTGGACCTGCACAAGACACTTCAGGAAGTGGAGGGCCGTATCGTGCGCTGGGCGCTGCTCAGGGCTCGGGGCAACTTAGCTCGGGCCGCCGAGCTCTTGGGCATTCCCCGCTCGACCCTTCAGTACAAGGTCGCCAAGTCCATGGATGCCGCGGAACCGGGCGAGAAAGTTCCTTCAGGCGCCGGCTGATCCGGATAGTTCTTCCATTCTTTCTCTGCGGCGGCTCCGTCCGGGTAGGACCAGACGCTCGCCTATGAGCCCACCGAGGTACCGGTCCACTCAGACCGGAGTGTGGTCGTCCATTCCACCCCGTCTCCGTCCACGGCCCGGGGAGGCATGAGGCACGCCGAGCGACGAAGATTCGTCCGAATGACGACTATCCGTCGTCCGCAGCCGCCGGACACGCGCCGTCCTTCGGCCCCGTGAGTGGCGGCCGTCGCAGGAGGGCTGAACGGGTTCCTAAACTCCCCGCCACTTTCCGCGCTTTCCAATCCATCGTCTGCGGGCACCCATTCCGGCCCCGCCACGTCGGCGCCTTATGGCACGGAGTTTGCAAATGATATTGGTGGACGGTTGGGTGGAGCCGCGCGATCTCGCCAAATGGCTCTGGGCATCGGCAACCGAGGGGTGGAGAGCTGTCTCTGACGGCGGGGTCGATCTGTTCGACAAAGGTGAAGGCGCGGGGAGGTCATCAATGGCACATGTCTCGAGGCGAGACTTCTTACGGGGGGTCGGAGCGGTAGTGGTTTCGACTGCCGGTGGCTGTAGCACACCGGGACGGCCTTCGTCAGAAACCGCCATACGCTGGGGGATGGTCATTGATCGCAGAAAATGTGTCGGCTGCCACGCCTGCGCAATGGCCTGCAAGGCCGAGAACCACACGCCGCCGGGAGTGACCTACAACCCGGTGATGGAGGAGGAAGTAGGTACCTACCCCGACGTCCGCCGACGGTTTACTCCCAAGCCCTGCATGCAATGCACCGATTCTTCATGCGTGAAGGTCTGTCCCACCAAGGCCACCTATTACCGGAAAGACGGCATCGTCGTCATCGACTACGACAAGTGCATCGGCTGCCGCTACTGCATTCAGGCGTGTCCGTACGGGAGCCGCGCGTTCGACTACGGCCACAACTATCACCCCGAGCAAACACCGTTCGAGGCGCAGCCCTCTCCGGAGTACGGCGAGAAGAGGAGGCGGCGGCCGATGAAGTCGCCCATCGGCAACGTCCGCAAGTGCACTTTCTGCGTCCACCGCGTCGTCAAAGGCCTGGCGCCGGCCTGCGCGGAGACCTGCATCGGCCAAGCCATCCACTTCGGTGACCTCAACGACCCGGAAGCCCGCTGCTGGGTGCACGGTGAGAAGCTCCGGGAACTCCTGGCCACCCGCCACCACATGCGCCTGAAAGAAGAGTTAGGAAACGAACCGGCGGTCTACTACCTGACGTGAGGAACTTGGAGATATGGGAAAGCAAAGCGCTTCGGCACGGTCTGCCCTTCGGCTACTCGGCTATGTTCTCCTTGCCCTGGTCACGGCCGTCGGCCTCTTGGCCATGGTGATCACACTCACAGAAGGGCACATCCACCAGGCCACTACACAACACGTGCCCTGGGGTATATGGATAGCGATGTACATCTATTTCCTGGGGCTTTCTGCAGGCTGTTTTCTCTTCTCCACGCTGGTCTATGTATTCCAGGTTAAACGCCTGCAACCCGCAGGTCCCATAGCCTTGTTTGGCGCCTTGGGCTCTCTTATTCTCGGTGGCCTGCTTATCCAGTTGGATCTCGGGCACCCCGAGCGTTTCTATCGGCTACTGACCTCTTTTAACCCAGCTTCAGTGATGGCCTGGATGGCGCTTTTGTACCTGCTCTACGGCGTCATCGTCCTTGGCCAGCTCTATCTGGCCCTTCGCCCCCGGTTCGTAGAGAAGGCCCAGGCCGGCGACCGCCTGACCTGGCTGTACCGATTACTTACGTTGGGCAGGAGCAGCCTGGAACCGCGGGTCCTCGCCCAGGAGAGGTCATGGCTGAAGGCTCTGGGTATCGTGGGCATCCCGGTCGCCGTCATCGCCCTGTGCGGTGAGGGAGCGATCTTCGCCGTGGCCAAGGCCCGCCCCAACTGGTTCGGCGGGCTCTTCCCCATCGTCGTCCTGGTCTCGGCCTTGGCCTCGGGTGGCGCGCTTCTCACCATGCTGACCGCCCTCTTTTCTCGACTGCCCCGGGAGCCGAAACGCGAGATGGTGCGCCTACTGGCTCGGCTGACGGCAGGCATACTCGTCTTCGACTTACTCCTGATCACCTCCGATGTTCTGACCACGCTTTACGGTGCTGTGCCTCACGACACTGAGGCCTGGCTACTGACACTGTTCGGCCCTTATGGGTGGCTGTTCTGGTTCGTGCAGATCGGTGTGGGAGCGGTGGTCCCCATCCTGCTGGTGCTCCTGCCAAGGACGGGGAGTCGCGTCGGCTGGCTGGGGTCGGCGGCTTTCCTAATACTGTTGGGGATGGTCGCGGCCCGCGTGAACCTGGTTATCCCGGCTCAGATGACCCCGGCTTTTGACTCGCTCGTAGGGTCCAACTACCACCCGCGTTACGCACTCGGCTATTTCCCCAGCCTCCACGAATGGCTGGTGGTCCTGGGGGTGGTGGCGCTGGGCGTGTGGATATTCCTGGCTGCCTTCAAACTTCTTCCTCTCGAAGTCGCGGCGTACAAACCCGCCCCAGAAGGAGGTCCCTTGGCATGACTGACGTTGACCAGAAGGCAAGGCCCGCGAGAGGGGCACAAATCAACCGGCGGGACCTCCTGCGCTCGGCCGCCTTCCTGGGCGGCTCCAGCGCACTTATGGGAGGCGTCACGGCCGTGTTCTCACGCTTGGCCCAGGCTCAACACCTGGCCGAGCTCGACCGTGGTGAACACGAGTACGTGTATGACGACCCGGCGCACGTCATTTACTCCGCCTGCCTCCAGTGCCACACGGCCTGTCCCATCAAATGCAAGGTGGTGGACGGGGTTCTGGTCAAGATCGACGGCAGCCCTTACTCCCCCCAGAGCAGAATCCCCAATCTGCCCTACGCCAGCCCGCTGAGAAAGGGCGCGGTCACCCAGGGCAAGATCTGCCCCAAAGGACAAAGCGGAATCGAAACGCTCTACGACCCCTATCGCATTCGCACCGTCCTGAAAAGGAAGCCCGGCACCCCGCGCGGTGGGGCCCAGTGGATAACTGTTGACTTCGCCAAGGCCATCGAGGAAATCGTCGAAGGGGGCGACCTCTTCGGCGAAGGTCACGTGGAAGGGCTCAGAGAGGTGTACGCGTTGCGCGACCGGGCCGTTGCCCAGGCCCTGGCCGCGGATGTGAAAAAGGTCCAGAAGAAGGAGATGACCGCTGAGGAATTCAAGCGGCACCACGCCGACCACCTGGACGCACTCATCGACCCAGACCACCCGGACCTGGGCCCAAAAAACAACCAGTTCGTCTTCCTGGCCGGTCGCATTGAGCACGGCCGCAAGGAACTGATGAAGTGGTTCACCTTCGACTGCTTCGGCTCGAAGAACGCCTTCGAGCACACCACCATCTGCGAGCAGAGCCACCACATCGCCTTCCAGCAGATGAGCAACCAGTGGCAGAACGGGAAGTGGGCCAAAGGCAAGACCCACATGAAGCCCGATATCACCGCCGCCCGCTTTATCATCTTCTTCGGGACCGGCTTCTCCGACGCAAACTTCGGTCCGCCCCTGCTCTCGCAGCTCGTCTCCAACGCCGTCGTCAATCACGGGCTCAAGATTGCGGTGGTGGATCCCCGCCTGTCCCGTTCGGCGGGCAAGGCCGACTGGTGGATTCCCATCAAACCGGGTGGCGATGGAGCCTTCGCCATGGGGATGATCCGTTGGCTCCTCGACAACGACCGTTTCGACCGCCGCTTCCTGGAGAACGTCAATGCCGCCGCTGCTGCCAAGGACGGAGAAACCGGCTGGACCACGGCCTCCTATCTGGTGAAGTTCGAGGGTGATCGTCCAGCGCGCTACCTGCGCGCCGACGAACTCGGCATCGGCGCCGACCTGCAGTTCGTCGTCTCCCGGGGCGGAGAGCTCCGGGCCGTTGACCCCAACGACAAGACCAACGTCGTCGAAGGGGACCTGGAAGCGAAACTGGACCGGGACGGCGTTGTCGCCAGAACCGCGTTCGACCTGCTCACCAGTCGCGTCCGGGAAAAGACTATCGCCGAGTACGCCGAAATCAGCGGCGTCCAGGAGAGCACCATTGTCAAGATGGCTCGCGAGTTCACCTCCCACGGCAAGCAGGCGGTGGCCGAGTTTTACCGAGGACCCGTGCAGCACACCGACGGTTACTACAATGCCCAGGCGCTCGTCACACTCAACCTCCTCATCGGCAACTCTGGTTGGAAAGGTGGCATGGCCAAGGGCGGGAGTCACTGGCACGAGTTCGGCGGAAAGCCCGGGAACGTCTACAATTTCAGCAAACTCCACCCGGATAAGTTCCCTCTCTTCGGGGTGACCATTAACCGGGAGAAGGCACGCTACGAGGAGAGTACTCTCTTCAGCGGCTACCCGGCCAAGCGGCCCTGGTATCCCTACACCAACAACCTGTACCAGGAAGTGGTCCCCTCGGCCGGTGACGGCTACCCCTATCCGGTCAAAGTCCTCTTCTTGCACAAGGGGACGCCGGTGCTGTCCTGCCCCGCCGGCCACAAGCAGATCGACATTCTGCGCGACACCAAGAAGGTCCCCTTGTTCATCGCCTGTGACATCGTCATCGGCGAGACCTCCATGTATGCCGATTACATCTTCCCGGACACCGCCGCCTGGGAGCGCTGGGGAACGCCGCACATCACCCCGGCCATGCTGGTCACCGTGAGCAAGGTGCGTCAGCCCGTCGTGGCCCCCCTGGTGGAAAGCACCACCGTCGGCGGGGTCGAAATGCCCATCAACCTCGAGGCCTTCCTTCTCGCCCTGGGCAAGAAACTCGGCCTGCCCGGTATCGGCAGGGACGCTTTCGGCCCGGGCCGGGACTTCCATCGCCAGGAGGACTGGTTCCTCAAGCCGGTGGCCAACATTGCCATGGGGGATAAGGAAGGGGATGCTGTTCCTGCGGCCAGCGCCGAAGAGATGGAACTGTTCAGCAAGGCCCGACGCCATCTCCCCAAGAGCGTCTTCGATGAGCAGCGCTGGCGAAAGTCCGTCGGGGAGGCCTACTGGCCGCATGTGGTTTACGTCCTCAATCGTGGCGGCCGGTTCGAGGACTCGGACCGGATGCACAAGGGCGACCGACAAGCCCATCCCTTCAAGGGAATCTTCCAACTCTTCGTCGAGGACGTGGCCAAGGGCAGGAACTCCATCAGCGGAAAGCACTTCGACGGTCTGCCCCGGCTGGAGGGACCCACCTTCGCCGACGGAACACCCGTCCCACGAGACCGCGCCTACCCCTTCCATCTCATTACCTACAAAGAAATCTTTGCCGGCCATTCCCGTACCGCGCCGGGCAACCTGTGGCTGGGGGAGGTGCTGCCCGTCAACGCCGTCCTGATCAACAGCCGGGACGCCGGCCGACTGGGATTCAGGACCGGGGACCGCGTCCGGCTCAGCTCGCCGACCAATCCGGACGGAGCCTACGACCTCGGGGGCGGCGACGTCCGTCACACAGAAGGAAAACTCCAGGTGCTGGAGGGAATCCGACCGGGGGTCGTAGCTGTGTCCTGGCACTTCGGCCACTGGGCCTACGGTTCTTCTGATGTCGTTGTCGATGGCATGCTGGTCAAGGGCGATCCCAAGCGCGGTCGGGGCATCGCACCCAATCCGATAATGCTCGAGGACACGGTGGTCGGCAATGTCTGCCTGACCGACCCCATCGGAGGTAGCGCCAGCTTTTACGACACCATGGTCCGGGTAGCAAAGGTGTGAAATGTCTCCGACCTCCGCTCTGCTGCCGGCCGTAGGACAGGTGCGAGAGCGTGCCCGGGTCAGTACTACGACGAGAACGGCAAGATTGGACACAGACTTGGATGCCCTGTGCGCTCTGGTGCGCAGTAGGCTGTCTCGTCTGCGTGGCTTGGGGGCAGATTCCCTGGCGGCCCTGCTCGGGGGCAAGATGCTTCGGGCCAGGCTGGCCCTCCGGCTGGCGGGGTCGACGCTCATCCCGCGCAACGTCGTCACGGCTGTGGCCGCGGCGGTGGAGATGGTCCACGCAGCGAGTCTGCTGCACGATGACCTGATTGACGGTGGGGAGCTTCGCCGGGGTCGTCCTGCCTTCTGGCGCCTGACCTCCCCTGGGGCGAGTATCCTCATCGGGGATCTGCTTTTTTCTGATGCGGCGTGTCTTCTGGCCGAGACCGGTATCCGGAGGATTCTTCACCTCTTCTGTCGCAAGGTCCGGGAGATGTGTGAGGCGGAGGCGGTCCACGAGCTTCACTGGCGGGGCCGTCGCTTGAGCGAGGAGCAGTGTCTGGCCGTCGCCCGGGGCAAAACGGGCGCCCTGTTCGCCTTCGTCGGTAGCGCGTGTGCGGGTGAGGATGAGGTCCTTGCCGCGGCCCTGCAGGAGTGCGGCTACCGGCTGGGGACCGCGTACCAACTGGCCGACGACCTGCTGGACTTCTGCGGAGCCGAGAGCGCGGTCGGCAAGACCCTGGGCACCGACGCCAAGCGGAACAAGCTGACGCTCCCCGCCCTGTACCGGTCCGAGTTCGCAGGCAAAGGCTCGCAGAAGAAGGTGCGAGAACTGGTACGTGAGAGGATCCTCAAACTCCTTCTTTCTGCCCCTCGGCTTTTGGCGCCTTGGCCTATGGTCCAGGCCGCGGCGGCGGACTTTGTCGATGCGGACCTGTTGGGAGCTCTGCAAACATGTCTCGGCGCCGGGTCAGGAAGCGGCCGTGGGCTTTGCGAATACGCGGGAGCCACGGACCGCGCGCGGGGCCCAGTGGGCGCTCGATAGAGGACGTGCCATGGAAGTTCGTGGGGGGTACCTGCCCCGCATCCAGGGTCGGCCGTCGGCCACGGTCCAGGAGTGGCCGCTGCCTGAGCGCCTCCTGTTGCCCCTTACCGTGGGAGGCATCAGTTACCAGCCCGCGGTGACCAGCGGCCAGCGGGTCCGTTTTGGCGACGTGCTGGCCGTGGCTCAGTGGCCCGGGCGGGCGAATCCCGACGGGAACACGTTGTCGCTCCCAGCCCCGGCGGGCGGACGGGTGACGGTGGAGACCAACGACAGGGGATGTCCTGTTCGCCTGTCGCTGGAGACGGAAGACGGCACCGCGGAGCCCGTGGGGGGGCTGTTCGTCGACGATGGCAAGGACCTGGGCCCCTCCGACCTTCGCCGACAACTGGCCCGTGGCGGCGTTTGGCCCTTGCTGTACGAGTGCACCTCGGGCAGCGTGCCGCCCCTGGATGCCCCGGCCCCCAAAGCCATCATTGTCAACGCGCTCAAGGCGGAGCCTTTCCGGACGCGGGGCAACGTGGTCCTGAGCCGGGAGAAAATGCGCTTTTTCACGGGGCTGGGTTTCCTGGAGCGACTGCTCGAGGGCTACGGACGGATCCACCTCATCTTGCCCAAGGAGCAGAGCCGATTGGCCGAGGAGATCAGGTGGGCGGTGGCCGGGCGGGCCTGGGTGAGACCAACCTTTGCGCCCATCATCTACCCGGTGGAAAACGAGCGGGTGCTCTGCAAGGCTCTGCGCGAGGCGGAGCCGAACCTGGGGACTGAAGACCCCATCTGGGTGCTGGATGTGCAGGCGGTAGTGGCGGTAGGTCGCTGCCTGGGTGAGGGCCTTCCGCTGAGCGAACGGGTGGTTGCTGTCGGCGGGCCGGGGTGTCCGGAGCCCCGTCATCTGAAGGTCCGGATCGGTACACCGGTGAGCGAGTTCCTGGGGG
>CBDVDV010000084.1:0-14836 GCA_965372835.1 uncultured bacterium | reverse complement strand
ACGGGGCCCTCGAAGACTCTCGAACGGGCTTGCTGGTGTCCCAGGTCCTGGCCAGCGAACCAGTGCTCATATCCTTTATGGTTCATTTGGCACTGGTCTCACAAAGCCTGGACTCGGCCGATCTCATACTCAGCGAACACCAACCCGGGCCGGAGATATGTCGGGCCTTCATCCAGGACCTCAAAACCGTGGGGGACTCTCTGCGCCGCGGTCTCTCGCGGGCATTCAAGGGCGAGCGCGTTGTCACCAGGCGAAGCCTGGTCGACATGACACCGCAGTCGTCCGCGCTCCGTTGGCTGACGAGGCCGATCATGCGACGCGTCGCGGCCTCATGCCTGAAGGAAATGCAGCCACTCGTCGAACTCGGGAGAAAACCGTATCCCGAGGCTCGATCAGAGATGGACCGACTCGCAGCCCTAGCCGATGAACTGGGGAAGAGGGAGTTCAAGGATCCGGGTGAAGTGCTGGCCATCATGTCGGCGCCCGTCTTCGTCAGGATCAAGGAGGACGCAACGAAGGCGGAGGCCCGCATCGCGCTGGCTCAGGTGGCTCTCGCACTCAAACTGTATAAAGCCGACCATGGCAGGTACCCTGAAGCGCTTGATGCACTGGCACCGGAGTTCCTCGACCAGGTTCCGCTTGACCCCTTCACGGCCCAGCCCCTCAAGTACGCGCGGGATGACGGAGGGTTCTTTGTCTATAGCGTCGGTCTCAATGGTGTCGACGACGACGGTCTGACGGAGTTCGAGCAAGAGGGCGAGACGATCGAACCGGGCACCGACGACATCGCCTGGTGGTGCACGCGCTGACGCTCTCCCAAGCGTTGCCGGGAGTCCCGGCCGGAAGAGTAACCATTGCAGAATTCGCTCCCTCGCAGTAGACAAATACCCACCTGAACACGCTCTCTTCTTATAGAAGCCCGACGAGAAACAGATCCCGGCGCTCGACGAATGACAGAAGACGAACTTCTCACCCGCATCGCAGCCGGTAACGTTCAGGCCCTGGGTGAACTGTACGATCGGCATGCGCGGATGCTCTATCAGTTCGCCCTGGCGCTAACCCCCAGCCGGGACGTGGCCGAGGAGGTGGTGCAGAACGTCTTCCTGGGCCTGCTCAAGAGCCGGGATAAACTGCGCGAGGTGCAGGATATTCGCTCGTACCTGCTCCGTGTCGTGCGAAACGAGGCTTCGCACCTCAGGCGTGGGGCGGTTGCGGCGAGTTCGGCTCTTGAGTTGGTGGAAGCCTCCGAAGGAGTGGCTGTAAAGGAAGTGCTCGAAGTGAATGAGGCACTATCACGATTGCCTGAGGAACAGTTGACGGTGGTGGTGCTCAAGGTCTGGCAGGGGATGACCTTCGCCGAGGTAGCCGAGGCCCTGGACATCCCGGCCAACACCGCTGCCAGCCGATACCGCTACGCCATGGAGAAACTCCGAAAATGGCTGACCTGAACGAGTTCGAAGACATCGAGGCACGCCTCCGCAAGTACCAGCCAGCTGAGCCATCGGCCAAAGTTCGCGCCACTGTCTTCGGGGAGGCAGCGCAACTGCCGCGGATGATCCCACGGCGAAGACTTTGGCGTTGGGTGGCGGCCGCCGTCCTCCTCATCGCGTTGAACCTGGGAACGGAGTGGTTCATGTCCTCCCGCACACAGGTTCGAGCAGCGGGCCCGGCTCGAGAACCAGCTACCACGAGTAGAGTCTCTTTGGTCGAGGCTCTGAACGGCTTCACGATGCGGTGGGGGCACTTGGCGGTCTACTGGAATCGCTACCCGCCGAGGCCGCCGTCATGGTGGCGAGAGCGCGAGCGCCTGGTCAAGGAGTTATCACAATGAAAGGCCTGTGGTCGTGGCTGACAAAGGAGCGGGAGTTTCCTGGTCCCTTGCGCTACGTAGATATCTTCAAGTTGAGGCGCCTGGTCTTCAAGTTGTGCCGCCTGCTTGGACTCAAGCGCACCGCCATCATCCTATGTGCGCTCGTCTGTGCGGTCGTCATCCTCCACACCGTCCTCAACATCTGGGCGTACCAGGTGCTGCAAGGAGAATTCAAGAAGGCCCGGGCTGTGGGCATCGAACTCGACATGAAGGAATACAACCAGCCCTGGGTCGAGTACGGAGAGAACGCAGCGCACCTCTACCGGGCCGCCTTCGAACTGCTCCACTCCCTGAAAACCGAACAGAGCGACCTCCCGTACAACATTCGAGACGAATGGCCGGACGCCGGCCCGCCGGGCGCGGAACTGAGGGACAGAATGACTGGATACGTCGACTCAGAGCGGCTGGCTATGGTCTTCGGTCTCCTCCAGCAGGCCAACCCCATGCCCGAATGCAACTGGGGCCTCCGGTACGAAGAGACGCCCGAGATAAACCTCCGACACCTGTCAGGCGTGCGCCAGGCCGCCTTGGCGCTGCTGACACGAGCGCGTCTTCGCTACGTCACGGGTGACCCGGCGGGAGCCGTCAGCGACATCCAGGCCGTGGTCAGGCTGGCCGAGCGCATCGAGTCAGACCGTCCCGTCATCTCAGAACTGGTCCAGTATGCGGTGAGCAATCTCTGTTGCCACGCGGTCAGGCAGATGACCACAGCGAAGCCGATGGCTGCTGAGACAGCCCTGCAACTGTGCGACTCACTCGTACAGTTGGAAAGTCTGATAGATGTCGCCGAGGCCCTGCGTTGGGAGACAGCATCAGCGTATTCCCTTTCGGAAAGGTTACGAGCCTCACCGGACGTAGTCAAAGAGTGGAACTTGCCACCCTCAGAGTACTGGTACTTGCGCTACTTCGTCACCTATCCCTTTCGGCCACTCTACAGGTTAGACCAGGCCCACTTACTTCGGTACGAACGGGAACTGGTCGAACTTGGCCAAAAGCCCTACTACACGGTACGAGACCGTCTCAACGCGTGGGACGCTGAGGTCGAGTCCCGGTCGCGGGTCTTCATGCTGACGCGGCTCCTTGTACCGGTCCTAAGCAGGATGCACTCCAGTGCCGCGAAGGCCCACGCCGAAGTGCGCACAGCCCGGCTGGGCTTGGCCCTCGAGGCATGCCGGGACAGAACCGGTTCGTACCCGGACTCAATTGAAGCCCTTGTTCCAGCCATTCTGCCCGAACTTCCCGTCGATCCCTTCACAGGCAAGGACCTCCTCTATCGGCTCACCGACGAGGAACTGGTCGTCTACAGCGTCGGGAAGAACGGCGTGGATGACGGCGGCCTGACGGAGAAGGCGGGAGACGGCGAGTGGATAAACACCGGCACCGACGACATCGCCTGGCGAGTTCCCCGACAAGACTGAAAGTCGGATGGGGTAGGCCACTGGGGTGGCACACCTTGGCTCTGCCAAGGTGTGCGCGGAGCGCGGGAAGCTGCGAAGGACGTTCCCGCCAAAGGGATACACCACGTTTTCCGGGGCTACGCCCACACCTTGTGCTTCGCC
Source organism: uncultured bacterium (assembly GCA_965372835.1). Classification (GTDB taxonomy): domain Bacteria; phylum Planctomycetota; class DG-23; order CBDVDV01; family CBDVDV01; genus CBDVDV01. The sequence continues at coordinate 11,407 of CBDVDV010000084.1, read as the reverse complement.
CAAGGTGTGCTGCCCAGAACCGGCGGGTTACCCGGTAAAGCAAAGCCGGACGGGCCTAAAGACCCATCCCTACAGTTGCAGCCGAAGGCGGCACTTCCCTATTCACCTCTGCGCTCAGTCCACCCGGGCAGGCTAATCTCGGCGCGGTAGTTGGAGGCGTTGTAGTGGGGGCACCTGATGGGGCTGTAGATGCGCTCTCCCGTGAAGGGCTGGTTCTGGGTGTATATCCAGATGCGTTCCAGGTCCCACAGTACCACCTCGTCGCGGGCATCGCCCGTCAGGTCCACTGCCTCGCCGCACAGTTCAGGGTGACCGTCATCAGGGAAGACGACGACCCGGCGGCCGTGGCCGTCGATCATCCCGCCATGCTCAACACTTCCTGAAAGGAGGGCCAGTTCCGTCCCCATCCCCGTCCAGTTGACGGGATTGAGGACGTTGCCCGTCGCCGTCGGTTCGAACTCGAGCAGGCTCTTCCCCGTGCAATCGTGGAGTGAGATGATGCCCGGGTTGCCCCAGAAGGTCACCACATAGAACTGTAGGCCCTCCAGGTCTTGGCGGAACTTCGCAGCGCTCAGCCGCTGGGCGTGGCCGAGACGTTCACGGTACAGGACCTCACCTTCGGGACTGAGGATGTTGAACCCCTCCCCCCCACAGACGATGGCAATCTGCACGTCGTCGCGGCTGGGGTCGAAGGGCCCGATGGCGATCTCGTCCGTGTGGTCGCTCCAGTCCAGACTCCAGCGCACGTCGCCATCGGGGCCGATGAGGGTGTAGCCGACGAAGAGGTCGTCCCGACCGTCGCCGTCAAAGTCATAGGGAACGGCGAAGTGGCCGGTGTTGCACCGGTGCGTCCAAAGCAGGTTGAACTGGTTGTCGTAGGCCCAGACCTGCTTGTAGCGACTCTTGATGACAATGTCGGACGGCCGGTCGAGGCCCCTGAAGTTGGCGATGATGATGGCGTCGCCCGTCAGCCGACCGAAGTTGTTTTCGTCCTGTGGGTTCCGGGGGAGCGGAAAGACGTCCTTCACCGTGCCGTCACTTCCGTTGAGGACGTAGAGATTGAAGTTCTTCAGGCAGAGCACCTCGTCGCGGCCGTCGCCGTCGATGTCGTAGACCTGCACCGGAACGTCGGCGGTCAGCATCCCCGCATCGGGGTCGGCGCTGGGCTCGCCGAACTGCCAGAGGACGTTTCCGTCAAGGTCCAGAGCCGTCAAGCAACGCACGGTCGCCAGGTTGTCGTTGGCGGGCGTCAGTTTCACGTTCTGCGCCAGGACCATCTCGAGGTTCTCACCTCCGGTAAGGTGGCCGAAGCGGAGGTGACGGCCGGTGCCGAACCCCTTGGTGTCAATCCGCTTCCAGAGCGCTGGTTTGGGGTACTGCTCCCGCAACTCGTCCAGTTCCCGCTGCCCCTGGTCCCTGGTGTGGATGTAAGTGGAGTAGGCCGCTTCCTCGTTCGTCACTGTGCAGGAATCAAAGAGCGCCGGAGTCAGCGCGCAGAGACCGACTCGGCCGCTGGCGTAAGCGTCGTCCTGGAGTTCAAAGTGCAACTCGCCGCCGACGAGCGCGCGAATATGGTTTCCAGCGACCTCCGCCTTGAGCGTGTAGATTTGGTCGCATGAGTACTCAAAGCGCTTCTGAGCGAGGGTCTGCTGGGCCTCATGGTCTGCCCTGATGAGTTTCAGGGTGTCGCCGCCGGTGAAGCCGAACCGGTAGTGGGTTCGGCTGGTCTGGTAGCGGAACAGCACCCCCACGAACTCCCGGTCTGTGAGAGGCTGAACCTGGACCTCCACGGTGTAGTCGCTCCAGAGCGGGTCGCCGGTGACGAGCATCCGCATGGGCTCGCCCCGGTCGAAGGTCTGGAGCATGCGATGTCGGCCAGCATCCTCGATGACCGCCCACCCGGCGCTGGGCCGCCAGCCGTACCAGTTGGTGCCTTCGTACCACCGGCTTCGATTCCCCTCTGGAGGTCTGTAGTGGTACTCGCCCACCGCACTGTTGTCGCAGGGAAAGGCTCCGACGCTCAGGTCGCCGAAGTCTTCAAAAGCCAAGGTCTTCATCGAGGAGGTCCCGTTGTTTCCTCCGTCAGGAAGGTGCGTGCGCCCAGTGCAGCGCCCACCGCCACACCCCAGGGAGAATACCCACCGCCGGGGGACGGAGCAAGCCTCAGTTGAGCGACGGATCGCCGGGAGGCGGTGGTGCGGGTGGGGCCAGTTCGATGACGTCGGGACGCTGGAGACTCACCGCGCGCGCCTTCTCCTCCTCAGAGACCTTGGCCAGGTCTTCCTTGGTGCGTACCACCTTGGGCGTGAGGATGATGAGGAGTTCCTTCTTCACCTCGGTCTCAGAGCGATTCTTGAAGAAGAGGTCACCCAGAAGAGGTATGTCGCCCAGCAGCGGTATCTTCCTCACCCGCTCCTCAACGACGTTCTCGATGAGACCGCCGATGACGATGGTCTCACCGTCCTCGATGGCCACGGTGGTGGAGGCCAGTTCCCGGTTGAAGACAGCGGCGCTGATCTGTTCGGAAAGTGCGATGGTACTCTCGGCGATGCTGGAGTTCTCGGCCACGATCTCCAGGTTGACCGCGCCGGCCGGGTTGATGTGTGGGGTGACGGTGATGATGATGCCGATGTCCTCGTACTGGATGGTGGAGATGGTGTTTCCGGCCTCGGTGAACTGCACGCGGGTGATGAAGGGGACCCGCTGACCCACGCTGATCTGGGCGGGTTGATTGTCGCTGGCCAGGATCTGGGGTCGGCTGAGGATCTCCAGTTTCCCCTCGCTCTGGAGGAAGTTCAGGAACCCGGCCAGGTTGCGGTTGATCAGCGAGTAGAAGAGGGTGGTGCCGCCGACGCCGAACTGTCTTGGTGGCTGACCTTCAGCGAAGCCCAGGCTATCCCAGGTGGCGAAATCCAGCCCTAAGTCCAGGCTCTTGTCCAGGGTGACCTCGGCCAGGAGCACCTGGATGAGCACCTGGGGCGGAGGCTTGTCCAGGTCCTCCACCATGGCAAGGAGCAGTTCGAAGTTTCGTGGCGCCGTGGTGATGATCAGACTGTTGGTGCGGGCGTCGGGCACCACCAGAACTTCACCGCGCAATTCGGCGGCGATGCCCGGGACGCCGGCGACGGCGGCGGCGACGAACATGTTGTTGAGCACGTCGGCCAGTTCGGCGGCGTCGGCGTTGTTGAGGTGGTAGACGACGCTCCGGTACTTCTCAGCCGGGTCGGCGTCGAGCCGGGAGACGATGTCACGGATGAGTTCCTGCGTCCCTTCCGGCGCCGAGACGATGAGGGCCCCGGTACGCTCGTCGAAGGTGATACTGATGGACTCGCCTTCCTCGAACTCGGGACGACCCAGCCTGGCCGCTTGGGCCCGGGGGCCGGAAGGACCAACTCTTCCATCACGAAGCACGTCCAACCGACGCTCCTGCGCCAGCACCGCCGGGCCCCCAGGTGAGACGGCCACGGTCGGCTCAACGCCGGGGATGGCAAAAATGGTCGACACCCTGTCGGGGGTGGAAGTGAAGCCACGCCCCAGGAGTTCCTCCAGGGCGCGCGGTCCTTCACTCTGGCCGCCGCCACGGCGCTGCTGAGTGCCACCTCCGCCACCCGGTTGGCGCTGGGTGCCACCACCGGTCGGCTGCTGGGTCGACTGACGCTGCCTGGATCGGCGGAACTGCTGCTGCCGCTGGCGGCGGGTCTGCTGTCGGGCCGACGTCGGGCGCCGCACCCGCACCTGTTGCTCGTCGGTGGTGAGGATCTCGGCCAGGATCTGAGCCACGTCGGCGGGGTCGGCATTCTCCAGGGGGATGATGGCCACGCTCTGGGGGGTGGCCGCAGCTTCGTCATCCAACTCCTGGACGAGTTGGGCGATGACTTCCAGGTTGTCCTCGGTGGCCATGACGATGAGGGCATTGGTGCGAGGGTCAGTGGCCACCTTGACCACCTCCTTGAGCGCGGCCTCGGCGGTAGGACTCGGTGCACCCCCGCCCCGACCCCGCCGAAAGCGCAGCCGATTGACCTGGTCCTGGAGTTGCCGGACCCGTCGGCCGGTTCCCTGAGTAACGTCGAAGAGGCTCCGGACCACCTGAGCCACCGCGTCGGCGTCGGCGTTCTTGAGCAAGAAGACCCGCAGGTCAAGGAGCGCCCCCCCTTCCTTGGCGTCGAGTTCCCCGACCAAGTCCTCGACCACCCCCAACATCTCCTCCGAGGCGCTGACGATGAGACTGTTGGTCCGCTCGTCGGCCACGATGCGCACCTGCTGCCGTGTCGAAGGCTCGGTCGGCTGCGCCGGGGCCTCTCCTCCCTGTCCCCGACCCCGCATCATCATCCGGAAGCGCGCCATGCGGGCCTGTCCTGAAGACTGCCCTTCGGGGGGGGCAAACAGCCTGGTCAGGGGCTCCACCAGGGAACGGGCGTCGGCGTTGACCAGTTCGATGACCCGCACAGTGGCGGTGGTCACCTGGGGGTTATCCACGGCCTTGATGATGGTCAGGAGACGCCTGACGTTGGTCGCGGTGTCGGTGATGATAAGGGTATTGGAGTCGGCGTTGGCCGCCAGGTTGGCGTAACTGGGCATCAACTTGGCCAAGTCACGGGCGATCTTGCCGGCGTCAACGTAGCGCAGCGGCTCGACCCAGTGGATGATCTCAGCGGTGTCAGGCACGTCATCGAGGGTTTCGCCCTGCAGGACGGTCGTGCTGTAGAGCCGGCCCTGGTCGAGGGGCACCACGGTCACCAAGGTCTTGGAGCGAACCAGGGTAGCCCCGCGCACCCGCAGCACCTCGTTGAGCACGTTCAACGCCTCTTCGACGCTCAACCGTTCCCGGTTGACGATGGTGACGGTCCCACCCACGTCGGTGGCTTTGATGAAGTTGAGCCCGCTGGCCTCGGCAATGGCCTCGATGACGCTGTCAAGCGAGGCTTCTCTGAAGTTGAAGGTGATCCCCGGTGCCGGCTGGCCTCCTTCCCGGTCGCTCTCCCCCGGTCCCTCCAACTCCAGGACACTTTCGTCCTCCACGGCCTCTTCGAGGACAGCCTCAGCAGGCGTGTCGTCTCCGCTCCCCGGTGGAGCGGTCTCCTGGGCCCAGCCCGTCGCCGTCGTCCACCAGAGGCCCAGGGTCACGACCACCAGGGCCGCCATCAAGAGTGCTCTGTACCTGCGCATCGTCGTCTCCTCATACCGGCTCTACGCGCCGGCCAGCGAGGGCCCAACGTTCCTACCCTATCGGCCGCCCACGGCCGCTTCGCTCTCAACCGCTTTCTCTTCCTCCTGACCGCCCACCGACCTCTCTTCACGAAGCCGCCGCTCCCGTAACCGCCTCATTATTTCCTCGCGGCGCGAGCCCGTGATACGGGGAGCGGCGGCTCCGCGCCCACCCCGCCCGGGTCGCCGAGGCCCTTCGGGGGCGCCTGCCTCTTGAGTCGCCGGCGGCCCGCCGACAACCGTAGACGTGATTCGAGACAACTTTTGGCTTCGCTCGCCGCTCAAGGTGTACCCCACCCGAATGAGACGCGGGCCTCCCTCCACATCGAGGACGACGCCCTCGACGTCGATTGTCTGCAGGCGGCCGGCCGGAGTGTCCGTCCCCACCCGGTACACACGAGTCTTGCCCGAGGCGGTTTCCTCCACCAGGGCCAGGGGCTCTTCGCCTCCGGTCACCACACCGGTCAGGATGTGGCCGGCGCCCGGGGAGGCGGGCCTCGGCGCCTCCGGCCGCCGTTCCGGCCCCACCTCAGGTGGCGGCGCCGGTCGGGGTGAGCGGGCGAACCGACTGAAGATGTTTCGCTCCACGACACTCCGGTAGCGCTGGTAGAGCGCGTCGGCGCCGGCTGAGGTCGGTTCACCCGACTCCCTTTCCCCTGGCGTCTCCGACTGGGCCCCCTGCGCCGCGCTGCAAAGCCGCAGTCCAACGGGTCCGCAGGACAGTGCCAGCGCCAGCACAAACAAAACCAATAGGCGCGCGGTCTGCCCCTTTCGCGCTTCTGCACAGACGCCGGCGCCGAGCACGGTGCTCATAGGCTCACCTCCCGTGAGCGGGATACGGAGTCCGGGCCTGTTGCGCCGCCAGACCCGACGACCGGCCCCTCCAGGGCGGGAAGGAGCACCGTGGAAAGCCGCAGCGAGACCTCCAGCGACCGCCCGGCGGGGTCCGCGCTCGCTATTCGCAGTGAGCGCACCCGCACCGCCTCTCCTGCGGCGCCGAGCTCTGCCAGCAAGCGCACCAGCGCCTCCAGCGAACAGGTGAAAGTCAGACTGACGGTGGTCTCCGCGTACCGCCGCGACCCCACCTCGCGGCCACTTCCAGGGGTCCGCTGACTCGCCGACTTCGAAGACCACACACGCCAACTGCGGGTCGGCTTCTCACTGGCAATCTTTACTCCCGCTCGTCCGGCAGCCGTATGCAAGAAGGCCAGGAAGTCGCTTTCCTGGGCCCCTACCTCACCCTCGACTCTGGTGGTCAGACCCCCGTAGCGCGCCAGCAGGCTGTCCTTCCGCTTGAGGAGTTCCCGCGCATCAATCAACTCCGCCTGACCGAAGGCAAGCCTTTGGCTCTGCCCTTGCCAGACACTGACCAGCGGGCCCATGAGCAGACGGTCGGCCACGGCCAGGACCACCACTACCCCGGCCAGGACGGCCAACAGGCGTTCCCGCCGTCTCATCGTCGTCCTCTCGACCCGTGCTTACTCGACCACCCACGCACCTGCGCGGTGATGGTGAACTGGTGGCTGAACTGAGCGTCGCCTCCTGTGTGGCCTCTCGTGTAGGTCACATCGGTAACCGGCCCCCCCGCCGGCCCGCGGGCCAGTTGGGCGACCAGGCGATAGGCGGCTTCGGGTCCGGTAGCGAAGCCCTCGAGCACCACCGCTCCGGCTTCGCTTATCGAGGCTGTCCGCAGGTAGGCGTCGGCGTCGGCCACCTCGGTCAGGCGAGCCAGGACGTCCAGAGCCAAGTGCTTCTGACTGGTCCAGGGACGGACCAGCTCCAGCCGACTCCTGACCGCCTTCAGCCCCTCGACCTGGGGACCCAGGACCCTCAACTGCCTCTCCACGAGCGCCAGCCTCAAGCCCCGCACCGTCAACACCCCCAGCGGAACCAACACCACCACCACGGCCAGCGCCGCTGCCGCCACCGCCGCCCTCACCTGGCGGTAGCGCTCGGCCAGCCGGCGACGCTCCCTGCGCGGGGCCAGGAAGTTCACCCGCTCCCTGGCCTCCGTCAACTCCTGCCAGGCCACTCCCAGGGCCGCGGCAAAGCCCGCCTCCAGTTGGGCAGGTCTCCGACCTCTCCGATTCCCCGACCTCTCCGATTCCCCGGCCGTCGAGTTCTCTCGCCCGACTCCCATGAGAAGCCCCAGTTCCCCGCAGTCGATCCTCCGAAGGACCTCCACGGGAAGACCCACCTCCTGCGCCAGATCCTCACGCCCCACCGTGTCGCCCGCGCACACCAGTACCACCCGGCTCACCCGCTCACCCGGGAACTCGGCCGCAAAGGCCCGGAGCGACCGTACCACCTCCCGAGCGACCTGTACCGTGGCCTCACGCCCGTCCCCCTGGAAGGCTGCGCCGCCGGGGAAAATGGCCCGGGTGAAGAGTGGTAGGTCCCCCCCGATCACCAGTTCCGTAACCGTCTCTCGCACCAGGAGCAGGCAGACCAACTCTCCGCTCCCCCGCCCATACGAGCGTCCTCGCCGTACGGCGGACCACAGGGGCCGCAGGGCCCAGAAGGCGCTCTGCCCCACAACGTCCAGCGCCCGAGGTCGAAGGCCCACCTCAGCCCACGGCGCCGTGGCTTCGTGCGCGACCTCTCTGGCCGCAGCGCAGACGATAACCAGATGCCCCTCCTCTCCCTCCGACCCGCTCGTTTCCGCCGGCCGGCGGATAGGGCCAGACGGCGGGGAAGGCCCCACGGGGGCCGGAGAGGTCTCAGGCCTCAGGAAGAGAAAGTCAGTGTACGCCTGCTCGGCGGCCAGGGGGAGTTCACGCTCGCTTTTCAGCGCGGCCATCGCCTCCAGCTCCTCGGGAGTCGCCGGAGGCAAGTGAAGGGTCCGTTGGAACGTGTGCTCACGGGAGATCACGGTGGCCAGTTCCCGGGCGCGAAAACCCCGCTGCTCCAACTCGGCCAAGATGCGCGCGGCCCGGTCCGCATCCACCACCGAGGCGGCCCGCCGGCCGGCGGGGTCCCCGGGCGGCGCCTCGGATGTCGGCGATTGAGCAGAGGAGCCAGCAGACACGGGGAAATGCTCGGCCCGCTCCACCACGACGACGCCTCCGCGACGGCGCAGTTGGACAGCGAAGACCTGGTCCCCGTCGACGTCCAAACCGAGCACCCGCGTGGGCGGCGCCCAACCCCGCCGGGCCAGGGCCTCCTGGAGAAACTGCGGCCACAGCCTCGCCAGCCCATCCAACCCGCCGTACGGCGAGGACCCCCAGCGACGGGCCGCCCGGCGTGCCCGGCGACCAAGCGCGACCAGTGCTGCGCTCAGCCTCCCGGGCAGCGTGCGGAACGTCGAGTTTCGATCCGTGCCCTTCACTGTGCTTCCCCGGCTTCAGCCACAAAGTCGAAAGGCGCACCCCAGTCGGTCACGTCGCGCCAGAAGATGGGGGGCACGTCCGGCCGGCTTCGGTCCAGAACCACCTCCAGCCGACGAAAGACATGTCTTCGCCCGGCCACGCCCACCGCGTGCACCCGATACTGGAAACTCCGCGCGGTAATGAGGGGCAGATGTTGCAGGAACCGCTGAGGGCCCACCGCTTCCACATCAAGCAGCCAGACTACCGAACTGAAGTCCGCGCCCCCCTGCTTGCGGTAGGCATCGATGGCCTCAGCGACGTCTTCGTCGAAGCCGGGCAGCGCAGCCAACACCTCTGGGGGGGCGGTATTTACGTTGACGAGACCGGGTAGCACATCCGCTTCCGACACCGTGGCCACGTCGAGCAGGTAGGCTAAGGCCTCCCGGTCCTCCCGCTCCAGCAGCGCCGGCACACGTACCAGGAGATCGGCCATGGTCTCAAACTGGGCGGATTGCTGACCACCGGCGTCACCCCCCGCCCCCTCGCCGCCGGACCCATCGGTCGAGGAGAGCACCGAAGACACCTGGTCCAGCAGGTCTGAGGACATGCCCTCGGAGAGCAGTTCCTGGACCTCATCGCGCGAGGCCGTATTGAGGTTGAGCCGGGGCTCGCCTTCGAAGTTAACGTTAGGCTCAAAGGAATAGACCGTCACGTAAGCGGCCAGGCCACGGTCCAGTTCGCCGTCCTGGTCGTCGTCAGGGGATGAGGCGTCGCCGTCGTTTTCCCAGGGGTCCAGCACATCGTTCTGGTTGGTATCTTCGCCGTAGAGGATGGCCGCGGTGAGGTCTTTGACCAGAAGCAATTCCTCCAGCATCTCCAAGGGCGCATTCTTGGCCCGGTAGGGCTGCTCCAGGGTCTCGTAGTACTCATCCTCAGCCCCGTAAGGCAAGGGGTCGGAGTCGGGGTCACGGAAATCCACGATGGCCTGAGCCAGTTCGTCAGTCATCTCGGGCAGTCTGGCCAGGCTCTCCCAGGAGGCGGTGTTGACGTTGAGTTTGGCCGCTTCGTCGATGAGGCCGAAGGTGAGGTACTCGTCGCTGTCGTGGCCCTTCCCCACGAGAGAGTAGTACGCCTGGGAACGGGCACCCGTGCCGACCTCCTCCGAGGCGCCGGTGCCGGTGCCCGAAGTGCTTCCCGACTCGTCCACCAGAGGGACCCAGCGGAACTCCCCGGCGTTGTCCAAGAGCGATGCCGCCGAAGGATCGGAGGGGTCGCCCTGGTAAGCGGCCAGCGCGATGCGGGCCCGGGCCACGGCCGAGGCCGCCGCCAACCGCGCTTGGGCCTGGTCGATGAAGTACCGGGAACTCTCTGCCTCCAACACCATCTCCCGGGCAAAGGAAACACAAAGGAAACTCAGTATCACCATCACCCACAGCACAACAATGAGCGCCACCCCTCGGCTCAGCGGGGCGACGCCGGGAAGAGATCTGTGGCAAGGCGTGCGGGTCATGCCACTACTCCTCACCGGCCCAGGGGCCGCTCTCTGCCTCGGACGGACTGCGGGCCAGTGGCAGCAGTACTACCAGTGTGACCCGGCGAGTGTCATCACGTTGAGAGTCCACTCCTACTGCTGTTCCCGATTCCGGCCACGTCCCCAGGTCCAAGATCAACCTGACTGCCCCGGGGAGGTATCCCTTGGCGACCGCGTCCCAGGAAGTCTCCCATTCCTCCCCGCCGCTGACGATACTCCCGAGTCCGCTCGAAGCTGCTCCAGCCTCGGGGTCGTAACAGGCAACCCTGAAGTCCACCACCTCAGGGGCCAGCAACACCGCCTCGACTTCCTCCGAGGTGCCAATGTCCTCGTAACGAACCTCGGCAACCTGTCGGTCAAGCAGCAGTCTGGCTCGGCGGTACAGGCCGCCTGGTTCATCCGCATCGGGCTCAGGCTCCTTGAGGAAGTACTCCACCTCGGTCAGTGGGCCTGCGCCAGCGGCGGTGACGAAGGTGAGCCGGGAGCTGCCCCCAGACTCAACGTCCTCCTCACCGACGAACACCAGGTCCGCCGACTGGGGGTTGAAGTAGGCGGCTTGCAGCTCCTGAGTCAGCCGATCAGTCAGTGCCCGCACCACCTGCACCTCCAGGGTCACCGCTCCGGCTCGCTCATAGACCGCCAGCCCGCCCGTCAGGGCCGCGTACGCTGCCACCACTACCCCGGCTGAGATGCCTGCCGCCACCAGCACCTCCATGATGGTGAAGCCGGCTTGCCGGTCATATCCGCTCCTACGAGTCGTATGACCGGGCGGCCACACGGCTCGTAGGAGCCGACACCGCCTCCGTCGACGACCCAGCCTAAGTGGTGACAGCACTACCTTCCTCCCGTGGTAGTCGACGCTACCGTCAACGTGGGCAGAAGATCGAACTCGGGCCGGAGAGCGCTCAGACTGACCTGCCGCTCACCCCAGTCCCCGCCCCAGCGCACCGTCACCGTGAGACGGACGAGTCCGGCGGTGTCGGTGTCCTCAGCAGAGAAACTCCAGCGTGCCTGACGAAGCGGACCTTCCTCAAACTCACCCTCGGTCTGCAGGACACCCAAGTCCTTCTCCAACACCAGTTCCGCCAGCCGGGACTGGGCCAGGAGCACGGCCTCCGTGTACTGGCGACCCAGCGCCGCGGCCCTGGCCCCAAGGGAGAAGCCCCGCGAGACCAGAACGCTGGCCGACGCCAGGATGGCAGTGGCTAACAGGACCTCCAACAGGCTGAAGCCCGCCTGGGGGCGTCGATTACCAATCGCGCGCGGCATCGTACACCTCGGCGAACAGTCCTTCGTCACTGTCTCGCAGGGCGCGAGTCACCGTGGCCCGGGCCACGAGCCCGCGCACCCTGACGTAGTACTC
>CBDVDV010000083.1:0-15010 GCA_965372835.1 uncultured bacterium | reverse complement strand
TTCTCGGTGAAGTCCAGCAGGACGTAGTCGGGGTCGCCCAGGTTCTCCGGGTAGCCGGCGGGGTCGAAGTCCAGGGGGTAGAGGTAAAGGTGTTCGCGTACGGCAAAGTGGGAGGCTACGCGGAAGGTGGCGCAGATGGAGGCCTGCTGGGGGACCAGTGCTCTGATCTCTTTAACTAACCGGTCGCGGTGGCTGACCTCGAACGTAGCCCGGGTATAGACCCGGGACAAGGGCGACGTGCCAAAGAAGTATCCACTCCCCATGGCTGCGGCAATCACCAAAACTGCGAGCGGGTATCTCACCGTGGCCGGGCCCGCCGACCAACTGCAACCCAGGCGCAAGAGTCTCTGGAGCCGAAGTCGTTCAATCATCCGCTTTGCGCCCGTAGCGGCCGCCAGAGCCACCACAGGTAGCAGCGTCCCCTGGTGGCCCAGGATCAGGGAATACTTGGCCGGGTTATCGGCGAGGATGATGGCCAGGAAGAGGGGCGCGCCTATTAGGAGCACTTCGGGAGCAATGACGGCAAGGAAGCCTACGGGCAGAAGCATGTGGACAAGAAACTCCCAGCGATTCGGGTCCGCCAACGCTCGCATCAGCGCTCCGGGAAGGGCCGAGAGCATCTCCAAGGGTGTCTCCCCCAGGTAGGCGTAGTAGCGATCAGCCACCTTCCCCCCACCGAACCACGGCATCCACCAGGAGACGGCGCACAGGAACCACACCACACCCAGTCCGGCGAGTGCGGCGCCGAGCCATCGTCGGCTCTCACCCCGCTCCGCGACCGGGCGCACTAACAGCCAACCTCCCAATCCGACAAGGATCAGCGCGTACTGCTCTTCCAAAAGCAAACCCACTAACACACACAGCGCCAGCCAGCCCCGACGTCGGGTCACCACCGCCCAGAGGGTGCAGGCCACCACGAAGACCACCATGGAGTAGGGCTGGAAGCCATAGGTGTTGCCCCAGTTGGTGTGGGAAAGCGGCGCGGCCACCAGATAGCTGCACGCCAGCACCGCGCCGATGAGCCCGCTTCCGCTCAGTCGCCGGGCGGCCAGGTAGATGGGGAGGGCGGCCGAGGCCAGGAACAGGGCGTGGAGCACGAGGAGCGTTTCATGACGAGGGAAAAGCCAAAAGACCGGAAAGAGTAGCAGAAGGCCGGGCGAAAAGTGCCGACCCAGATAGTGTTTGGAGGGGACGGCGATGGTGTCGGCGAAAAAACTCCGTCCCTGGAGGGTGTTATGGAGGATGGTGGCGAACATCCCCGAATCCTTGTACCCCAGCCGAAGGCTCTGGTACCCGCGCAGGTTCATCCAGGCGAACAGGCCGAACGTGACCAGGACCACGACCACGACCACGACCCACGCTGCTGGCCGCCACCGGCGCCGCCCGGGAGCAGGGGCGCCGACGGCCGAGGCCAGCGCCGAGCACTGAAGTGCCAGGTGCCAGGCCAGTGCGAAGATGAAGATGAACAGCGACGCCAGGGTGGGCTCCCAGCCTGAAGCAATGACCAAAAGAAAGTAGAGCAAGAGGAGGAAAGGGGCGAAGGCGGGAGCGTTTTTGAGGAGCTCTCTGGTCACATCCTCCCGTGTCAGCCTCGCGCGAAGGGCACTTACCAAAACCCAGTCACAGATGAGGAAGCCCACCGCGCAAACCAGATAGAGCCAGAGCCTCAGCCCGAAGAGCATCCGGACCGGTCCCTCGTCCAAAAAGAGGTTGGTGGCTACCTCCCAGTGATATTCCTGCTCGTAGTGAAAGAGGTTGTAGTCGCCGAGCCAGTACCCCCACCAGAAAAGGCCGAGCAGGAGCCCAGCCGCCACCACCAGCACCCCGGCTACTAACAACGGCCACCGCGGCTTTCCGGCGGCTTCCGCTGGACGGTCACCCGCGGGCGACTGGCTGTCGACGCAGGCGGGGTCACTGGGATGGTCGAGGTGTGTCATCGTTCCTCAGGTTCCGGGCACCGGTCAGCGAAACCGTGGGACAAGGGGACGGCGAGCATTATAGAAGGTGGCGATGCTCGGCTGAAAGCCTTTTCCCGGTGACGGACGAGGGTAGGGGAGCGTCTCAGACGTCGTCCGTTTCGCTCAGGTCGCCTGGCCCGGCGTCGGCCGAGGAGGCAGGTTCCTGGAAGATGTCGATCTTTTCCCAGCGTCCGCTCTCGAAACGCCACCACATGGTCAATCCGTACAGCACCACATAGAGGGTGGCTGCCAACCATCCACCCAGGGCCCGGTAGCCTAACACGTAACCGAAGAAGTAGCTGCTGGGAAGGAAAAAGAACCAGGAGTAACTGACGGTGACCACCGCTGGCCAACGGGTGTCACCCGCGCCCCGGAGCGCCCCGATCATCACGATGCCGATGGCGTCGAATATCTGAAAGAGGGCTGCCAGGACGAGGATTTGGCTGCCCAGTGTGATGATGGTCTCCTCGGAGCGAAAGAGGCCTATAAGCCCTCGTCGAAAGGTGAAGAAAATGCCCCCCATCGTGCACATGTAGAGCATAGTGAGTTTGAGCGCCATGTGGGCTCGGAGTCGCGCCCCCTGCGGGTCGTCCCGCCCGATGTACTGGCCCACCAGAGCAGTGGTCGCAGCCCCCATCCCCAAAGCGGGCAAGAAGCTCAAGTGCATGATCTGAGTGGCTACGTTGCTGGAGGCCAACTGTTCTGCGCCGAACCGACCCACCACGAAGCCGATGAAAACAGCCCAACAGGCGATGTCCAGTGAGAAGCTCAACCCCGCCGGTAGCCCGATGCGGATGAGCTGCTTCATCCGCAGCCAACTCCAGCGCCAACCCACCCGGGTGCCGAACTGGGAACTCGTACCAGGACGAAGAAACACCGCAAGCAGCAGGCCCGTCTGAAGCGCCGTAGCCAGCACCGTAGCCAAGGCAGCACCTCCGAGACCCAGTGCCGGCAGACCCAGTTTGCCAAAGATGAGGACGTAGTTCAGTCCGACGTTGACCGCGTTGGCCACAAAGGTGATGAACATGGGCACCGCCGGTTTGCCGACGGCTTGGAAGAAGGAAGCGATGGTCACGTTGGCGGTGACGAAACCGATGGTGAGAAGGATGATGCGGAAGTAGGTCACCTCCAGTGCCTGGAGCGCAGGCTCGTGACCCATCAGGCGGAAAAGGCCCGGAGCCAGAGGCCGAAATCCCAGGGCCACCACCCCCGCTGCCAGCGCGATATAGAGCCCCTGCCAGGCGTAGGCCCCACACTCCCGGTGCTCTCCCCGACCGAAGCACTGGGCCACGAAGGTGTTGGTGCACCGGGCCACCCCCATGAGGAAAGCCGTCAGGGTGAAGACGGCAATGCCCGCAGGGGCGACTGCTGCAGTCTCGGCCTTTCCCACCTGGGCCACCATCCAGAAATCAACGAACTGCATGATGGTTGAGGAACTCATGGCGGCGATGATGGGCGCGCCCATGGCCATCACTTCCCGCACGAGTTGCGGGAAGGTTGGGGGCCTCCCAACCTGCGTGGAGTTCTGGCTATTGGACACAGTTCGTCCCCGCAGTGATGGCAGGCGAGCCCGGCCGTCCGCGTCGGTGGTCCGGGCTCGCCCGCGCACTGCCGGACAACGACTTCGGCGCCAGGCGCCTTACGTCCGGTAGTCCTCCAGCCTGGGCCGCTCTATCGCGGTGATGCCGAGCAGGATGGGGTAGACCC
This sequence comes from uncultured bacterium, assembly GCA_965372835.1. Lineage (GTDB taxonomy): Bacteria > Planctomycetota > DG-23 > CBDVDV01 > CBDVDV01 > CBDVDV01. Next base: position 11,345 of record CBDVDV010000083.1, on the reverse strand, counting down.
CTTCAAGGTACTCCCGGCTCGGCCGCGTCCGACCCCGGATGCCGAACATGTTCACCTGGCTGATGGCGATCTCGGGCCTCGGGTTCACCCACTCGAAGCCCCAGACCACCAGCGGCCGGCCGTCAGGCAGGGCGCCGGCCACGATGCTGCGGGCGTGGTAGAACATCGCCGGGAGCCCCTGGTCCCAGGCGCCCACGTTCTCACCGTAGCGGATGACGGCCAGGTCCTTCTGGCCGTTCTCGTAGACGATTTCGTAGCAGCCGAGCGGGTCGGCCGAGTCGCGCGGGTACATGGTGGCATCGCCGGCGTGTACCGGTCGACGGCCCGCCTTGGCCGCTGCATGGAAGAAGACCAGGCTGTTGTACTTCCCTTTGACCGGGATGCCTTCGACCATCACCGGGTATCGGCTCCTCTCTCCCGGTCGGGAAACCACCACCGCGGACCTCCCCCGACCCCTGGGGAGCCTGAGCGGGAGGCCGTTAAAGACCATGGTGCCGCCTTTGAGGCCGGAGAGGTCCCAGGTCCGTTCCTTGAGCCGGGCATTGGCGGCCTTGGAGATGTTGACGGTGTGGATCCGCCGGGACCATGCCACGGAACTGGGCACGTCTTCCCCGGACATCCGTTGGCGGACGTCAGGCAAGAGCCCGGCCACCATCTCCATCCCCTTGGCTCGGCTGGGCCAGTGCTTGGACCAGAACATGTTGATGGAGTAGGTGGCGTTGGGGAACTGCTGACGACCCAGTTCGAACTCTTCGGCGGCGCTCCAGGAGGAGACCTCCCCACCCAGGCACGCCGGTTGGGCGCTGCGCTCGGGCCAGTTGGGGAAGCGAAGGCCGGCGAAGTTCCCGTACATGAACTCCCAGCCTCGGGCCGAAAGCTCCTTGTCAGTGTGCGGGCCCTGGCCCCAGGACCAGTTGGTGAACTTGAGGTCCGGGCATTCCTTTTCGACGAGGTCCGGGGCGCTTTCCGTATCAGCGAAGCAGTACCAGACATGCTTGCTTCGGCTTTCACGGCCTTTGAGGTTGTGGCTGCTCACGAAGTGGTCGCCCCACATCCACACCTCGATGCCCCGGGCCCGGAGCCATTTGTAGATCTTGATGACGTCGCGGGCGAAAAACTTGCCCGTATCCTTGCCCCGACAGCGCGGGCACACACCCGCAGCCCGCCATTCGTCGTGACCGATGTGCACGCGCGTGGGCTCCAGCACCTCCAGGTACTCCTCCATGATGTCAAAGAGGATGCGGTAACTCTTCGGGTTGTTGGGGCAGTAGGCGTCGGGGAAGAGGGCCTCGGGGATTTCGGCCGTCTCCCGGTCGCCATACGCGATGTAGTAGGCGTGGGACAGCGACTGGATTTCGGGCATGACGTCAAGGCCCAACTTGCGAGCGTACCGGGCCAGTTCCCGGAGTTCGTCCTTCTCGATGTAACTGCCGTACCCTACGCCGCGGTGCGTCGTATCCTGGAAGCGCTTGTCCGGCCCGAGCGGGCACGACTCATTCTGCACGTAGGTCAGGTCGCCGACGGCGCAGAGTTCCTTGACCATCTTGGCGTAGGCGGTGGAGACCTCGGGGTGCGAGTCGAAACGCATCCCAGCCGCCACCTCTAAGATCATCCCGTTGAACTTGTACCTGAGCAGGAAATCACGCATGTAGCGCTGGAAGAAGGCCAGCGTCTCCTTGCCGGGGACGAAGATGTGCACGTAGCGCATGGGCAGGTAGGGCCAGTCCCGGACCTTTGCCTCCCGCAGCCCCACCTTCCCGTCCTTGCTCTCGATGAGTTCCAGCAGCGTCTGGACGCCGAAGAGCGTGCCCCGGTAGTCGGAACCGACCACGCGGACGCCCTTCTTGGTGACCGACAGCGCATACCCTTCCGCCCCCGGGTTGCTCTTGGTGACCTTGAGCCCCTTCGCTGCGCCGGCCATGTACTTGGGCCCGGCCCGTCCTATGAGGACCGGCACCTTCCCCCTGGGGGTGCGGCCCCGTACGATAGGCACCGTGATGAGGTGGTGATCGGCTACCACCTCGGCAAAGAGTTTCGCCGGGTAGGAGTCCTGCTCACCCATCTGCTTGGGCAGGACGATGACCAGGTCCTCGACGGGGATGCGGCCCCGTCCCAACTGCATCTCCTGCGGGATGGGCCAGACCGCTGGCTTGGTGTTCACACGTCGTACCTTCTTCGCCATCACCTTCTCCTCTTCCGATGTGGACTGCGCTCGCCTCGCATCCTCCGAACAGGACGGCATTGTAGATGTCAGCGCCTATCCGGTAAAGTGATTTCAAGAAGGTTCGACGTTAGCAGGAGGGCACCGACTATGGTAAGAGTAATCCCCATCGTTGGACTTTTTGTCTTGTGCGGCCTCGTTTCGATAACCGTGGCCGAGGGGGGCTTGTCCTCCGAAGCCTTGGCGAAGGAGGAAGCGATGCCCGAAGCGGACGAAGGCACCGTCGTCTACAGAAGCGATTTCAGTGGTGTGCTGCCGAAAGGCCTGCCGGCGGGGTGGGAGCCCTGGGCTCCACGGGGAGAGATTGCCCCGCGTTGGCGTGTGGATGGCTCGGTTTCCCGTTCGGGCGGCGGCTACTCACTGCGGGCCGACTCCAACGGCCTGGCCGGCTGCTACGGGATGCTCAACTACACGGTGGCAGGTACCCAACCGGGAGCCTGGTACCGACTTCGAGGCTACTACCGCGCGGAAGGGAGGCACGGCCTCTTTCGACTGACCCGCCGGGCGCGCGCAATGAGCAGCGTACTTCCGAAAGCCGGGCCGAAAGCCAAGACAGGCGGAGCCTGGCTGACTGACGAGAAACTTCAGGTCTATGCGCGGACCTATTGGGTCGATGCCCAGGGCCAGTGGTGTTGGAAGCAGACGCTGGACTACTTCCCGGCCGTCGCGCAGGATGGCAGTTGGCGACGGGTTGAGGGGGTGTGCCAGGCGCCCGAGAAGGCGGCGGCGGTGAGAATCCAACTGGTCTTCTCTTGGTCGGCCACAGGCACCGTCTGGTGGGACGACGTTTCACTGGAAAAGGTGCCCGCACCCAGGCCCCAGCCTGTCACCCTGGGAGCGGTCTACCTTCGCCCTCGGGACTCGACTACCGAGCGGAACCTCGCCGAGTACTGCCGAATGCTCGACGAGGCCGGCAAGGCTGGCTGCGACGTTGTCTGCCTGCCCGAGTCCATCACCACGGTGGGCGTTGCGGGAGCCAAACCGGGCGAGGTGGCCGAACCGGTTCCGGGCGGACCTTCGTACCAGAAACTGGCGGAGAAGGCCCGCGAGCATCGCATGTACGTCGTCGGCTGCTTCCCCGAGCGGGAGGGCGAACTCGTCTACAACACTGCCTTCCTCATCGACCGGGAGGGCCAGTTCGTCGGCAAGTACCGCAAGACCCATTTGCCCCAGGAGGAGGTCGATAACGGCTACACACCCGGGGACGAGTACCCCGTCTTTGAGACCGACTTCGGCACCGTGGGGATGATGATCTGCTGGGACGTCAGTTTCCCGGAGCCGGCCCGCATCCTGACCCTCAAAGGCGCCCGCATCATCCTCATGCCCATCTGGAGCGGGCTGGAGCCTCTGACCCGAGCCCGGGCCGTGGAGAATGGCTGCTTCGTTGTCCAGTCCAGTTATGGGAGTCCCACCTGCATCATCGACCCTCGGGGTAAGGTGCTGGCCACCGTCGGCCCGGACAAAGAGACTTCAGAGAAGGGCAGGCTCATTACGGCCACGGTCGATCTCAGTGACCAGTACCGATTACGGGGCCTGGGCCATTGGTGGATGATGAGTCGGCGGGAAAGGCGGACCGACATCTTTGGCGAACTCGTACTTCCGGGGGTGCCCATGGTGCCCGAAGCAGGCGGTCGGTAGCGAGGGGGAAACTCTCATGCGACGTTGGTCTGCGATTGCCCTGCTGCTCCTGGTTGTCGTCGGCTGCGGACGGGGGCGTGATCGGGACACCCTCTACGTCTCCTTAGACGCTGACCCCACCACCTTCGACCCGGCCCTCATCCAGGACGTGGCCGGGGGCGAAATCGCAGCCAAACTGTTCAACGGCCTGGTACGCTACGATCAGCAGGGCCGCCTCATCCCAGACCTGGCTGAGCGCTACGAAGTGTCCGCTGACGGCCGCACCTTCACGTTCTATCTGCGCCGAGATGTTCGGTTCGCGACCGGCGACCGGGTTACGGCTGAGGACGTCAAGTTCTCACTTGAGCGGCTGCTTCGCCCCGCAACCCACGCTCCGCGTCCCTGGGTCCTGGAAAAGGTGGTTGGCTACGATGCCTTTCGCCGGGGTGAACTGGAGAAACTGCCTGGCGTGCAGGTCGTGGACACCTACACAGTGACGATCACGCTGGACGAGCCCTTCGCGCCGTTCCTGAGCAGGCTGACGCTTCCGGGCGGGTCCATCCTCCCCCGGGCCGAAGTTGAGCGGCTGGGCGAGGAGTTCGCCAGTCGTCCGGTGGGAAGTGGGCCTTTCATCCTGGAACGCTACAAACCCAGCGAGTCGCTCACCCTCAAGGCCAACCCGGGCTACTTCGACGGCCCGCCGACGATCGCCCGGATGGTCTACCGCATCGTGAGAGAACCAATGCCCAGGGTTGCCGAGTTCCGTCGGGGTGCGTTGGACGTCATCAGCATTCCGCAGGCGCGGCTGGACCAGTTTCAGACGGACCCCGAACTCAGGAGACTCGTTATCGGTGAGCCCGGGCTCAACACCTACTTCTTAGGCTTCAACTGCACCCGCCCACCCTTTGACGATGTGCGCGTCCGTCGGGCGCTCTCGCACGCGGTGGATCGTCAATCGCTCATCCAGACAATTCTCAAGGACCGGGCCGTCATCGCCGCAGGACCCATCCCACCGGGGCTCGCGGGCTACGACCCTGAACTCAAGGGGTACGAGTACGACCCGGCCGAGGCCAAGAGGCTCCTCGACGAAGCCGGCTGGGACTGGAACCGGGAAATGGAGATCATCCTTCCCAGCGCCAAAGAGACCATCGACCTCATCAACGCTGTCGCTGACTGCTTCACCCGACTGGGGGTCAAGGTGAGGGTGTCGCCGCGGGAGCGTTCCACCTTCAAAATGCTGCTCCGCCAGGGCGACTTCGACCTCTACTACTACTCCTGGTGGGCCGACTACATGGATGCGGAGAACTTCCTCGCCCCTCTCTTCCTCTCCGCACCCGACCGGGCCGCCGGCAACGCCACCGGCTATGCCAACCCCGAGGTCGATGGTCTCATCCGCGCCGCCCAGCGGGAAATGGACGAGGCCGAACGTGTCGGACTCTACCAGGAGATCCAGCGCCTGGTGGTGGCCGATGCGCCCCGCGTCTTTCTCTGGCACCGTAAACTTTTCATCGCCGTCCAGCCCTGGGTTCGCAACTACGGCCTCTACCCCCTGTACAACGTCAACAAGGGCAACCAAGTCCGCCTCGTCTGGGAAGGCGACCGGTGACGGCGGCGAGCCCACCACCTGCTGCCTCATCGGGGCATCATCGTCGTGACGTCTTGCTGTTCCTCCTGGCTGTCGGCTGCCTGGGCGCAGCGGGAGGCATCTTCGAGTCGACCTTCAACAACTACCTCGATGATACCTTCGAGATGAGCACCGAGGACCGGGGCATCTTGGAGCTGCCCCGGGAGTTTCCCGGCTTCATGGTGACCCTGGTGTCGGGGGTGCTCTTCTTCCTGGGCGAGGTGCACCTGGCCGTGCTGGCGGCTGGGCTCACGGGCCTGGGTTTTGCCGGCTTAGGGGACGTAGCCGGGAACAGTTACGGGCAGATGATCCTGTGGATGGTGGTCTGGAGCACGGGGATGCATCTGATGATGCCCACCCAGGAGAGCATCGCTCTGGACCTGGCCAAAGGGGAGAAGCGTGGCGAGATGCTGGGGAAGGTCGGTGCCGCAGCTGCTCTGGCCATGGTCGTCGGCTGCGCGGTGGTCTGGCTGAACTTTGCGCTTCTCGGCCGGAGTTACGGCACCACGTTCGTCATCGCCGCCCTGGCGGCCGGGTCGGCGTCGCTGATCCTGTCGCGCCTGCACGCCGGTGAGATCGAGACGGGCCGACGACCCAAAATCGTCTTCCGCAAGCGCTACTGGCTCTACTACCTGCTGAGCATCCTCTTCGGCGCCCGGAAGCAGATTTTCATCACCTTCGGGATCTGGGTCCTCATTCGCGTCTACAAGCAGCCGGCTCAGACCATCGCCATCCTTTGGATCATCAGCACGACGGGAAGTGTGATATTCCGGCCGGTAATCGGCCGGCTCATCGACCGCGTGGGTGAGCGCCTGATCCTCGTCGCCGACGGGGGAATGTTGTTCCTTGTGTGCATGGGGTACGGCTTTGCTGAGGTCTACCTGCCAGCGCGAACGGCGCTCTACGTCGTCTGCGCGTGCTACATCCTCGATCAGATGCTCTTTGCCGTGGGAATGGCCCGGACCACCTACCTCTCGAAGATCGCCAAGAATAAGAGCGACATCGGGGCTTCGCTTCGCGCCGGCGTGAGCATCAACCATGCGGTCAGTATCCCCGTCGCCATGATCGGCGGGCGCATCTGGGAGGCTACCAACTACCACACCCTCTTCGCCGGCGCCGCCGGGCTTGCACTCCTCATCATCCTGGTCTCCAGCCTGGTGCGTACCCCCGAGGCAGTGGAACCGCTACCGGTGCCCGAGGAGGAAGTTGCCTCCGAGGCTGATATCCTGACCGACTAAGGGGCGATGGGCTTCTTCCCGTATCGGCCGATGGTCTCACGGATGGTGTTGTAGTGGAGTCGCCAACTCTCGGCTGAATATCCACCGGAGAGGAGCACGGCAACGGGGATGCCTCGGCTCCGGGCCGAGTCGATGACGAACATGTCGCGGCGGAGCACGTCCTGGGCGCTCAGTTCGAGCCCTCCCAGGGGGTCGTCCTTATAGACGTCGGTTCCAGCCACGTAGATGACCAGGTCGGGCTGGGCCATCTCTATAGCCCGGGGCAGGTGACGATGCAGCAGCGCCAGGTACTCCGGCCCCGCCGTCCCGGGACTGAGAGGGACATCCACCGTGGCTGGTACCCGCCCGCCGACGGGGTAGACGTACTGATTGTACATGTCGAAGGTGACGACGTCCGGGTCATCGGCGAACTCGCGCGCGGTGCCCTGGCCCTGATGAACGTCGCAGTCCACCACGAGGCATCGCCGGATTAGGCCTTCCTTCTGCAGGACGCGGATGGCCACGGGTACGTCAGCGAAAATGTTGAACCCGCCACCCTCATCCCCGCTGGCGTGGGCGTAGCCGCCGGCCAGGTTGAAGGCAATGCCCTTGCTCAGCGCTGTGCGCGCGGCGAGGATGGTGCCTGCTGTCGCCTTTTCAAAGGGCTCGAGCACCAGCGGCCGGGCAAAGGGGCCCAGCAATCGTACCGCCGGGAACTCCAGGCAGCGGGCCGTCCCCCTTGCGGTACGGACGCGCTTGAGGTACTCGGGGCTGTGCACCAGGAGGAGGTCCTCCTCGCGAACATCTGCCGGCACCAGGAAATCTTCTTTCCTCATCAGCCCGGTGCGGATGAGTTGGTCGTGGATTCTCTCGTACTTGTGGATGTCGAAGGGATAGAACTTCTCGAACCCGAGGATGCTGATGTTGTACTGCTTCGAGTAGACGACGCCGATGGGGAAGGTGCTCTCAAATCTGGGCTGCTCAGCACACCCGCCACTCAGCACAGTGAACGCAACGAGCAGTGCAACGACCGACAGACCTCCGCCGCCCGCAACCTTCCCCACGAGTAGTCTTCTCCGCTGCCTTGGACTGAGTGTCCGCTTCCGACACCGCCTGCCCACAACCAGTGACGTCACCAGAGCCACAATGTACAGCCCCTGAAACACAAGGCCAATCACGATGAAGACCAGGAGCACCATCGCCTGGCGTACTGAAAGCGCTTCCTGAAGAGGGAAAGCCCAGTCCACAACCCGCACCGCCAGCAGCAACAGACTTCCCGAAAGGGCCAGGACCGCGCTCAGGAAAGCGAACTCGATGCCCAACTTCAACCACAGCGGGAGCCTCGCCGCCGGGCGTGCTGGATGAGGAGAAGCAGAAGGAGGACTGGGTCTTCTCATCTCCCCCGCTCCGAAACGCAAATGTGGTCGCCTCTGCTGCGCCTGCCCGAAAACCAGGCAGTCAGGGACGCTACTACCGGTACAGGCTGTGGTCGTGGAGCATTTCGTACTTTCGGCTGACGTAGTAGCGGTAGTTTTCGTAGGGCACGGTAGGAGGTACGCGGTGGTCCACGGTGGGGATGTAGCCTCCGGTCCGAAGCAGCGGCGGGAGTTTGCTCTGGAGTTCCCGGTCGATGGCGGCCCGCGCCCGCTTCGCGGGCACCCGGGAGAGTTCGTGTTTGTCGATGCTGCCGATGATGGCCAGGCGATTGCCGAACTCGCGGCGGACCTTCAGCACGTCCATGCCGGCACGGACCTCAAAGGGGAGCATGGCCGTCACCCCACCTTCGACGAAGAGTTCGAGCAGTTGGTCCATGTTGCCGTCGCTGTCGACGATGACGATGTCCACGCCGTGGTCACGCAGAAAACCTGTCATCCGCTTGTAGTAGGGCAGCATGAACTCCCGAAACATGGCCGGGGAGATGAGCGGGCCGTTGCGGTAAGCCATGTCCTCCCACATGGTGGCGGCGTCAACGTCCAGGTCTTCGAGCGCCCGGCTCATCACCGTTTGCCAGAAGTTGAGGAAAAACTCGTTCATCTCGTGAATCCAGGTCGGGTCGTCATAGTAGGTGTGCATCAGGCGCTCGAAGCCGAGGACGTTTCTCAGATTGCCGAAGAAGCCGCCGGCGCCGATGGTGATCGGATAGTCCCGCTTCTTGAACCGGACTACCACTTCCCCCCAGTTGCCGGGGTGCCTCTGCGGGTGGTCGGCCCGGAAGCGCTCCTTGAAGCCCTCCCAGTCCTCGCGGGTCTTGACCGGGTACTCCAGAAAGTGGGGAATGGAACTCCCATGCTTGCTCACCTGCTGGGTGATGCCGTCGGCGTCGACGATGACCCGGGTGTCTTCGTCCTCCTCCAGTACCTTCTCCTCGAAAGCGGGGATGGGCCCGGAGCGGACGGGAACCGAGAGTGTCGGGTCAAAACCGAAGAACGTTTCCAGGTCGGTGACCGTCTCAGGAAGGCCTTGCTCCCGCCAGACCTCGGGGGTCTCCGTCCAGTAGCCGAAGTCCCAGAAAGGCGCGCGGTCGACCGGCTCAAAGTGCAGGCAGGCTAAGAAGCGTTCGCGGTTGGTCACTGCAATAGGCCCTCCTCGTTATCACTCCCGGGAGTCACGGGATGTCAGTGCTCATCAGGCACCACGGGAAGGTTCCCCTCTCCAAGTTCGCTTTCGGGCTCTTCGCCGGGAGCAAGGGCTGACGGCGGGTCAGGGCCGGGGGGCATGGTCTCCGGCTCCAGGACTGCTGGGCCGGGGTCTTCGGGTTCCGGCTCCGCTTCCGGCTGCGGCTCGGGCGTGGGCTGGGCCGGCGCTGCCAGCGCCTGGCGTGGGTTCAACTTGGAAAGGAGCGTGCGGGCCTCCTTGTCTTTGAGCACACGAACCACTTTGGGCTCAGCCAGCAGGGCGCGGTAGTCGCGTTCTTCGAACTTCCTGGAGATCTCGGCATCGGCAAGGAGTTCCTGAACGGCCGGGTGCTGGCGGAGTTTCTGGAAAGCGGGCTGCGCCTTCAAGCGGGCGACGGCTTCCGGGTCTTTCAGAAGTTTCTGGTAAGCACTCAGGTCGTCGAAGACCGTCAACTCGGGCAGTGGGTTGATCAGTTTCGCCAGGGAGACGGACCAGGAGTTTTTCAGCTGGGCGTCGAGCCGGGGCTTCTTTTGCAGGTACCCCTCGGGGAGGGCACCGAGGATAAACAGCGCCAGGACGGCGACCAGAATACCTTTGATGAAACCCAGGTAGCCACCCAACTTGCTGTGCAACTCCATTCGGCTGGTGCGGGTGTTGATGAAACGGTCTGACAGGTAGCGGCCCAGCAGGCTCAAACCGGCAAAAACCACCACCCCACCGATCAGCACTCCGAGGTAAAACCCGGTCAGCCCGGGAAACCCGAAAGGCAGAAGGGGAACCGAAAAAACCATCCCCAAAGGCTTGACCAAGAACCAGATGAGCAGCAGCGCCCCGATGCGAAAGAGTTGCGGCACCAGTCCCTGGTAGACTCCCAGGACGGTAAAAAGGAGCAGCAGCGCCACCACACCCAGGTCGACTATCACCGCGCTCCTCCGCTGCTCGTGACCGGTGTGATTAGGTGAGTCTCGGCCCGAGGTCGCTTCTTTCCGTTCAGCAGTCCCCGTAGGATGGTCTCAGCCCGAGGCCCCAGCAGGTAGGTGGGCAAGGCATCCAGCAAGCCCCGAAGGTCATACAGGGCCTCCACCTCCCCCCGGCAGTTGTACCAGCAGGCCTGGCAGCGGTTCCGCCGGGCTCCTCGCCGCAGGCGACGTTCGATGACGGTAAGGTCGTCCCTCAGGAGGTCAGCCAGCGGCCGACAGCGGCGCTCCACACAGAGAGCAACCTGCCCGGACTCGTCGACGTTGAAGAAACTTTGACCAGCCCGGCAGCCCGGGACGCCCCCGTCGAGGGCCTCGTCAAAGCGCGCTAAGAAGCGAGGGTGAGAGAGGAAGTTAGGGAAGCGTCGGCGGAGATTCTGGAGCCTTCGGCTGGCCCCCGGACGTGGGAGGAACGCTCTTTCCCCGGTCTTCAATGGCGAGTAGGGCTGAACCATGAGGTTGGCACCGAGGTTGAGGGCCACTTGGGCCAAAGGTTCCAGGTCGTCTACGTTGTCATGGGTCAGGACGCACATCAGGTTCACCCGCTGCTGCGGAGCCGTGCGGGCCTGTGCGAACTCCCGCAGGGCCGAGAGGGCGCGCTGGTAAGCCCCCGGGCGACCCCGCTGGCGGTCGTGACGGGCGGGGTCGCCGTAGTCCATAGACACACTCACACCCCAGAGCCCGGCTGCGAAGAGACTACGGGCCAGCGCTGGGGTGACCAACCAGCCGTTGGTGGTGATGAAGACGAAATGGTAGCGGGCCAACTCCCGAACGATGTCCACAATGTCCGGACGAAGCAGGGGCTCACCGCCACCCAGCGAGATGAGGAGCGAACCCCACTGAGCCAGTTTGCGCGCCCCCAGGGCGAACTCGGCCACGGTGAGTTCTGAAGCGGGGTCCGAGGGCGTCTGCCAATAGTTGCAGAAGGAGCAGCGGAAGTTGCAGCGGTAGGTCACCTGCCAGGCGCACCAAACGGGTCGGCCGGTCAGGTAGGCGCGCAGGAGCCTGGCTCGCTTGTGCCAGGGCGAATAGGCCTTCGGCTTCTCGGTCTTCACGTCGGTTACGGACACGGA
>CBDVDV010000082.1:0-15025 GCA_965372835.1 uncultured bacterium | reverse complement strand
GCCTGCCGAGGACAGGGGGCGTCCCTTCCTGTTCCCCACTATGAGCGTGCTGATGATAGGACTAAAAGGTGAGCGCAGGGAGGAGTACGATGAAGGCGAGCGTCGTTACCTTGGCCCTGTGCGGGCTGCTCATGGCTGGCTTGTTCGTGCGGGAAGCGGAGGCTGAAGGGGAGCCGCCCGGTATCCTTTTCAGCGAGAGTTTCGAGGACACGGACCTCGCTGCTCGAGGCTGGTACGACGGGAATAGATTCCCACTCTCGGAGAAGGAGTTCGTCGCTGGCCGCCGGTCCATCGAGTTCCACTTCCCCAAGGGAGCCATCAAGCCGGCGAACTGGTCGACCATCAGGCGCCTTTTTGAGCCGACTGAGGAGGTGCACCTGCGCTTCTATCTGAAGTTGTCTCCGGGCTGGGCCTGGCCGGGGCGCTGGGGGCCCCACTTCCTGCACTTCATGACCACTGCCAACGGCAAGTACCACGGCCCTGCGGCCAGTCACCTCACCCTTTACTGGGAACCTGCCCAAGGCAAAGCCCGCCTCGCCGCGCAGGACATTCAGAACAAGGATATGCCACACGGTTTGACCCAGGGTCCGCTGCGAGGTGGCTACAACGGCAGGTTCTACGACAGCAAAGAGGTGCTCTTCGACAACACCGAGTGGCACTTCATCGAAGCCATGTATAAACTCAACAGCCTGGACCTGGCGAACGACCGGCCCAACCCGGACGGGGAACTGCGCTGTTGGGTGGATGGCAAACTGGTGGTGGAGCGGACCGACGTAATCTTCCGCTCGACCGACTTCCCCGAAATGAAGTTCAACCAGTTCCTCATGGCCCCCTACTTCGGCCCGACCTTCCCCCACGACCAGACCTTCTGGGTCGACGAACTAGCTGTGGGCACCCAGCGCATCGGCCCCCTTGAAAAAGGGCCCGCCGGCGCTCCTTCACAAACCGAGGGAAGGAAGCCCAAAGCCCTCATCATCGCCGCCGGAGCAGGTGCAGAGCAGCATCAAACCCTTTGCCTCGGCGCTGGTGGCACGGTTGCAGCGCTGAGGGGGGGGCAAATCCTACGGATCGGTATGGACAGGAACGATTCGGTACACGTAGAGACGGGTCTTTGGTTCGGCAAAGCTCACCATAGGTAGACCCGTCCGCTTTGGGTCCTCCGTCGTGGGTCAAGACGTGGAGGTCGAAGAATGCAGTATCGGCAATTGGGCAAGTGGGGTGTCAGACTGAGCACCATTGGCCTGGGCAGTTACCTCACCATCGGCATGCACGTGGAGGACGAGGAATCCAAGCGCTGTGTGGATAAGGCCATCGAACTGGGCATCAACTGGTTTGACACCGCCAACGGCTACAACCACGGCCGGGCGGAGGAAGTCCTCGGTGACTGCCTGGCCGATTACGGGCGTGAGTCCTTCGTCCTCACCACCAAAGTGTGGGCCCCGATGGGCAAAGGGCCCAACGACCGCGGCCTGTCGGCCAAGCACGTCCGGGAACAGTGCCACGCGAGCCTCCGTCGGCTCAAGATGGACTACATCGACCTCTACCTCTGCCACCGTCCCGACCCCGCCACGCCGCTGGAGGAGACCATTCGGGTGATGGACGACCTCGCCCGCCAGGGCAAGATCATCTACTGGGGCGTGAGCGAGTGGCCGGCGGGGCTCGTCGCCGAGGCGGAAGGCTTAGCGCGCGAGATGGGCTGCCGACCTCCCGTTGCCAACGAACCCCGATACAGTCTGCTCTACCGCTACCCCGAGGAGGAAGTCTTCCCCACCTGCCTTCGGCTGGGGCTCGGCAACGTGGTCTTTTCTCCGCTGGCTCATGGCGTGCTCACCGGAAAGTACCAGCCTGGTGAGCCACCGCCACCAGGCACCCGGGCCGCTGATGATTCCCAGAACACAGTCCTCAAAAAACTCTATTGGACTGAGAACATTCTCACCCGTGCCCAGCAGATGGCCGGGCTGGCCAAGGAGATGGAGGTGACCCCGGCCCAGTTGGCCCTGGCCTGGTGCCTGCGCCACCCGGCGGTTACCAGCACCATCATTGGCGCCAGCCGAGCCTCGCAGATCGAGGAGAACGTCAAGGCCGCTGAGATAAGCATCCCAGACGACGTAGCCCAGAAACTTGACGAGCTCTTCCCGGCGCAAGCGCGGCCGCAATAATTGGTTGAGGAACGCTTCAGAGCTGGCCGATACAAGGAAGTGGAAAGGGTGCCTTCGCTCATCCGTGATGGCGGGTACTACAGGTCGAGACCGTGCCAGTCTCGGTCTTCTGATATTGACAATGTGAAATCGAGCGACTAGCATTCCTTCGATCACGGTGGCGAAGGGGGGGACGGCGCACTGCCCGTCCGGAGGTGAACCAACGGCGGGCCTTTTGGAGGGTGACATGGATTCCCGCGTTTGCCTGGCATTTCAAGGTCGGGCACGTCCTGCCAAAGCCGCTCTAACCTGTGTGATCGCCCTACTGTTGATCTGCGCCGGGGTCCGAGGAAGCGACTTCGACGATGAGCCGGTGGGCCTTCGGATCGGCCTTGCTTTCGACCGAGTTTCGAGCTTTACCGACACGATTGGCCGCAGCGCGTCGGTGGCTTACCCGCTCGGCTCTTCGGTAAACCCCGCCGGCTATGATTTCTTGCGCGAAGCGCCGTTCGACTACGCCGGGCTTGGAACCTTCACAAACAACTTTGTCGTATTCGACACCGGCGCTTCAATAGTGGGCTTGTCCTCGACGGGCGCCTTTCGCTTTCCAGAAGCAGGGACGCTGTTCGCCACCTATATTCGCACGGATTCACACGAGGCCCACAGTCGCCAGGGGGACAAGTTCGTCTTGAGATCCAATGAACTCACGCTAGGGTACAGCCACCGATTGCGCGAAGGGCTCAGCCTTGCTGGCTCAATGAAACTCACGGATTCGTGTTTGGGAATTGACGATACCTTCTTGGGGTTTGACCGCGGCACTGACACAGATTCCGAAGGGATTGACCTTAAAGTAGGCGTGCTCATGGCTCTCGCCGAAGACTGGTTAGTCGGCTTCTGCGGCGGCGCCGGGTGGGTGTCGTCGGGTACGGAAGGGACAGTTTCTCTGCCGCCGCCGCCCTTCGGGCCTGGGCCCTTGGCGATCATGGTGGAAGACACCACCACGTCGGTCAATCTTCGAGCTGGCGTTGGCTGGCGTCCGTCAGACCGGTATGGCGCGTACGCGGACTGGCAGTATTTGCGTTTTGAAAATGATCTTGGCGCCCCGGAGGTGGGCCGAATGCTTGTAGGGGTGGAGGTTTTTCCCACGAAGGCGCTCGCAGTACGCTTTGGCGGGTCGATCGATACTGAGCAGCAGCTCACCGGAAGTGCTGGTCTCGGGTTTTACGGGATAGAGCGCGTACCCATCGAGTTCGCCTACTCGTACAATCCTTTTCCAGAGGTTAACCACGAGTTTGGGCGCGCGCACTTGTTCAGCCTCTCGGTCGTGATACTATTCTAACGTGACAGCCTAACTGCAGCGCAGGCCAAGTCAGTGATGAGGGCTTCCTTGGCGGGGGTGTCCGGCGCGGTGTTCGAATGGGCAGATCCTGAGGCAATGTACCGATTCAGTAACGAAACGCGACACCAAGTATTCGGGTTGAAGGGCATCCGCTGCACCGCGAAATGCTCTCGGCCGCGACGCGGAGCGTAGGAGGGTACAGGCGTGCGTCCGCGCCTGCTCGGCCTCTTGAGGTCGCCTCAGTATCCCATGGTCGGGGGCCGTCCGCGTCACTTGGCCGCCTATGTTGAGTCCATGATGCAACGGGCCCTCGCTTCGCACCTGGGAGTGGATCGCCTGGAAGTACCGGATTCAACATCTGGACCTGTACGCCATCGACGCCTACCAGCGCCTCTGGGACAAATCGCCACCCACCTCCATCTGGGTGGAGCCCTACAACCAGAGTTGGGTCACCAACTCTCAGGGCGTGCTCATCTACCCCGGGCGCGACCCTGCGGTGCGGGTGGTGGACACCTGGCTGCCTATCCCCAGCATCCGCATGAAGCAGGTTCGCCGGGGGATGCAGGACTACGAGTACTTCTGGATGCTGAAGGAAATGGGTCAAGGCGAGTTCGCCGACGCTCTGGCCAACGGTGTGATCCGTCGGGCACTAATGGATTCCTGGGTCAAGGGCGAGTTCACCAGCACGCCCTGGGGTGACTGGAGCCGGAACCCCGCCAAGTGGGACGACGCCATCCGCCAGGCTGCCCAGGCCATCGAAACCGCGAGCGGTAGCGAACGGGAATAGCCGAGGCACTCGCAAACAGAGGAGACGGGCTGTGACAGACAAACTCGTCCTGGAAACCAGCAAAATCAAAGCAACGCTCGAAGTCTCGACGCTCAAGATTTCCGTCCTTGACAAGGTTGCCGGATTTACCTGGGAGACGCCCGACGACAACCCCCACGACCTGGGCTATCGCATCGGCGACGTTTCCTACGAGGTCTCCTTCGCCTCGGCGGAACTTGAGCGAAAGGTACTCCGCGCGGGCCCCAACAGTTACCGCATCCTCTTTCCCCAGTTGAACTGTTTTGTCGGATTCGCGCTGGCCCAGGACCGCGACAACGAGATCGTCGTCACCCTGGGTGAGGCCGAGGGCACGGGACGCGCCGTGCCCATGGCCGGTTCCTATCCGCGGAACTTCCTCACCCCCGTGGCCTCCGACGCCTACACCTTCGTCCCCAAAGGCATGGGCATGCTCATCCCCGGCGACCACAACGATCGTATCCGGACCACCTACGACGCCGACTGCCTGCAAGACAACTCCATTCGCCTGAAAGAGTACGCCGACATCTTCCGCGACGGGAAGCCCACCTTCTGGTGGGACATCCATGACCAGATCGACATGGACGTCACCAAGTTCGGAGGCTTCCCCACCCTGAACATGTTCGGGGCAAAGGCGGGCAAGAGCGCCTATCTCTGCATCGTCCCCACCCGTTTCGACTGGCACTTGGGCACGGAGCACGACCCTGGCCAGCCCACGCGGCTTCGCCACTACTGGGTACCCTCCATGCAGCGCCTTCGCTACGACCGGGGAGTCCGATTCCGCTTCATGCCCGGTGCCGGCTACCTGGAGATGGCCAAGGCCTACCGCCGGTGGATCGCCGACCACGCTGGGCTCAAGACCCTGGCGGAGAAGGCCGAGGAACTTGCTCAACTGAACGATATCAAGGGCGGGGTCGACGTGGGGCTTCGGTTCCTGGCCCACGACGTGCGGCGAGAATTGTATCGGGTGGCCCGTACCTTCGAGGAAGGGATCGACCTGGTCAAGGACTTCCAGAAGCGGACCGGTCTCACCAAGGCCATCATCAGTGTGCGGGGCTGGCAGAAGTGGGGCCACGATCATCACTACCCCTCGCTTCTACCGCCCAACACCGACTGTGGCGGGTTCCCAGGCCTGCACAGGCTGGCCCAGACCGTCCGGGACATGGGCTACCACTTCGAGTTGGCCGGTGACAACTACCACGACATCGCCTTCGAGTCACCCGATTTCAGCGAGGACGTCCTCATCAAGCGCTCCGACGGCTCGTACAACCGCTACAACATGTGGGCCTCAGGCATGACGTCGCTGCTGGCCTTGCCGTGGGGTTACAAGTTCCTCCGGCGAAACTTCGAACTGGGCAAGATGGATTACCCACAGACTCAAGGGCTCCTGGACCTGATCCCGTTCGACTACTACTGGATTGGGAACTGGGGAGGCGCCGGCACCGAAGACTACAACCCAGCCTGCCCCATGGACCGGACTGAGCACCACAAGTGGGTCATTCGCATCCTGAGTTACATCCGAAGCAAGGGTAAGGTCCTGGACATGGAGCACTCGAGTGAGTGGTGTGCGCCGTATCTGGATCGGGTAAAGAACCGTCCACCCGCCGCGGGCAAGCCCAACCAGGACGCCATGGGCGATTACATCGGCGTGTGTCTGCCACTCTGGGGCCTGGTCTTCCGTGACAGCACCGTGACCCGGATGCTGCGCATGCCCTGGGAGCGGGCGCTGTGCTACGGCGGACATCCGTCGCTGGGACTTCCGCTGCGGGAGGACTTCGAGAGCTCCGGTGCCCGAGAGCGACTCCTGATCCAGGCCAAACTCAACGAGGTCATTGGCTTCGACGAGATGACCAGCCAGGCCTACCTCAACGACACTTACACCCGCGAGCGGTGTGAGTATGCGTCGGGCGTGGCCGTGGAGGTTGATTACGAGGCCCGTACCTACCGTATCGAAGGTCACCCCGACTTCGATGGCAAGGACACGCCGGTACCAGGCGCAGCCTCTTAAGAGGACATCTTCAGCAGAGATGGCGCTCACCCGCATAGGCGGGCTCTGTCAAATGACGAGTCGGCGCCTGACGTGCGCTCCTCGAAGCGTTGCGACCGAGATGTGGAAGAAGGGACCTGGCGGAGAGAGAGGGATTCGAACCCCCGGTCCGCCGTAAGGCGGACAGCGGTTTTCGAGACCGCCCCGTTCGGCCGCTCCGGCATCTCTCCGAGAACCGTAAGTCTTTGGTTTTACCCTACTTAGGCGAGTTTTCGCCGCCCTCCCCAGAGCACCCAGACAGCGACTGTCCGCCATTTGGGCGTTTTTCCTGACGCTTCAACGTCCGTCCGGCGACGTTGGCCACAACCAAAAACAGTATACGGCAAACAAGCCCCAGCGACAACCCTTTTGCCCCAGTGCCAAGCAGAAGAGCCTGCTGCAGAGAATCCGCCGGGGCTTGCCGTCGCCCTAAAACGAACCCATCAAGATGCGGAGCCCTGAAATCCGGGCGTTCCCTGCCATCGCCCCCGATGACGCCATGAACTTGCGCCGTTCCCCCTCGCTGCCTTGCCCCGGGATTAGAGACGAGCCTTAGAGCACCGGCAATCCCCTCACCCAGCCATGAGCGATGTGGCCTGCTCGCGGTCCTTTTTCGCATATTTCGTGCGTTCGTCACATGTCGGTCAGCAAGGCGAGGAACCCTCAGCATTTGCGGTCAACTTCAAGCGCGGTCAGGACCCACCCGCAAGGGGATGGCTCGCTCAACCTGACGGACGCTGCCGCGGCGAGGCCCCCGGCTACCGGCTCTGCAAAAGGTCTTACCCGCCAAATCAATCCCGACGCCTAACGGCAAGTCTCTGGGAGCCCGGCTCAGTGGGAGGAACCTGGAGACTGCGAGTCCCCTGCATTCAATCTGAAATCAAGCCAGCAATGGCCTGAGAAGGATGGCAACATCTACGACACGTCGTAGCGGAGGAAGCATGCGTAAGCCACCAGGAAGAGCACCGCGTTCCAGGCGACGAGCAGAACGACATCAAGGAGCGAGTGTGACACTCGATGAGCGGCCGTGCTCTCCTGGTACTCAAATAGCGGGAAATCTCCGACTGTATACGGCGGCATGTCCGAAAGGCCCTCGTCCTTCCTCCGCTGCACCATCTCCACGCTCCGGTTGGCAAAGTAGATGAAAAACTCACGGTGGTAACGGGTGACCGCAGTCAACAACCGACTCCGTTCTGTGGCGCCGGTGCCTGCCAGCTCATCCACAGCCAGCACATAACTGCCCAGCGGCGTGGCTCGGAGGATCGCGGAGGCGACCTCCACTTGCCGCTCCAGTTTGCGAGCAGACGCTTCGTGGACCGCGCCCAGAGCCCGGTTTACCATGTGCTGCTCTTGCTGATAGATTCTTCGGTTTTGGATCCAGTAGTCGTTCTTGGCGGCGGGATCATCCTTCAAAGGCTGCCACTTCTCTTCGAACTCAGACCACAACTCGTCCAGTCGGTCATAGACCGGCCCCCAGTGCTTCAATGCTTCCTCGTGGCGCGCCGTTCGGGCCGGCATCGGCGCAATCCACCCGGCAGCCACCGGCGCCAAATTGGGATACACCAGGAAGGCCACGGCCCAGCTGAGCAGCAGCCAGGCAGCCGAGGTGGCCGCGTTGGCCGTCAGGGCGGACACACAGATGCCTGCCGTGTAGGTCACCGAAATGAAGAGCACCGAGATCAAGAAGATAAGACCCAGTTCCACCCAGTGGGCCGGGGCGAGATGGCCGGACGTGCTGGTGAGCAGAACCAGGGCGCTCACCACAGCTCCGAGGAGAAACGGAAGCAGAAGTGAGCCCAGTCCGCCCAGCCATTTGCCGGCCAGGAGTGTGCTCCGGGGGACAGCATTAGCCAGCATCAGCTTCAGCGTCCCCTGCTCCTTCTCCCCGCAGACGGCATCGAAGGAAAAGACGATGGCCAGCAGGCTGATAACCACCGTAACGAAGGTCAGAACGTTGAAGGCGGGGTAGAGCCCAGCCATCGGGTTGCTCTGGTCTGATCGAAGGTAGTTGGGTTTGGCCAGCCAGTACAGTTCGGTTTCTCCACCGTCGCGCAGGTCCACCGGTTCAACCAGGATGCTCACCGGGTTCAGCGGACGGGCGAGGGGATGTTGCCAACTTGTCCACACGAACTCCCGCGGCATCTCACTGATCCGCTTGTGGTAGGACTGAACCGTCTTGGGGTAGGCTGCCGCCCGAACCACGTACTCCCGCGCACGTACGTAGACGACACCGGGCAGGAGCAGCACGCACAGCGCGGTGGCCAGGAAAAAGCGGAAGCTGATGAGCCGCTCCAGGAACTCTTTCCGAACAATTGTGCCAAGCATCCTCTTCACCCTTGGTCCGTGCAGAGCTCTACAGCTCCGCTGTGCGTACGAACAGGAACACCGAGACAACGAGCACGGCCAGTGTTTCGATGAGGAGCGCTGCCAGGTCCTTCGCCGCTTTACCCAAGGCGGCTTTGCCACTGGTCGGCATTCCAGCAAATGCGGGCAGCTTGCCCATGTCCACGTCCTCAGGCTTCATTTGCTTGGCCCGGGCATCGGGCCGGTATCTGATGATGTAGGCGCGAAAGTCATCTGCCAGGCGCTGGTCAGCCCGGCGGAAGCCGTCGTAATAACTGGCTCCGGTGCCGGCCAGTTCGGTGCTGGCGCAGATGTAAGACGCCGCCGGCGTCACGCGTGAGATCACTTC
This sequence comes from uncultured bacterium, assembly GCA_965372835.1. Lineage (GTDB taxonomy): Bacteria > Planctomycetota > DG-23 > CBDVDV01 > CBDVDV01 > CBDVDV01. The sequence goes on along the minus strand of CBDVDV010000082.1, from coordinate 6,028 downwards.
GAACAGCCGCCGCTGCTTCTCCGCCTGGCGTTCGTGCACAGCAACCAGACGGAGCTTCTCTTCGTCTTCTGGGACTAAGTCCTTCATGTCCCCCATGACCGGAACGTTCCGTCTGCCCCGGATGCCATCGCTGTATTCCTTCCAAAGAGCCTTGACACGCGGCCGCTCCGGCAGTGGCACCGCGCTCTGGGCCACGACCGACGTGATGCCCGGCGCTACCAACACAAAGAGCAGCCAGGCCACCAGCCCGATCATGAGGGACACACGTCGCGTGGAGGCCAGTGTCGAGATTAGGACCCCCACCGCGCAGAAGAACGCTAAGTACAGAAGCCCCAGGGCCGTAATCGTCCCCCAGCGCCACAGCACCTCTCCAGTGAGGACGAGCTTACGGGCCGCGATGACGTAACTTACAACCACGAGAGTAGCCACCACCAATCCGATACCCACCGAGAGCAGCGCCGCCCACCACTTGGCCAGCAGGACTGTGCCCCGTCGGACGGGATTGGCGAAGAGGAGTTTGAGCGTCCCGGCCTCCCGTTCCCGGCAGACGGCATCGAAACTGACGAAGATGGCCAACAGCGCGCCGATGACGGTGACGATGTAGACCGTGTCAGCGACCGGAAATCGGGCCAGGATGGGGTTCTCAAGTTCGACGTTGGTCGGCTTGTCCGTTTCCAGCGTAGTCACTTGCCACTTTGAGGCCTTGGTTGTGGCGCGGACTCGGCGGGGCATCGCCGGGTCAAAGCCTTTGGCTACGAAGGAGAGCGGCGGTGGCCGCCGGGCCACCGTCACGCCACCGGCTGCGTAGGCGTCGAAGCGCCGGTTTGGGTCGCTCTGCTCGGCCAGCCACTCCAGGAATCGTTTCGCGTTCTGCTCACCCAGCTTCACTTCCTCCAGTTGGCGCTCCTGCTCCTCCAGGAGGAGAATGCTCGAAAGCGGAATGAGGATGAGAAAGAGCGCGAGGGCAATGAGCAGCCGACCGCTCAAAACCTGGTAGGCAAACTCCTTCCGCATGAGTGTCCGGAACATGCGTGGGTCCCCGTCTCAAGGCTTCCGTGGGTGACAGCGGTGTGCGGTAACTTGAAGTTAGGCCTGAGTTCCCGGCTCCGGTGCGGCTGCTGCCAGCTCAGTTTCGATCTCTTTCAGGTAGACCTCCTCGATGTCCGCTGCTTCCATCTCGTCGCGGTTCATGATGTGGAGGATTCGGCCCTTGTTCATGATGCCCACCCGGTCGGCGATGAGTTTGGTCCTGAAGATGTCGTGACTGGCCATAAAGATGGCTTTTTTCTCCTCCTTGAGCGAGCGCAGCAATCCCAGGAATTCCTGCCCACCCTTGGGGTCGAGCCCCGAGGTGGGCTCGTCCAGGCAGATGACGTCGGCCTGCTTGAGGATGGCTATGGCGATACCCAGCCGCTGACGCATGCCCTTGGAATAGTGTTTGAGGCGCATCCGATGGGCCTCGCGCTCCAGGCCCACCCGGTCCAGGACCGCGTGGTACTCATCGTCGGACACGCCCCTTCGGCCGGCCAGCCTGGTGAAGAACCGGACGTTTTGCATAGCCGTGAAGTTGCCGTAGAGCATGACGTTCTCCGACACGTAGGCGGCGTGCTTCTTGGCCTCCAGCGGCTCCTTGACGATGGATTTGCCGCAGATGAGGGCGTCACCTTCCGTCGGGTCGAGGAACCCCATGATCAGGTTGATGGAGGTGGTCTTGCCCGCGCCATTGGCCCCCAACAGGACGAAGATCTCCCCGGGCTCGACCGTCAGATTGACCCCATCGACCGCTAACACACCATTGGGGTACCGCTTCTTGAGGTTGACCAGTTCGAGCATCTCTACCTCCTGCTAATGCGGACGCTGATGATCCCAATGACAAGGACTATGACGATCAACACGACGACCAGGGCGATGCCGGCGAACAGGTTCGTTTTCGCCTGCACCCGGACGGATACGGTTCTGTCTTCAGCCTCGACCTTGATGTCCCCGACCTCCCCGGCCGCCTGCAGACGGACGTCGTACTCACCCACGCCGAGGTCGAGCCCCGGCTCGATCACCACAACCAGTTCCACCTCCTCATTGGCGTCGAGCCCCTTGATCTCCTCAGGTTCCAGCCTGGCCCGCCACTGGTGAGGCAGCACAGCCGAGAGGCGCACGTTCTGAACCGCGGCCGTGCCCGTGTTCCTGATTGTCGCGTCGACCTCGACCACGTCCCCGGGCTCGATCTCGCGGTAGCGGTTGGGTACCGAGAGTTCCAGCTCGCCCACGCCCCGGGGAATCAGTTCCAGGGCCACCGCGTTGCCCTCGAATCCGGAGACGTCGGCCGTCCGCATCCCCAGGGGGTCAGCGGCGGAGGCCTGCTGCACCAGGCGCATGCCCTTCTCGTCGGCGACCACGGCCTCAAACTGAATGGTCTGATCGATAAGCTGAGCAGACAGGTTTTCCGGCAAGGCCAGTTCCAAGGTGAGGGCGTGTTTGGCCGTGTTCTCGTCGAACTTGACCTGGTTCACCCGTGCTCCCGAGGCAGGGTCCACGAAGGTCCAGGTGATCTCACGGGGGAGGCCCATGGCCACCAAGCGGAACGTCTTCTCTTCCTGGGCAAAGCGCTCGAGCGCCACGTCGTAGCGGACCCGGGTGCCCAGGCTGCCCTCCTGAGAGAACTGGGCCGAGTTGATGGTGGGGTACTCCCGCGTGGCCACCTTTCGCAGACGCACCCGGAGGGACCGTTCGGCGTCCAGGTAGCGGATGACGACGCTGACTTCATCCAGGTCGACCAGGAGCCCGAAGGTGAGCGTGACCTGCCCGTGGTAGGGCAGCTCAGGGATGACCCGCTCGTAGGGGTCCGAAATGATGGCGCCATTGCAGAGACAGACTACGACGTCAGACAACCGCAGCGTTTCCACCAGTTCCGTTTCGCTCTTGCGCGTCTCCACCGCCCGGGCCCGGGCCAGGTTGGCGTTGTTGAGCAATGTCACGTCCACCTTCAGTTCGCCGGCTTCAGTGCGGTACTTCTGCGCCGAGACCACGTCCACGCGGATGGCCTCGCGAATGAGGTCCAGCTTGGTCTGCTCCAGGCGCAGCGCAGCCTGACGGGCGAGCAGCTTCTGGTCTTCCCAGTCGCTCAAGGCCGCCTGGACGTCCTCCCCGGGGACGATACCTTTCTCGGCCAGCCGGTTAAGCAGATTGTAATGACGCTCCGCCCGCTTCTCGGCCAGGCGCGCCTGCTCCAGCGCCAGTTCCGCCTGCTCCACCAGCTGCTGATTCAGGCGTTCCCGCAGCGTTGACACCTGCTCGATGGGGCCTGACACTTGCGCCGGCTGAGCCGTGGCATCGACAGGCCCTTCGGCGGAGTCATCTCTTGGGCTTTGGGCGTGGAGTGCTACCGACCAGAGGAGCAAGACAGCCACAAAACCCGGCCAGACAATACACAGTTTCGATTGCTTGAATCGGCTCATTGGCCTCACGCAAGGAAGAACTCGGGACTGGGAAACACCGGACCAGCCCGGTGATATCAGGGGACTCAACGCAACCAGCCGCCTGTCGGGGTACTGCCGGGGTCAGCGAAGATGCTCGGCAACGCGCAACCATGCGCTGGAATGGGACATTTCCGTGGGGAAGATTCCACCCACTTGCTTTGGGACGCTCCAAGCTAACGAGACATGATCGTACGGCACACCCGCAGGGCGCTTGTACCGCCGATTGTGTGAGACGTCAAGGAGAAAACCGATCCCTTGACCATTTTCTTCACCGTGGGAAGGAGAACGAACCCGTCGCCCGGCGAAGTTGGGCCAGGAACTTGTTGTAGGAGACCAAGGCCCGCAGATTGTCCGTCTCTGCCTCGGCCAGGTCCTGCTGGACTTCGAGGACGTCCAGGCTGGTGGACATGCCCACGTCGAAGTTCGCCATTTCCGCTTCCAACTGCTTGACGGCCAGCTTCCGGGCAACTTCGAACCCGTCGATTTCCTGGAAGGCGGTGAGGACGTTGCGCACCAGGTCCTTCACCTCAATGATGATGCTTTCCTCCAGCCTCTTCAGGGCCAGTAGATCGTGGAACTCTCGAAGTCGGGCTTTGGTGAGTTGGGATCGGGACCGCCTGTTCCCCAACGGGATCTCCAGGGATATGGCCCCCCCATAATCCTCGAAGAACAGGCTGTCGATGTCCTCGTACACACTCGCCAGACTGCTGCCGGCGCCGCGGGCGCGGTAGAACGCTGTCAGGTCCAGTCTGGGCAGTAGCTCGTTCTTGGCCACCCGGATGTCGATGCCTCGGCTCTCAAGGTCGGTCCGCACCGCCCGCAACTCGGGACGCTGTGAAAGCGCCAGGTAGAGCGCATGCTTGAGGTCCACCACCGGCTCGTCCTCCGTCGGGGAGTCAGCGGGTACGATGTCACCGGTGGCGACCACGTCAAACTTTGGTCCGCGGAGCAGCCGCCGAAGCCTGTCCGCGGCCCTCTTGACGCTGTTCTCAGCCTGCAGGAGCGCGGCCCGCTGCGAGGCCACCTCGGCCTCCGAGCGCAGCACCTCGATGGGAGCCACAATGCCCACTTCGGCTCGCTGCCTGTTGCTGGCAAGGAACTCCTCGGTCAGTCTCAGCAGCCGCCTCTTGATGTCCAGCTCCCGGCGGACGAAGACCAGGTCCCAGTAGGCCTGCTCCACCTCGGCCACGGTGTCCAGGACGGCTGCTTGCAGCCTGGCGTCGGCGGCGAGCCGGTCGTTCTGGGCCACCCGCAGGTCCCTCAGGTTGGGTTCAAACCAGGCGTTGCGGAGCAGGGGTTGGGTGATGGTCAGTCCGGCCACACCCCCCTGGACGCCTGCGCCCGGCGGCGCCGCTGAGCGGACGTGATCATAGGTGAGGCGGACCTGGGCCCCCGTCGCGAAGCGTTTGCGCAGGCCGGCGCCCACGGTGAAGCTGTCGCTGACGTTGACCGGTGTGTAGGTAAGTCCATCGCTGAACACGGTGGCCCCGGGACGCTGGCTCCGGCTGGCCTGTGAACTCAGGAAGAAGAGGGGTTCGAAAACGCTTTCGGCCGTCATGATGTTCGCGTCAGCGATAAGGGGGTCGACCCGCTCAATCTGCAAGTCGAGGTTATTCTCCAGCGCCAGCTCAACCGCGTCAGCCAAGGAAAGCACCGCCGGCTCGTCTTGCGCATAACCTGAGGGTGGCGTCAACTCGACCACATGCCCGACGTCCTCTGTGGCCGCCAGACCGCTGCCCCACAGCAGAACAGCGGCTAAACCGCTGCCGGGCACAGCGCGCAGGGCAAGACCCAAAAGCGAGCGCAGTTGCTCCTTGAGCATCCGGCCCTGGCTCTTTAGCTTGTCGCTAAGATTGTGTCTTGGCATGGTCACGGACCCCGTGAGAAAAGCACGCGAGCGGTTGCACTACCCCCACCCCTCGGCCCAACGACCGAAGCGGTCTGTCACAGCGGCGCTTGTTGCCGAAGGGCATTCATCGGCCCAGAAACGAGGGACGCTCAGTTTCTGAAACTGCATTTGAGTTATGGGCCGAGCGCCCGGTTCGGCCTTCTCCTCTTATATACTCCCCGGAAGCCGCCGTGAGGTCACAAGAAGACACCCAAGAACGAAATAAATGTCCCCTTCCGCGGCCTTTCTGGCCGGGTGGACAGGGAAAACCGTGATCGCCGCTCTGGAAACTGACCGATTCCGCATGTTCCTACAACGATATACCCAGTTGCGTTGGGAAAGGTTCGGGCCACCGCCGTTCCCGTCGTAGCCCCAACAACATTATCGACATGTACAGACTTCCGCTTGAGTTGACGGCCCCCCAGGGGCGAGGCAAATCATGCCGGCCGAGGTGAAGGTGGCTGATGAGATGGTGGCTAACGAACGAACCGGTGCCTCCATGCCTGGTGCATCCACTCGCGTGTGCTGTTTCTCGTTGGGGGGGTGCGCGGAGGTCTGAGCGTGTCCGGCGCGTGCCTACAAAGGGAGGCTTGCTCAGACTGGACTCGGTTAGGACCCACCCGCAAGGGGATGGGTCGCCAGGCCTGACGGACGCTCCCGCGGCGAG
>CBDVDV010000081.1:0-15109 GCA_965372835.1 uncultured bacterium | reverse complement strand
CGGGAGGCGTGCGGGTTCTCAGTCCGCCAGCGCGGCCTTGTCCACGGCCTGCTGAGCCTTACGCGCAACTGGACCGCTTGGCGAGCTTGCTCAAGGCTGGCGTCAGGTCGGTCGCCGGGATACCGCAGCTCGACCCCGTACGGGGTCAACGCGATTACGTCGTCCAGCGAGTTCGCCAACCGCTCGTCAGCGGTTTGAGCCAGGTCCAGCAACTGGCCAAGGTCGTGCGTCTTGGGGAACTCGATCGCCTGCGACGTGAGGAAGGCCTTCAGGTACTTCTCCACTGCCTGCTGGCAGTGGAAGGCGACAGCATTCGCATACTCGGGGTCCCCCAACGTCGGATGCTCAGGGACGGGGATGTCCTCAGCAACACCAGCCTGGGCCTCCGCCTCCGGCAGCAGGTGCTCAGCCACACCCAAGTCAGCGTTGGCCTTACGCAGCCACTCGGTGACGAGCTTCCGCCTGACCTCATCATGCTGCTTCATAAATGACCTTGCCGTACTTGTGGGCTGGGTACGCGATACCGCCGACTACGTCTTTGCTCTCCTCGAACCATTCGGTCGATATCAGGATGATGTCGAACGGCCGGCCCAAGCCCCGCAGGGCTCGGCGGATGCGCACGTATTCCCTCTGCCGATCGCCGGGGTCATCCTCGACGACAAGGAGGTCGATGTCGCTGTCCGGGCTCATCCCACCCCTGGCCGAGGAGCCGAAGAGGATTATCCGGTCAGGTGTGGCAACGGTGAGAATCCGCCGGACAATCTCTTCAAGAAAAGCCTGGCCGGTGGCGGCAACGGTCTTTGACGTGTCCACAGTTCCCCTTCGAGCAGGTACCCCTCGGAGACGGAAGGCGTATGGAGCCCGCGGTGAGAGTCGAACTCACAACCCCAGCTTTACGAAAGCTGTGCTCTGCCATTGAGCTACGCGGGCTCACCCACAACCATCAGTGTAGCGCGTCGAGAGGCTTCGCTGCAAGCCCCAATCGGCCGGCACCTGCAGCACGGCCGGGCAAGACCGGCCGTGGCACACTTCAAGTTTCGTCCCGGAGTAGCCAGGGCCGAGCGTCGGTCTACCGCCGACCCAGGTAGCGGGAACTAACCTGACCGGTTCTCAGGTAGCCCAGCAACTCGTCCTTGATGCGGGGCCGGACTTCGAGATCGGTGAGTGCTTCGGGAGCGAACCAGCGCACCTCCCGCAGCACCTTTTCGGCGGGAAGCCGCGCTTCGGGCAACTCACCCTTCGTCTTCGCCGCGAAGTAGACTGCAACCATCTCTGCCTCGGGTCGGTAGCCGTCGTTGACGAAGAGGAGTTCGCCAACTTCGATTTCGAGCCCCGCTTCCTCGCGCAGTTCGCGGACGAGCGCTTCGGCGACCGTCTCGCCGGGCTCGACGGCGCCGCCCGGAAGAACCCAGTAACTCTCACCCCGCTTCTCGTGGCGAGCCAGCAGGACCCGCCCATCCCTTACCACCACCGCTGCGACCCGGACCGACATCAGCGCCTCTCCCTTACACGCCGGCTCAGGCGTTCCTGGTGAAGATGGCGACGTCGAGCAGACCGCCTGTCCAGGCCAGTTGTTTCGCCAGCAGGGCTTCCTGGGTGAAGCCGGCGGCTTCGAGCGCCTCGACCTTGGCCTCACAGCCCAGGTCGGTGTAGCACTGGACCTTGGCTTCGGGCCACTCGATTTGCCCGAGGATGGTCCCGGCCTGCTCCCAGAAGTTCTCATGCATGATGAGGTCGAGGAGGTAGACGCCGCCGGCAAAGCGCCCATCGGGGGTGAGCATGGCTATGCCGACCAGTGCTCCGGAAGTCGTGTTGGCCGCCCAGGCTCGTCGGCGCCGATCCTCCTGCACCCCCTTCTTCAGATGCAGGAACCCCTCCTCGAAACTGGAGCGGCCGACGAGGCCGAACGCCACGCTCCGAAGCACGTCGGAGCCGGGGAGGCAGGTGAGGAGGTTGGCGGCGGGCCAGTCCTCCCAGCGCACCTCCCGCACGGAGACGTCTCCGGGGGCGTAGTACTTCTCCTCGAAGTCCTCTTCGGTAGCGTAACGCATACACCCCGACTTGCCCATAATGCCTTCGAACCCGAAACTCTCGTAGATCTTGAATGGGGGCGTCTGGTAACCCGTGGCCAGCAGGAGCACTCCGCCTCCCCGGCTGCGGAAGTCGTCCATCTGGTGTTTCATCAGTTTGGAGTAGGCGCCTTTCCGGCGGTGCTCCGGGTGGGTGTAGACGTGGCCGAGGATACCCACCCGGTTATGTTCCACGGTCATCACGCCGGTGATGATGTCACCTTTGAGGTGGCCGACGTAGAAGTAGTTCTGGAGGTCGTCGGTCTCGCCACGGACGGCTTTCTTGATGTGGTCGAGCCAGATGTCGGGCTTATGGATGAGCGACTTCTCGACCCGCTCCCCCCACTGCTCAGCGGGCAGCTCAACACACCCCACCTCCATCACTTCGCCAGTCCTGAGGGTTTCGGTTCCAAACTTCCGGTACACGACGAACGCTCCTTCTTCCTCCCAGAAAGGTGCTTGAGTCGGCACCGAACACTGACGCAATGGTAGTCTGGCTCGGGGCGCGTGTCAACGCAGCAGCCTGAGCCGGTGGAGCGGGCGCGGGCAGGAGTTGGCACTTGCCCCTGTCAGGCCATGCCCGTAGAGTAGTCGACGGAGGGCGGCAGGCAGGACTGAAGTGAAAGAGGGCCGCAGGCCGATAGACTGCGCTCTTTCCGAAGACCATGAGACTCCGCCAGTATTACCGCGAGTATGATGCCGATCTGAGTGAAGCGCCTCCCCAGAAACGGGAGGACAGGCTGGGGTACGAGAAACTGGCCTCGCTCCTTGCTCGGTTCACGGCCGCCGAAGGCGCCAGACCCCGAGTCCTGGACATCGGCTGTGCCGCCGGCGTGCTCGCCAGCTTCCTGGAACCGGGCGCCTATGTCCTCTTCGGGCTGGAACTCAACTTGGACCTGGCCCGACGAGCGGCCGAGCGGTACCACGGGGTGGTAGTTGCCGACCTGGAAGCGCCCTGGCCTCTGGCTGATGGCGGTGTGGAGGTGGTGGTGGCCCGCGCGGTTCTGGAACACGTGTTCGATTACCACCACCTGCTCAATGAAGCCAACCGGGTGCTGACGTCCGAGGGGTTGCTTCTGGTCGAGGTGCCCAACCTGGGCTACTGGCGGGACGTGCGAAGACTTCTACTTGGCAAGCACCCCCACTGGGCCCGGAGCATGCAGCACCTGCACGTCTGGACCAAGCGCTTCCTGTGCGACCTTCTCGAAGCCCACGGCTTCGACCGCCTGCGGGTAGACTGCGATCGGCTGAGACTGCCCTTCTTCAGGAAGCTCTCCTGGCCCTGGCTGGAGCGGGTGTGCGCCCGCTGGGGCAGCACCCTGATTGTGGTGAGTCGGAAGGTGCGCCGGGCCCAGGTGGTAGACTCTCGAGTGGCCAGGCGCTACGGCAAAAAGAAGCACCTCAACCGTCGCTGGGTTGAGGTGCTTCGGTAACTGGCGCGGTGCCCGCGCCCGATTACAGCCTGTCGCCTGCGCAGCGGCGACAGGCCAGCGCGGTGAACCAGTGCGGGAAAGGAAGGCTCATCTCGCCTCGTTATACTGTTTACAGCGCGGGCACCGCCAGCTCACAGCCAATCTGGTTGGATGCACTTCCATTCGTCCGCCACAGTTCGGACAGGTGTGCACAGAAGCCTTGTTAGCCGTCACCTGCATTGCCGTTCGCTCCTTCGTTGTTTTCCTTTCACTGTCCACCCCACTATTACGCAAACTTCGTGCCAAGACTCCGCTGAGCGCAAACGGCTTGCTTTCGCCCTTTCGCCGCGCCTCAAGTGACAAATCCTGTCAGCCCAGGACGGAACCCGGCCCTCCCGATGACCAACATTGGCGCCCCGCCGCGCTTCCTGCCTGCACGCAACGGGTTGGGATTTTCGTTGACTTGCTCGGCCGGCGGGGAAATGATGGCCAGCACTGGTGGAGAGGTCACGTCTAACCGGCCCACTTCCCCCGGGGTAAGTGAGGCCCAACAGCGGGGAGGCAAAGATGCGTCTCGTCGGCGCCTTGTTCTGTGTTGTGTTTCTGCTTGCCGCGCTTGGATGTCAGGCAGAGGAACCCATTGAGTCCCGACCGATGGCGGAGCCGACGGAAGTCGGACCCGTCGAGGAGGTCGGCGCGCTCGCCCCGGAGCCTCCGACCCCGACCGCTGCTGAGACCACCTACGTCGTCCAGCGCGGCGACACCCTGTGGAGCATCGCCCAACGCTTCTACGGTGACGGCAAACTCTGGAAGGTCATCCACGAGGCCAACCGGGACCGCATCCCGGCGGTGTCGGCGATGAAGCCCGGAACGAAACTTCGCATCCCACCCCGGCCGTAGTCCTGCGGGGGAGCGCCTGACACCTTCAGGTATCCGGGAGGGGTCACGCTGCGCACCCGCCTACGGGGGGCCGGCGTCGGCGAACAGTCGGCGGCCGAGCGCCAACTGCTCAGTACCGGAGGTGGAGAGGAGGCTGGGACCCCTGGCACAGGAAGGGGGAGTGCCATGAGGGCAGGAAGCGGTGTCAGGCTCATCGCCGTACTGGTCGGAGCGGTGGTCGCTGGTTCCATAGTGGCCTGGGGGATTGAGCAGCAGGCGGAGGCTCCCGCTGCCCCCCCGGCCGCCCTGGTTCTCTTTACCGAGCACGCGACTGCCGGCGAACGCCCCGGTGACATGGACGTGGGCGCGCAACTGCTCTCCTTCACGGGCGAACTGCTCTGGGAGGAGGGGGAGTACTCGCTGCCCGTTTCGGCCACGGCGCTGTTGGAACGGAACGCCGTCGCCGTCCCCGACGGCACCGGCGGCTACATCGTCGTCTTCGAAGTGGCCTTCGTCACCGGTGAGTACACCGGCGACGTCGACATCTACGCCCAGCGCATCTCGGCCACAGGCCAGCGCCTGTGGAACGGGGGTGAGCGCCCGGTGGCCGTGGCCAGATCGGTGTGGCGGGAACGCAGCCCGGTCATCCTCCCCGACGGCGCCGGGGGAGCCATCGTCATCTTCGAGCAGCACGCGCCCCCCGAAGGCGAACACGCCGGCGACGTAGATATCTACGCCCAGCGCATCTCCCCCGAGGGAGTTCTGCTCTGGCACCAGGGAGAAAGCTCCACCCCCGTCGCCGACAGCACCATGCCTGAGCGCGCCCCCGCCGCCGTGGCCGACGGCCAGGGCGGCGCCATCGTCGTCTTCGAGGTGGAACTCACCTACGACCAACACGAGGGCGACGTCGACATCGGCGCCCAGCGCATCGACGCCTCGGGCCGGATGCTCTGGAACGAGGGTGAAATGTCCTCGGAACTGGCCACCAGTGAGCGGCACGAGCGCCGACCCGTCGCCGTGGCCGACGGCTCCGGGGGCGCCATCGTCGTCTTTGAGCAGCACGGCCCGCCGGGCAGCAACTACCAAGGCGACATCGACGTCGCCGCCCAGCGCATCTCCGCTGAAGGCGAACTGCTCTGGGGTGAGGAGGGCTCCCTGGCCCTCTCCGAAGCGGAGCAGTTCCTGGAGCGGGCCCCCGCTGTCCTTCCCGACGGGGATGGCGGCGCCTGGGTGGTCTTCGAGGGCGAGGCCCGCTCGGGGGAGAACGCCCGCGATACGGAACTCCTGGCCCAGCGGGTTACCCCCTCGGGCCAACTGGTGTGGCCCGAACAGCCCATAATGGTCGCTGCCAGCGATTGGTCGGAACGAGCGCCTGTGGTGCTGAGCGACGGTGCCGCCGGCGTCATCGTCATCTTCGAGGAACACGCTCGCGTGGGAAGCGAGCGCGCCGGCGACGTCAACATCGCCGGCCAGCGGCTGTCCCCCGCCGGCAAGAGGCTCTGGAACCAAGGCCGCAGGTCAGCGGCGGTCGCCAGCGGCGAGTGGCTGGAGCGCCGACCCTGCGCGCTCCCCGACGGCGCCGGCGGGGCCGTCGTCGCCTTCGAGGCCGAGGTGCGCCAGGGCGAGCGCGCCGGCGACATCAACATCTTCGCCCAGCGCATCGACGCCTCCGGGACCATCCTCTGGAACCAGGGCCGGTTCTCCTCAATGGTGGCGGGTTCCGAATGGAGGGAGACGACCCCTCGGCTGTGCTCGGGGCCGTGAGCGCTCCCGGCCTGAGCGACAGCGAAGGGCCGAACCGTCTGAAGGAGCGCCATGACCGGACTCGAGCGTATCCTGACCACACTGCGTCACCAGGAGCCCGACCGGGTCCCCCTCTTCGAACTCATCATCAACGAGCCCGTCATCCGCGCCCTGGGCGGCGAGGTCACCTACCTCGACTTCGTCGAAATGGAGGGCCTGGACGCCTGCTGCATCTTCGAGAACTTCCGCGTCACCAGGGAGTTCGACTCCCGGACCTTTGCCGACGAGTGGGGCATCGTCTGGCGGACGGGCGATGCGGGCATCCCCTATCCCCTCGAAGGGCCCATCAAGTCCAAGGGCGACCTCGACACCTACCAGCCCCCCGACCCCGACGCCGACTACCGCCTGGACAACCTCCAGGAAGCCGTCAGGCGCTTCAAGGGTGAGCGAGCCGTCTTCTTCTTGGGGCACGAGACCTTCGAGTTCAGCCATTACCTCTTGGGCGGGATGGACAAACTGTTCTTGGCGTACATCGAAGACCCGGAGTTCGTCGATCGGCTCTCCGACTCCATCTGGTCCTACAAGGAGAAGGTGTTGGCGAACGCCGCCGATGCCGGGGCCGACGTGCTTATGACGGGAGACGACATCGCCTACCGCCCCGGGCCCATCATGTCACCCGACCACTTCCGCCGATATGTGCTCCCCTACCTCCAGAAGGCTGTGGACGTCGCCCACGCCCACGGCCGCCCCTTCATCAAGCACACCGACGGCAACCTCTGGTCCATCATGGACGACATCGTCGGCACGGGCCTGGACGGGCTCGACCCGCTCGAGCCCATCGCCCACATGGACATCGGCGAGGTGAAAGCGAAGTACGGCGACCGCATCACGTTGGTGGGCAACGTGGACTGTGGCGAACTGCTGGCGCGAGGCACCGAGGAGGAGGTGATCGAAGCGGTCAAGGAGACCATCGCCAAGGCCTCCCCCGGAGGCGGACACATCTTGGCCTCCTCCAACTCCATCCACCCCGCCGTCAAACCGGAAAACTACCGGGCCATGACCGACGCCGCCCACACCTTCGGCCACTACCCCCTCAACCCCCACTTCATCGCGAGTTACCGTGCGAGCGATTACATATCCAAGTATCTCGATGTTCGGCCTACCCAGGGCGGGTCTCACGGAAGCTCATGAGTGCCAAACGCAAGCGCAAACGCAAACGCAAACCCACCAGGGCGCCAAGCCCTCGCGCTGGGCGGCGGAAGAAGCCGAAGGCCGTTCCGTTCTCCGAGGTTTGGCAAGGACCAGCGGGATTCCGGATGGAGCGTCACGGCAGATCACTGCTTCTTGAAAGCGACCGCACTGCTGAAGAACAAGAGCGGCTCGCTTCTGCAATGGCAACAGCACGGCGCGAATACCCTGAGCGCATCCACCAGAAGGGCAAGGCACTTGACAGGCTTATTAGTCCTTACAACTCATTTGACGTTATGTCGCAGGTGATGCTGGTCAACCTTATGGTTGGCCCTGATGAGCTCAAGGAGGGCCCTGCGGAGAAAGAAACGGCCATCATAGAATACGTCTGCCTCCTTTGCGTGAAGGGTCCCTTTAACCCCGGTAGTAGTCGGCTAATACCGGGCGAAGTCCTGGAACGAGTGAATTCAGAAGCCAAGGCAATCCTGGACCTGACTCTTTGGTGGTACATGACTGAAGCCTTTGATGAAGACGCGCGTGAGCGCGCGGGCGAGCTACTCGAAGCCAGGTATCTGACTGTGCTCGACAGCTTATTCGTGCGAAATCCTGGGTACGCCGTTCACCGTGACGCTGTGCTGCGGCAACTCTTTTCCGAACCGTGGACAGATGAGCTCCTCCGCAAACGCCTAGGTCTTACGATTACTGAGCAGCTGAAAGTGGCAGAGGCCGTTGAACAATGGACTAACGACCGCTTGTACGAACACTTGGCAGAATCGGCCGCAGCACTGAAGCAGGCCCAGAGGGAAGTGGCTCTTTACCGGAGAAAAAGGAAGGTAACGGGCGGATTGCCTGTGCAGGTTTTGCGGAAGCTCGGCGCTATGAAGCCGAGCGAAGCCAAACAGAGCCTTACAAACGTCGCGTGCTCCTACTTCCTTGACGCCATAGGGGACAGGCAGTCTTTTGCCGCCGAACAGATGGCCTCCCATTGCGGGCTTGAGCCCCGCCCGGTCGAGAAGTTCCTGGAACACATGAGTCTGACCTTCGGCTATGAGGAGAACTTCTCCTATCTCCCTAGCGCGACGAATCCCTTGCTGGACCGGCCAATAGTCAAACACGAGCGGCAGTATCTTTGCCCTGTTCCGTACCAGCTGGGTTGGGCGCTCAAGAAGCGAATCGAGGAGATGCTGACGACAACAAAGCAATGGCAGCGCTACGAGAGAAGAAGGGCTTCGGTGCTGACCGATCTCACTGTAGATGTCCTGCGAAAGGCGCTGAGCGCGCCCGATTCCTACAGTAATCTAGTATACACTGTCACTGAAGGTGGCCGCTCGAAGAGAGTCGAACTCGACGGGCTGGTCAAATGCGATACTCACCTACTCCTGGCCGAGTTCAAAGCAGGGGCGTTCACCAAGCCCGCCCTCCGCGGTGCCCCACGCCGGTTGAGGACCGACCTTAAAAAACTCGTTGCTGACGCTCATGCTCAAGCGACCCGCGCGTACGAGTACATACAGGTGTCGGACGCCGCCGCGTTCACGGAGCCCGCCGGGAGAACCATAATCGTTGAAAAGAGCGCTCTGGACAAGACATACCTCGTCAACGTAACCTTAGACCCTGTTGGGCCACTCCAGCCGTACCTTCATCGTCTGACAGGTTCCTCCATATTTCCCGAAACCGTACCGTGGAGTGTCTGGGTGCTCGACCTCATGGCCATCTGCGACCTGATAGACATGCCGGCAACTTTCTTCCACTACCTTCAAAGACGCCAGCGCCTAAGCGAGGTGCGCTTCGTTACCTCAAGCGATGAGCTTGACTATTTCATGCACTACCTCAAGGAAGGCCTGTCCTTCGAGGGAATCCCTTGGGAGGGGATTCACCAGGTACAAATAGGGACTTACACTGCTGAAGCGGACAGGTATTTCTTGACGAAGCGCCGTGAGGCGAAGCCGCAGCAGCTGATGCCTACACTGTTGCGCGAGATATTGGAAGAGATGCAAGGCACCCGGAAGCCAGGTTACATGAGTGCTTCGACTGGTGTTCTTGAGTTGGACACAGAGAGTCGGGAAGAGTTCTGCCGCCGGTTCGCTCTCGTGAGACAGCGAACAAGAAAGGACAAGAGTCGGCATGACTTCACTTTCCTCTTCGGACAACACGGCCCGGCCGAGTCTCACTTCGGGCTCACCGTGATTACGACACCCCTGCTACCTGATGAGCAGATCAAGGCTGAACTGGGGTCGTACTGCGCCCTCAAGAAGTACCAGACGAAGGCCGCCTATTGGGTCGGATTGGGCTGTTGCCCAATGACTCCAAACTACATCGACGCACTGTGCATCCTCAAGTATGCTTGGGTTTTCGACCAGAACATGGACGAGCAAGCTGCCGCGCGCCTAAAACCCCTCCCGCAGTAGGTGGGCAGTGGCTGTTCAAGAGAGAAGGGGGCAAGCGCGTGCCGCTCGCACTATTCCAGAGGTCGATACGCAGCTGGTTTGAAGGACCAGAGGTGGAGGCGGGCAAGTTCGATGAGGTGATCGGCACGGAAGCCTCGACGGAAGATGCTCCAGCCAAAACTCACGTTCTCCGAGGTGTCGTACTGCTCCAAGGTGTAGTTGGCTCGGCGGTAGGGCACCTCGTCAGGCACCGAGCCGGTCTCAATCAGTTTCTCAGCCAAGTGCGCGGCGGCCACGAAGAAGTCGGCCAACGCCGCCTCATCAGGACCCACTGCCACTGAGTCAGGCAACTGGTCGAACTCAGTCACGTACTCGAAGACATCAACAGCCGACTTGAGCACCTCAGCGCCCGGAAGCGTCTCGGCCCGTTTGTTGGTCTCCACCCGCCGGGACGGCCCCAGGGGCGTACGGACGAGTCTCTGAGCCTTCACCTTCCCCTCCCACACGTACTCAGCCAGGAGCCCGAGCAGCAGCCAGTACGCTTCGCCGGCCGTCACGTAGGAGCCTTCCACAGGGCCGCCGTAAAAGGTCACTTCCTCCTGCACGGCTTTGGCCAACTCAGCCAGGGCCTTGGGCTCGAAGACCTCGCCCTGCGCCAAGTCGGGGTAGAGGCCGAGGGCGGTGTCGCAGCCGATGAACTCCACGTCCTCGAAGCCAGCCATGTACCTGGCGATAGCGTCCAGGCCTTTGTAGTTGGCCTGGACAACCTCCGCAGGCTTCTCGTTGGGCATCCGCCAATCGGTGCGGGGGATGTTCTCGCCCCAGCGGTACTCGACGCCGTCCCAGGACTCGGTGGTGTTGAGGTTGTTGGGATGGGCGCCCGGGGAGATGATGCCCCCGGTGGCGTGGAGTTGGTCGTAGGCGACCTGGAACTTGGCCTTCATGTCGGTCAGGGCGTCGGGCTTTTCGCTCAGGCAGAGCGGGTTGCCCAGGCGGATGTGGGCGTCGAAGATGAGGACCCCACAGTACCAGAAGGGCTGGTCGTGGTAGGAGACGAAACTGTGCCACTTCATCGCTTCCCAGTAGGAGGGGAGACCCCACTCGCGCATGGCGGCCATGTAGGTGGGTGTCCAGGCGCCGCCGCCCTGGATGTAGGTGCAGGGGTTCTGGCCGAAGATGCGCCTGAGGTCGCGGACACCCGAGCCCTCTCGGCGGATGGTCTCGGCCACCCCCTCTTCCCAGGTCAGGCCTTCGCAGTATTCGGGCGGGACGGGGTGTTTGGAATGGTAGTTGGTGTGGTAGCCGATGGAGTGCTTCTTGAGCGCTTCGATGACGTCGGTTCGACCTTTGCGCTCCCAGGTGCGGGCCAGTTCGCCCACGGTGATGAAGGTGGCGCGGACGCCGTTACGGTGGAGGATGTCGGCGATCTCCTTGGTCACGTCGTCGGTGGCGGGCAGCACGTAGTCCTCGGTGTCAAAGCGGTACATAACGTAGACTTTGGCCATTGGGAACTCCTTCCGCTGTTGTCTTTCGAGCAAGTCGGCGTACCTTGGGACGAGGGAGCAGTGTAGCAGCCTGGTCGGCCGGTGTCACCTGTGTTCAGGACTGGGCGACCAGGTTCCGGACCGCACCGGCCAGCACCATCACCGCTGACCAGAGCGCGTCCACGGGCAGGTGCTCCCCGGCGGTGCGGTCAAAGAGGAAGGTCACCCGGGCGGGGAACTCCTCATCGGCCAACCAAAATCCCAGCCAGACGGGCAGCCTGGGCAAGACTCTCACGCGCACACCGACGTCACCCAGATCTGCCGGCTCCGCCCCCAGGAGACCCATCACCTCACGGAACCGCCCGCCATCGGCGCCGAACAGCGCCCCCAGCGCGTCGCCGGGCAGGGCGTGGGGCCCGCGGAAGAAGACCTCGCCGTAGGGCAACTGGGCCACCGACACCAACTCATCAGCGAGAGGGATTGCGCGAGCCGAGATGAGGTACTGGACGGCGCTCACCCAGAGGAAGTAGTCGGGGCGGATCACCTCGGGCCAGGCCGAGGTCACTTCCTCGGCCCGAGCATCCACTACCACCTGACTGCCCAGCACCGGGAGTTGGTAGTGGCCGTCGTCGCTCAGTTCCGCCAGCGACCGGGCGGCCACGGTTTCGGGGTCAAGTTGGCGCAAGCGCTGCCAGAGTTCGGGTGCGATCATGGGCGGACCGTTTCAATGCCAGTGCAGCTGCACTCCCGCTTGGCCGCTCAGGTGGCCTGACCGGGCTTGGGTTTCGGCTTCTTGATCCACTGTCCCTTCTCGGTCTGGATGTACCAGCCCGGGTGGGCTTTCTTCTGCCAACTGCGGGCGAACTGCCGCTTGAGTTCGGGCAGCCGAGCGGGGTCGAGGTGATTGGCTTTCAGGAACTCCCGGTAAAGGGTGTTTCGGTCCTGGTTTTCGGCCTTGACCAGTTTCTTGAGCGCGGCCTTTTGCTTGAGCGACAGCCCCTCGGTGTTGAGCAGGACGAGTTCCCCCATGTTGCTCTCGCCGATGCGACCGGCCTGGTAATGGGGGAGGAGTTGGGGATAGCGCTTGGCCAGGCTCTCTTTGATGCGCCGAATCGTAGGCGTGCTCACCTGGAGGTTCAGGTCCACCGGCAGGATGCGCGCGTTCGTACCGGTCGCTGGTTCAGCGGACCAGGTCGCCAGCAGGACGGTCGCTCGGCCCGGCTCCACAACTGACGCTGCGGCCGAAAGGAACGGGCTCCTACCGAGTGGGTCCGACGCATCCGTTGGCGCGGTGGAGGGCGCGTCCGGGCGCACGTCCTCGACGATGGCGTCGGTGGCCTGGCGCAGTTCCTCGGGACTGGGCCAGGAGACGTAGACCGTGACGCTGGCGCAATGGAACGCGGCCGCCGCCAGCCCCAGCACCATCACCATGCTCGCCGCTCGTTTCATCCGTCATCCTCCCCGCACGTGGCCACTGCTCGGTTTCCCCCAGATAAGGGACGCTTCCCCGCCTCGCCTCATTCACTGGGGCTGGGCGGGCTTTGGTCAGTCCCCGCCGGTCGAAGACTCCAACTCGATGGTGGGCGTTCGCCCGACCGCGGCCCGCAGCCCCTGCCAGATGACGGGCCAGGACAGGCCTTCCTCAGGCACCGGCTCCAATACCACGTTCAGCGACCGCAGCCCCGACCGGCCCACAATCAAGAATTCACCCTCGGGCTGGGGACCCCTCAACATCTCTCCCACGGCGCCCAGGAGCGGACCCAGGATGGGGATGGGCAGCGGGGTTTCCTGGGGCAACTGGTCCCCGGCAGTCCCCCGCACCCACAGCCGGTCGTTCTCCAGCCGACACCAGAGCCCCAGGGCATCGTAATGCAGCGTCTCCACCCCCACGGCTCGCAGCAGCGGCGCCACGGCCGAGATGACCGGAATCCGGTCCAGCACCTCCACGGTCAGGGTCTGGGCGACTCCTGGTGCGCGCTCGTTACGCAACTCTATCTCGAACCGCTCGGGCTCGCCAGCGGAAATCACCATTCCCTGGACCGAACCCGAGAGCAGCCCCGAGGCCCGGCCCCAGCCAAAGGTGGCCGTCAGCTGTTCCAGGTCCAGGGCCGCCAGTTCAGCACTGAAGGCCAGCCGCCACCAGGGCTGGGCCAGGTCCGCACCCGTGAGTTCGGTGATGGTCACCGTGCCCCCGAAGAGTTCCAGGGTGGCCGTCCCCTCGGTATGGAAGGCATCGCCGATGGCAACCAGCCCGGGGAAGTGAGCGGAAACGGTGCCGGCAAGCGGCACCGGGGCGCTCTCGGTGAGTTGGGCGAGAGAGAGGTCCGTCACCTCCACCGCACAGGTGATCTGCGGGGAGCCGCTGGCGAGTCGGCGACAGCGCAGGTCGCGCACGACCACCTCACCACCCAGCAATTTGAGAGTCTGCTCGTCACCGGCGAACTGGAGTTCGTCACCCGCCACCCGAAGCGATACCGGTGCAAGGGAGATGCCAGCCGGGCCCAGCCTCACCCGCTCGGCCAGGAACAGCCCGTAGGCGGGTGCGCGCTCTTCCGGCAGGGGGAGGAAGCGTCCCTGGCCGCGCGCAACCTGCACCGGGAGGATCAGAGAAACGCCCCGCAACTGCAGGGCCCCCACTTCCAATGACCCCGAATGCCAGGCCAGGCGACCCTCGAGGTCGGTGCGCTCGGGGGTGAGGTCAAGTTGGAAACTGGCCTCGACCCATCCCCCGAGCCTCAGCGCCGAAAGGAGCGTGCTCCGCCCCTCAAAGGCCGAGCGGGCCAGGGCGCTGGCCCGCTCGACCGCGGGCACGTAAAGTTCTCCCTGCAAGTGACTCCGCGGGTGCTCGCCCCGGGCGACCTCGCCGGTGAGTTCCACATCGACCAGCCCCGCGAGCCCGGCGGAGAAGTCATTCAGTTCGAGCCTCGCGGCCTTGCTCTCCCACCGGCAGGAGAGAGCGGAGTCGAAGGCGAACTCACCGAAGTCGACGTAGGCGTCCCCGAGAAGCACTCCGCCACTGCCCGTATGCAGCGAGACCCTTATGACGTCACTGCCCGGGACCCGCTGCCAGTCGAGGTCGAGCGAGCCGCTGACCCCTTCCCACTCGGCCCCGGCCGCCGCCCACGACCCCGAGACCTGGTCAACTGCCGCGGTGCTCTTCAGTTGAAAGCCCCGGCCGCCAGTCCGTCCGACCACTTCAAGAGTCGCCGTGCCCGCCAGAGCCATCTCCACTCCGAGTGCCGACTGGAGAGCGGGAGTGAGCGCTTCGAGCGAAATGTCCGTGACTGTCAACCGGACTGTGGATTGCGGGGCGTCGAAGGAGCCCTCGACTTTCACCGGCAGGTCGGCAAACCACCAGGTCCCATCCGGACGCTGCACCTTGACCGTCCTGAGCGCGGCATCGAAGCGTGCCCCCCTCAGGAGACGCACGTCCAGGTCGAGTTCGACTGAACCGGCCCGGCTGATGACCCGGGCCACGCACCGGTTCAGAGCGAGCAGGCCCACCCGGCCTTCGGAGTCGGTCAGCCAGCCGGGCAGAGGCTGGGTGCCGAGTTGGCGGAGGTCGATGGTGACCTCGGCGCCTTCGCTGCGCACGGACTTGAGTCGCCCCCGCAGCCAATGGGCCGGCCCGGCCACCAGACCGCGCACCTCGGGCAGAGAGGCCCTGAGGGCCACGGCGCCTTCGGTGCGGATGCTGAGGTCGGTGAGGGTAAAAGTGCCCAGCGAATCAATGTGGGCGGAACGGATGCTCACTTGACCGTCGAAGGTGCGGGCGAGCGTCCAGCGGGCCAGGTGAAGGAGGAGCAGGTCCCTTCCCAGAAACGCCGCCAGCAGGCCACCTGCCAAAAGGAGCAGGACCACGGCCCGGATCCGCCGGCGTCGGCTCTTGCCGGGCCGTCTCGTGCCCTCCTCTCCGCCCACCTCGGACCTCCTCCTAAGGTATTTGCACT
>CBDVDV010000080.1:0-15145 GCA_965372835.1 uncultured bacterium | reverse complement strand
AAAACTGGGGATGGGTCAGGGCCGGACGACGGGGGCTTTGCCGTTGACAGGGCAGGAGCCCCTGGGGTAGAAGCGAGGCTGGAAGACTGGCTTGGAGGTGGTGTATGAGACACAGTCCGGCTTGGTTCGGACGCGGGGGCTTCTGCCTTTGGCTGGTGTCGTTCGGCCTGATGGCGGCCGGTTGTGTCAGCCAGGACCTGGCGCTCCACTCCAGTGCGCTCTACGAAGAGGGTGCGCGCTATTACTTGGCCGGGCAGTACAGTCAGGGAGCCAGTCGGCTGAGCCGGGCCGCCCTCGAGACCGAGGACCGGCGTCTGCGGGCCAAGGCCAGTCTCCTGGAAGGGCGCTGTTACCTGGCCATGCGCCAGTTTCACCAGGCCGGCGCAGCCTTTCGCCGAGGGCTGAAGGCGGGCAGCGTCCCCAAGGAGGTGCGGGCGGGTCTCGAGTTGGGACTTGCCGACAGCCTCTACGGCCAGGAAGACTACCGGGAGGCTGCTGACCAGTACCGTCGGGTTCTGCGTCACCCCCCCGACCTCCTGCCCGCCGACGAAGCAACCTTCAAACTGGCCTTGGCCTGCCGACGGGCCGGCCTCTGGGAGGAAGCCCGACGACAGTTCGCTCGTCTCGCCTCCCGCTTCCCCCAGAGCCCGCGGGCCGACGCCGCCCGCCGGTATGCTGCCGAGACCGGGAGGGGTTTCAGCGTACAGTGCGGTGCCTTCAGTTCAGCGGACGCTGCCCGTCGGCTGGCTGGTCAACTCCGGGCCAAAGGCTTCACCCCTCGGGTGGTCCCCATCACGACGGCGGCCGGCCACCGGCTGACCGCGGTCCGGGTGGGTAGTTTCCCCGCCTGGGCCGAGGCGGCGCAGGTGCGCTCCCGCCTCCAGGCCACTGGATTCGACGCCCGCATCGTGCCCTGACGCCTCGGTGGTGTCACGGTGCCGCCGTCAGGCGCGTGCTTCAGGCGGCGCGAGTCAGCAGTTCCTTCATCCGGTCGACCGCCTCCTCGAGTACGGGGATGTCCACGACGTAACTGAGCCGAAGGTGCTCGTCGTCGCCGAAGGCGATACCGGCCACCGTGGCCACCTTGGCCTCCTCCAGGAGCACCGCAGCCAGGTCCAGCGAGCCGGTGATGGTCCGTCCGGCGATGGCCCTGCCCAGGTAGGCGGAGACATTGGGGAAGACGTAGAAAGCCCCCTCCGGTTCGTTGCA
Source organism: uncultured bacterium (assembly GCA_965372835.1). Lineage (GTDB taxonomy): Bacteria > Planctomycetota > DG-23 > CBDVDV01 > CBDVDV01 > CBDVDV01. The sequence continues at coordinate 13,936 of CBDVDV010000080.1, read as the reverse complement.
CGTCAGGCCGGGGATGCCGGACAGCAACTCGTGGAGCCGACGACCCCGTTCCTCATAGGTCTTCCTCATCTCCTCGACCGGCTCCTGCGTCCCGGTGAGCGCGGCCAGGCAGGCGTACTGGGAGATGGTCGTCGCGTTGGAGGTGGTCTGGCTCTGGAAGCGGGCCATGACGCTGATGAGTTCCTCGGGCCCGGCGGCGAGGCCGATGCGCCAGCCCGTCATCGCGTAGGCCTTGCTGGCGCCGTTGACGATGACCGTCTGGTTGCGTAACTGGGGAGCCACGGCCACCAGGTTGGCGTGCGTCCGGCCGCCGAAGGTGAGTTTGCTGTAGATTTCGTCGAAGATGACGATGGCCGAGGTCTCCTTGAGGACGTCGGCGAGGGCGCGGAGTTCCTCAGCCGAGTAGACGGCTCCGGTCGGGTTGCAGGGGGTGTTGACTATGACGGCGCGAGTGCTGTCGGTGAGCGCAGCCCGGAGTGAGCCGGGTTGCAGTTTGAAGCCGTCGTCTTCCTTGGTCCTGACGATGACCGCCTCGGCCCCCACCGCCGACACCTGGGCCGGGTAACTCACCCAGTAGGGGTGGACCACGATGACCTCGTCGCCCTCGGCGGCGACGGCCGAGAGGATGTTGAAGATGCTGTGCTTGGCCCCGCAGGAGACAATCGTCCCTGAGGGCCGGTACGTGAGGCCGTACTCTCGACCGAGCCACTCGGCGAACTCGGCGCGGAGCCCGAGAAGCCCGGGGGCGGGGGTGTAGCGAGTCTTGCCCTCCCGGATGGCCTTGACCCCGGCCTCGGCGATGTGCTCAGGGGTGGGGAAGTCGGGCTCGCCCAGGCTCAGGTCGATGACCGGCTCCCCCTGGGCCTTCAGTTCCCTGGCCCGGGCTCCGACGGCCAGGGTGGGACTGGCGGGAAGGGAACCGATGCGTGGTGAGAACTTCATTTGCTCTCCTTTCGGAAGCGATCAGTGTCGTGCTCGCAGATGAGGTCGGCATTATGGTAGCGACTGCGGGGCTGGGTGCAAGGGCGTTGTGGGCGGAGGCGGTGGGACTTGCTTTCGGCCGGGCCCGGCCTATATTAGACTGTATCGGGTGTGGGTGTGTGTGAGAGGGTCAGAGTCGCGTTTCAAAGGAGGGCGCGCGATGGACGTTTTCAGGGAAGCGTTGTTAGTGGCTTTGGGGGCTGTGGACTACTCCCGAGATCGCCTCAAGCAGGCGGTCGACAAACTTCGAGAGCAGGGAGAACTCTCCAAGGAGCAGACGGACAAACTCCTGAAGGAACTGCGGGAGCGGGGCCAGCGCGAGCGGGAAGACATTCAGAAGAGGGCGGCCTCGGCGGTCAAGAGGGCCCGCTCAGCGCTCACCTTCGCTACCCACGACGACCTCAAGAAGGTCCAGCGCCGACTCGCCAAACTGGAGAAGTCGGTCAAGGCCCTGCTCCAGTCGGCCGAGAAGAGCCAAGACGCCTGAAACGCAGGGGACGGCCTCTCCCACCGCGGACAGGCAGCAGGCGGCAAGGTGGTGTCGGGGGGAATGGTACCATGTCCTCGACTTTTCAGATATGAACTAGGGCTAATGAGGCTCTTTCGTACTCTCCTGGGAGGCGAAAGTACTTGGTGCATTGTTTGGCTTCACCAGGGCAACATAATGGGGGATGGCAGGATGCAAAAGAGGCGGCGAATTACACCGCGGGCTGAGGCGTACGACCGACGGCAAAAAAGGATGCAGCTTCCGTGCCTGGGGCTTCTCACGGCATGTGTCTTGGGGGCTGCCCTGCTGGGATGTTCTTCCGGTAGTCTGCCTGACGACGATCCATCAGAGCTGTTGCTTGCCGTTCCAGAGTGTACATCGCTCGTTTCTCCCGCATGGTCCCGCGACGGGAAGAGCTTGTTCTTCCTGGGCTATGAGCCTGGGAAGGGAACCTTCCTCTACTCGTACGATGCGGCCAGGAGAACATGGCGGAGGCTGGCAGGGCCATTTCGACATCCTTCATTCAACTGGGTAAGTGTTGAAGCGATGAAGGGTGTGGTAGTTGAGCCAGGAAAGCCTGAAGGCGGACCTGAAGGCAGAAAGGTTGTCTCCGTGGATCTGACGTCGGGAGAGTCACAGACGCTCTACGTAGCTCCGGCCGGCTGGATGCTTACCTGGTCAGCCGTCTCGCCGGATGGCCATTCGATAGCTGTAGTGCGGAACAAGCTCGGCGAGGCCTATGAAGGCAGGTTGTTTGAAGACCGGCTGTTCCTTCTGCGCGGCGAAGATGGCTTCAAAGCAAGTGATCTTCTCGGTGGTTCCGGGACGTTTGTCGGGGATTTGCACTGGTCGCCCGATTCAGACTACCTTTTTTGCACAGCTGGTAAGATGTACGTCGACGAGGGTAATTGTCTGGTCTTCGACCATTCAGGTTTTTCTGTTGCAATGCCAAGAGGTGAGGTACATACGTTCGGTAGCTGGTCTCCCAACAGCCAGGAGATAGTGTACCGCTGCCAGAGACAGCTTCGCGTGTGGAGCATGCGCACCCGGAGTGCGCGACTGCTTGCGAGGCTTCCCTCGGAAGGTACGATCATCTACTCACACTCAGCGCCCAAATGGTCGCCAGACGGCAAATGGGTTTGCTACCCTGTGGAGTTTCGAGACGGACCAGGCTGTGGAGAAGAGCTATGGCTGGTTTCGTCGGAGGGCACGAAGAATGTCAGGTTGGGCACGTACTCTCTTTCTAAGACAGAGAGAAAGCGCGAGTATGCCGGTTCGTGGGAATATCCGACCTGGACGCCGGACGGCAAAGCAATAACGTTCGTGCGAGGGAACACAATCCGAATCCTGCGGCTGCCCTCGGAACTGTCGGCGAACTCGTCAGAAACGGAGCGGTAGCGCTAACCTGCGAGTAGAAAGGGCCATGTCCCGTCTGATAAGCTGCACACGCTGCCTACACTCTAACGACCGAAGTCAGTACGACCCGCAACATAGACGCCCTTTGCGATAAGGCCGCAAATCGTACGAGATTGGCGTACCTGTCTTGGCTCCGAGTTCAAGTGGTGAAAGTCGGGGACGTGATACTGTTTTCTCCCTTTGAGCGGAGGGGCGGGGTGGGCGTCAGGATGCCTGGCGGGTGTCTTCGGGGGCGAGGATGCGGGTTCGGCGGCCGTCGATCTTCAGGCGACCCTCGGCGAAGAGCCTGATGGCCTCGGGGTAGGCGATACACTCCTCGGCGAAGACCCGCTTGGCCAGCGTCTCGGGGGTGTCGTCGTCCAGGACGGGGACGGTGCGCTGAACGATGATGGGACCGTGGTCGTACTTCTGGTCGGCGAAGTGCACCGTGCAGCCGGCGACCTTCGCTCCGTACTCCAACACCGCTTCGTGCACCCGGTGACCGTAGATCCCGGGCCCGCAGAAGGCGGGGATAAGGCCCGGGTGGATGTTCATCACCCGTCCGTCGTAACGGGGCGGAATCACGAACTGGCACATGAAGCCGGCGAGCACCACCAGGTCCACCTGGTAGCGGTCGAGTATCTTGCAGACCTCCGCACTCATCGCCACCCAGTCGGTCGGCTGGCCGACCCGGCGGTAGTTCCTGGAGGGGACGACGTAGTGGTCGACTGAATGGTTCTTGGCCCGCACCAGCCCGTAGGCGTCGGCCCGGCTGCTCACCACCACCTTGACTTCGGCAGGAAGTTCGCCAGCGTCGATCTTGGCGAAGAAGTTCTCCAGGGTGGTGCCCCCACCCGAAAGCAGCACGCCCAGCCCGATGGTCCGTGTCACGGTCAGCCCCCTCCGGTCAGAACGAGCAGCGCCCCCACCGTTGCCAACGACCTTTGAACCGGTTCTCCACAGTCCTGTGCACGGCCACTCCTAAACCAGGCCACGGAGGGGTCTGAAGACCCCTCCCTGCACCTGCTCTTAGGCGACTCTCGTCAGGCTTTGGACAGGTTTTCCACAACCTTTACACAGCGGGCGCACAGGTCCGGATGCTCAGGACTTTCGCCGACCGTCGGCCGTAAGTTCCAGCAGCGTGAACACTTGGGGTGAGGTGCCTGGGACACCTTCACCCAGACAGCAGGCAGGTCCACGCCCTGGACGAAGTCGTCCTCCTTCCCCGCAGCCAGGACAGCCTCCGAAGTAATGAAGAGAGTGGGGAGGAAGTCCGAGTGGGTCTGAAGCAGGCTCCTCAGCCCCTCGTCTTCCGTCCACACCTGGACGCTGGCTTCCAGCGAGGAGCGGATGAGTTTGTCGTTGCGGGCCTGTTCCAGTCCTCGGTTCACTTCGTCGCGGACAGCCAGGAGCCGCTGCCAGCGCTCGGCCAGTTGGTCGTCGACGAGGGCTTGATCGACCTGAGGCCACTCAGCCAGGTGGACGCTTTCGACCTCGCGCCAGCCCTCGGGCAGCGCCAGCCAGACCTCCTCGGCGGTGTGAACCAGGATAGGAGCCGACATCCTGACCAGGGCCAGAAGCACCTCTACGAGGGCCGTCTGGCTCGACCGTCGGGCCCGGTCGCCGGGGGCGAAGGTGTAGAGAGTGTCCTTGAGGACGTCGAAGTAGAAACTGCTCATCTGGACCACGCAGAACTGGGAAAGTTGCCGGTAGACCTTGAAATAGGCGAAATCGTCGTACGCCGACGTGACGTCCCGAATGAGCCGATGGAGCCGGTCCAGGGCCCAGCGGTCGATCTCCGTCATTTCCTCATAGGGTACGCGGTCGGCCTCCGGGTCGAAGTCGTAGAGGTTCCCCAGGAGGAACCGGAAGGTGTTCCGCACCTTCCGGTACGGCTCGGTGGCGCGTACGATGATGGTCTCGGAGACGCGCATGTCGGCCTGGTAGTTGAGCGAACTGAGCCACAGGCGGACCACGTCGGCACCGAGGTGGTTGACGACATCCTCGGCGCCCAGCAGCGTCCCTTTGCTTTTGGAAATCTTCTCGCCCTTCTCATCGGTCACGAAGCCGTGGGTGAGCACCTCGCGGAAGGGGGCCTGGTCGCGGGTGGCCACCGCCGGCCAGAGCGACAACTGGAACCAGCCCCGATGCTGGTCGGTCCCCTCTAAGTAGAGGTCGGCGGGGAAGCGGAGCCCCTCGGTCCGTTCCAGCACGGCCCGGTGACTCGAACCGGACTCGAACCAGACGTCCAAGATGTCCGTCTCCTTCCGGAACTCGGTGCCGCCACATTTGGCGCAGCGGGCCAGGTCCCCTAAGACGTCGGCTGGCTCCGCCGTGAACCAGGCGTCGGAGCCCTCCCGGCCGAAGAGGTTGGCGGCACGGTCGCAGACGGCCTTGCTGAAAAGCAGTTGCCCGCAGTCGCTACAGTAGAAGGCGGGGATGGGCACACCCCAGGCCTTCTGTCGGCTGATGCACCAGTCGGGCCGGTCAGTCACCATACTCCGGATGCGCGCCTCGCCCCAGGCGGGAATCCAGCGGGTGCGCTCGATCTCCCCCAGAGTCCGCGCGCGCAGGTTCTCCCGGTCCAGGTCGACGAACCACTGGGTCGTGGCCCGGAAGATGACGGGCTGTTTGCACCGCCAGCAGTGGGGGTAGGAGTGGGTGAGACGGTGCTCGTGGAAGAGCATCCCCAGTTCGCCGAGACGCTCAACGATCTTCGGGTTGGCCGCGAAGATGTTCATGCCGGCAAAGTCGCCGGCCTCCTCGGTAAAGACGCCCGCCTCGTCGACGGGGCTCAAGGGCTCAAGGCCGTACTTGAGGCCGGTGAGGTGGTCTTCGCGGCCGTGACCGGGAGCGGTGTGGACACAGCCGGTGCCCTCCTTCAGGGTCACGTAGTCGGCCACCACCAGCGGCGAAGTGCGGTCCGAGAGGCGGTTCCGGTAAGTAAGTCCCTGGAGGGAGGCGCCGCGATGGGTCCCGACCTCTTCGTGTTCGCTGACGCCGATGAGGGCCAGGGCCTCGGTCACCAGGTCACGGGCCAGCAGGATGACCCGGTCTTTTTCGGTGGCCGGGTCGCGGTAGCGGGCCGCGGCGTAGGTGTAGTCGGGATGAAGGGCGATGGCCAGGTTCGCCGGCAGCGTCCAGGGGGTGGTCGTCCAGATGAGGAGTTCGGGCGTCTCACCCTCGCGCAATGCGGGGAAGAGCCTGCGGGCGTCTTCGGTCATCGGGTAGGTGACGAAGACGGCCGGTGATTCGTCCTCCTCGTACTCCAGTTCGGCCTCGGCGAGGGCGGTTCGGCAGTGCATGCACCAGTGGATGGGCTTGAGGGCCCGGTAGACGTACCCCCCCTCCACCATCTCACCCAGGACCTGGATGACGGCCTGCTCGTAGCCCGGGTCCATGGTGACGTAGGGATGGTCCCAGTCGCCGGTGACACCCAGTCGGCGAAACTGGCTGCGCTGGACCTCGAGGAAGCGCTCGGCGTACGCGCGACAGCGTCGGCGGACCTCCATCCGGGGCATCGTCCGGGCCTCCTCGCCCAGTTCCTGGAGCACCTTCACCTCGATGGGCAGCCCGTGACAGTCCCAGCCGGGGACGTAGGGGGAATCGAAGCCCCGCATGGTCTTGTACTTGACCACCAGGTCCTTGAGGATTTTGTTGAGGCCGGTGCCGATGTGGACGTCGCCGTTGGCGTAGGGCGGGCCGTCGTGGAGGATGTACTGTGGTCGGCCGGCGCGGGCGGTCCGGATGCAGCCGTAGAGGTCCATCTCCTGCCACCGGGCCTGTATCCGTGGCTCCAGTTGGGTGAGGTTGGCCTTCATGGGGAAGGTCGTTCGGGGCAGGTTGAGGGTGGCTTTATAGTTGGTCGCCGGTTGGCGCTTCTTTTCGGTCATTGTCCGTCCATCTCCTCGAGTACGCGCATGACGATGCGGGTGAGTTTCGGTTCCGCCTCGTTGGCCACCCGGATGATCTCCTCGATGTTGGCCGGCTCCAGGGCGTCGGCCAGGCACCTGTCGCTAATGACGGCCAGCCCCAGCACCCGCATCCCGCCATGCACCGCCACCAGCACCTCCGGCACGGTGCTCATGCCCACCGCGTCGGCCCCGATGGTGCGCAGGAAGCGGTATTCGGCCCGGGTCTCCAAGTTTGGTCCGGCCACGGCCACGTACACCCCCTTGTGCGCCCGGATGCCTTCCTCGAGGGCGATTCTCTGAGCCAGAGCGACCAGGGCCGGGTCGTAGGGTGCGCACATGTCCGGAAAGCGCGGACCCAGGGTGTCATCGTTGGGCCCGACCAGGGGGTTCGCGCCCATGAGGTTGACGTGGTCGTCGATAATGAAGATGTCACCGGGCTCGTAGACCGGGTTCATCCCGCCACAGGCGGCGCTGACGATGAGGGTGTCGGCCCCCAGGGCTGCCATCACCCGGACGGGGAAGGCGACCTCCGCCATGGAGTAGCCTTCGTAGAAATGGAACCGGCCGTTCATGGCCACCACGTCGCGGTCGGCAAGCCGACCCAGGACCAGTTTGCCGACTTGGTGGGCCACGGTGGGGGTGGGGAAGCCGGGAATGTCCTGGTAGGGAATGGCCACCTGCTCCTGGATGGCCTCGCAGAGCCGGTCCAGGCCGGTGCCCAGGATGATGGCGACGGCGGGCTCAAGAGGGCTCTTTTCACGGATGGCCTTGCCGGCCGATACGATCCTCTCCTTGAGTTCGCTCATCGCTCCCTGCTCCTTTCCCGCACCAGCGACCGTAGTGTTCGGGGGCTCACTCCCGCTACCCGGACAACTTTGCGCCTCCGGTGTTCGCCCTTGATGATGGTCACCTGAGACCGGCCCACGTCGAAAAGCCGACCCAGCAGCGCCGCCAGCGCCCTGTTGGCTTTCCCTTTTTCCGGCTGGGCGGACACCGCGACCTTGAGGGCCCCGTCGTGGGTGCCCAGCAGTCCTCTGCGCTTGGCGCCGGGCGCAACCTGCACCTCGAAGACGAGCCCTTCCTCGTCCTCTCGACAGGGGATCATTTTCCCAACTCGCGCGAGCGACGGGCCGCTGCGGCCATGGCCTCGACGAAGGCCTTCCGTACCCCCGACCTTTCCAGCACTTTGAGGGCAGCCTCGGTTGTGCCGCCCTTGGAAGTGACCCGGCGACGCCAGTCGGCTGGGTCCCCTCCGGTTTCCAGCAGGAGTTTCCCGGCCCCCAGGCAGGTGACTTCGGCCAACTCCCGGGCCACCTCCGCCGGCAGTCCTTGGGCCACCGCGCCGTCGACCAGGGCCTCCACGACAGAAAAGAAGTATGCGGGCCCGCTGCCACTGAGGGCGGTGACGGCGTCTAAGGAGTCTTCCTCAACCACCAGGGCCCGGCCCCCGGTGGCGAAGATCTGTCGGACGTATGCGACGTCCTCGTCGGTGGCGGCCCGGCCGCCCGAGAGCGCCGCCGCCCCGGCCCCCACGGTGATGAGCAGGTTGGGCATCACCCGCACCACCCGCACCCCCTCCGGGAGCCGCGCCTCGAGGTAGCCGGTGGAGGTCCCGGCCAGGATGGAGACCACCAGGTGCCGGTCGGTAAAGTGATCGCGCAACGGCGCCAAAGCCCCGTCGGCATCCTGGGGCTTGAAGGCGAGGATAATGACCTCGGCGACCCGAAGGACCTCCTCGGGCGTGGCCCCGGCGCGGACTCCGAGTTGCTTCTCGAAGAGGTCGAGGCGCTCGCGCCTGGGGTCATAGGCGATGACGGACTGAGGGCTGGCCAGGTCGCTGGCCAGGAACGCCCGACACAGGGCCTCGGCCATGTTACCCGCCCCCAGGAAGCCGATGGTCTTCACCTCGGCGCTCATGTGAGGATCCCCCGGAAGAGGGCGCTGCCGATGCGCACCATCGTGGCCCCCTCCTCGACGGCCACCTCGAAGTCCTGGGTCATGCCCATGGAGAGTTCGCTCAGGGGACGGCGAAGCCGACCGGAGTCGTTGATAGTGTCGCGGAGTTCGCGCAGGCGACGGAAGCAGGGACGGGTGTCCTCGGCCCGCTCAACTATCGGAGCCATGGTCATCAGGCCCCGCAAGTGCAGGTGTTCGCACGAGTCAACGGTTTGGGCCAGTTCGGCGGCGGCGTCCGGTTCGGCGCCGAACTTGCTCGTCTCGCCACTGGTGTTGACCTCGATGAGGACGGTCACGGTGAGCCCGTCCTGGGCCGCTTGCTTCTGGAGGGCCTGGGCCAGGCGAGGGCTGTCAACCGAGTGGATGAGGGAGAAGAGCCGGACTGCGGCGCGGGCCTTGTTGGTCTGGAGGTGGCCGACCATGTGCCAGCGGATGCCGCAGTCGGCGAGTTGGGCGGCCTTGGCCTGAGCCTCCTGGAGCCGGTTCTCGCCGATGTCTGAGGCGCCCAACTCCCAGAGCATGCGTACCAGGCCGGCGTCGACGGTCTTGGTCACCGCCACCAGGGTCACGGCATCGGCCACCCGCCCGGAGCGGGCCGCGGCCTCGGCAATCCGTCGGCGCACCTCCCCCAGATTCTTCTGCAGGAGCGCACCCACATCCTTGACCTCAAGCATGGCGTCCGCCTCGCTCTTGCCCTGGTCGGTGAAAACACACAGTATAGCCTGCCCTGGGCTTTGGTCAACGGTTTTCGTGACCGGGGATGGCGGGCGAACGGTGGAAAAGCCTTGACAGCGGAGGCGGAGAGCGGTTCAATGGCCGCCGAGCGGCATGCCTGGCGGCGAAGCAAGCGGGTGGAGGACACAGGGATGATCAAGGTTGGAGTGGTGGGCATCGGTTTCATGGGCAAGATGCACTTCGGCGTGCACCAGGCGGGCAGGAAATCCAAGGTGGTGGCCATCGCTGACGTGAACAAAGCCAAACTCAAAGGCGACTGGTCCTCCATCGCCGGCAACATCGACGACCCCTCGGCCAAGGACGTCGACCTGACCGGCATCAAGACCTACTCCAAGGCCGAGGACCTCATCAATGATCCCGAAGTCGACATGGTGGACATCACCTTGCCCACGTACCTCCACGCCGAGTACGTCATCAAGGCGCTCAGGGCCGGGAAGCACGTACTCTGCGAAAAGCCCATCGCCTTGACCCTGGCCCAGGCCGACCGGATGGTGGCCGTGGCCAGGAAGGCCAAGGGAGTGTTCATGGTGGCTCACTGCATCCGCTTCTGGCCCGAGTACGAGGTCACCAAGAAACTGCTCGACCGCAAGACCTACGGTCGGGTCTACAGCGCCAGTTTCCGACGGGTGTCTCCCACCCCGGTTTGGGGATGGCGGAACTGGCTCCAGAAGCACAAACTCAGTGGCGGGGCGACCATCGACCTCCACATCCACGACATCGACTATGTCAACCACCTGTTCGGGAAGCCCAAAGCCGTCTCCGCCGTGGGCATGAGCAAGACCTCCGGCGGGGTGGACCACATCGTCTGCGACTACACCTTCAGGAGGAAGAACCTGCAGGTGTCGGCGGAAGGCGGCTGGGCCATGCACCCGACCTTCCCCTTCTCCATGGCTTTTACCATCGTCTGCGAGAAAGCCACCATCGACTATTCCACGGCCAGGTCGCCATCGCTGACGGTGCACACGGCGGCGGGCAGGACGCTCACGCCGAAGGTCCCCCCCGGCGACGGTTACAGCCGGGAGATCGACTACTTCCTGGACTGTGTCCGCAAAGGCCGCAAACCCACCCGGGTGACCACCAGGGATGCGCGTGAGGCGCTGCGGCTGGCCTGGGCCGAGATCCGCTCGGTGCAAACCGGCCGGCGGGTGAGAGTTTAGGGGGGCCCGGTCTGAGGGTGAGATGCTTGGTGGGGCGGTGTCGGTGGCGTACCGACGCCGGAGCGCTCGGCGTTGGGGGAGCCGGATTTTTCCGTTGACAACAGGGGCTGGGCTGCGTAGCGTTTTCGGGGCGCGGCGGGGTGGGGCCGAGCGCCTGGGAGGGACCCATGTCCCGGGCTGAAGGGCGAGATGGGTCCGAGGAGCAGGATCGTGACACCAGGCAGGAACCGGGTCCGATCGAGGAGTTGGTTGCTTCTCTGACGCCCGAAGAGCGACTGTTGGTGCGACTGAAGGCCGAGTTGTACGAGGGGAGTTGGGACGAGTTGGTGGCCGACCTGGAGGCGCGACTGCACGGGCGTCCCTACATTCTGAAGTTGGCCACGCGCATCGAGGACGACTTGGCCCGTATTGACGGGCTCCGGAGGTTTGAGAAGGAGCGTCGCATCAACCTGGAGGACTTCTGCTGAGGCATTCCCGACGGGTGCTGGGCACTGGGGGTGTCACGGTTGCCCTTACGGATGAGGAGGAGGAGGTCGCACGCGCCAAGTGGTGCCGGCGGCCTCGTATGGGCGGTCAGGGAAAGGAAAGGAACAACTATGTGTGACCGATATCCCGTTGCTCGTGGGTCGTTCGATCCGTGTGCGCCCGCCCGCATGGGGAGGTCCCACGGTTGCCTGCGTTTCGGTGTCGTTCTGGTGGTGTTGGCCGGGCTCCTGACCGGGTGCGCCAGTTGGCCCCTCGAGAGCGAGCAAAGGGGACTTTTCCCCGAAGACCGAGAGGAAGCCCTGGGACTCGAGCTGCTCTGGCCTCTGCCCCTGGGGCTGGGGGGAGCGGTCAGAGACGTTTACCTCCTTGCCGACACGCTCTGCGTGCTGAGTGAAGACAGCACCTTCGTGGCCATCGACCCGCAGAAGGGCTACCCGTATTGGGAGCAGTTCTTCGACCATGAGGTCTACGTGCGCGCAGCCGAGGACGAGAAACATCTGTACATCATCATGGGGAACAGGCTGCTCACCGTAGAGAAAGGGATGAACAAGGGGGGCATCTTGAAGGACGTCCCGCTGGGCTTCGTCGCCACCAGCGCACCCGCGGTGGATGAGGCTTACGCCTACATCGGCGCGGGGGACGGCCGACTCTGCACCGTGGAACTCGGCCCTCGAATGAGTTGGCAGCAGACCGTCGGAGGGGCCGTCAGCGCCCAGCCCCAGGTGGACGCGGCGGGGGCCTATTTCGGCGCCGAGGACGGCCGGGTCTACGGCGTCAACTTAGCGGACGGGACGCGGAAATGGGCGTTCGCCACTGACGGTGCGATCGTGGCCGACCTGGCCATGGCGCGCAACGTCCTCTACGTGGGTTCGACGGACGGCAAACTCTACGCTCTGGACACCGCCCTGGGGGCAAGCCGGAGACAGCAGCAGCGCTGGCTGCTGCCCTACTTCGCCGGCGGAGCCATACGCCAGGCTCCCGTCCGCCGAGGCGCGACCATCTACGTGGTGGCGGAGCAGACCGGGGTGCACGCCGTGCGCGCCAAGGACGGAACGGGGCTCTGGCAGTGTCCCCAGGCCGATGCCTTCCTCGCCGCCAGCAGGGACCGCGTGTTCCTGGGAGCCAAGGGCGGTCGGCTGATCTGCGTAGAGCGCGACACCGGCGCGGTGCTCTGGGAGGAGCAGTTGCCCGGTCAGGGTGGATATCGGTTCGTCCCCAACGGCCACAGCGACCTCATCTACATCTGCCGACAGCGGGACGGCTTGCTCTACTGCTACCAGCCTCGGTAGGACCGGAGAGGCAGACCCCGAAAGAGCGGGCTTCGCTCTTTCTGCCCTCTGTCTGAGAAACCTGATGTAGGGATGGACCTTCAGGTCCATCCGCCTTCCCGCGGAGGGGTCTAAAGACCCGTCCCTACAGCCTGCATGTCCTCGCCGCGGAAGGCTCATACGAGTCCGTATGGATCGGCGCCACCTTTCTTTCTTCCGCTCTCCAGTCGCTACCCCTCCTTGGCAAGGGAACCCTCGGCCGTATAATAGGCAGCCACGTTGTCCGACTCGCGTGCGTGCGGCCAGACTCCCGACGACAAGGAGGAGCCACCGTGAAGGTCTACATATTCAGTGACATGGAAGGGGTCGCCGGCATCGAGGAGTGGGACAATCGCACCGACACCTCCTGCGCCAACGCCCTGCTGCGCCGGCGCAACCAGCACCTGCTCACCCAGGAACTCAACGCCGCCGCCGCCGGCGCCTTCGACGCCGGGGCCGACGAGGTCGTCATCAAGATGGGTCACGCCGACTCCATCCTCTACGAGGAGTTGGACGAGCGGGTGAAGTTCATCCGCCGGGGCGTTACCTGGCTCCAGGGCATCGACGAGGAGGTGGATGCCTGTTTCTACGTCGGGGGTCATTCCAAGGCCGGTACGCCTGACGGTGTCCTGGCCCACACCTGGAGTCGGGCCGTCAAGGGCTGGTACGTGAACGACCTGGAGGTGGGTGAACTGGGTGTCTGCGCGCTCATCGCCGGCTACTTCGGTGTGCCCTACGTCTTTCACGCCGGTGACACGGCGGCGTGTCGGGAGGCCGAAAAACTGATTCCCGGAGTGGTGACCGCTGCGGTCAAGAAGGGCTACGGCACCCACTCGGCACTGCATCTTTCCAAGGAGCAGGCCCGCGCCCTCATCCGCCAGCGGGCACGGGAGGCGATGGCCAAGGTTGAGGAGGTACAGCCGTTGACCGTGGCTCCCTTGCCTGACTTACCCCGTTACGTCTTTCGGCAGGTGACCGACCACACCGACCTGGAATCCTCCGACGACGGCGAAGGAACGCGCGTCATCGCCCCGGACACCTACGAACACTACGGCGACGACCTCCTCGCCGTGCTCAAACGAGGGACGTACTGACATCCACAGTAAGAGACGGCAGCCGCCTCAAGAAAAGGGAGCCACCGAATGGCAGACTTCCGTCCTCTCCTCGACATGCTTGGCGTGAAGCCCGACCCTGACTTCGGTCGGCTGGAAACCGTTCTTCGCCGGTCAGGTGAGCCTGACCGCGTTCCCTTCCTCGAACTCTTCGCCGATCAGCCCATCATGGAAGCCATCCTGGGTCGGCCGCTGCACCCGCGGGGTCTCGAAGGAAGGGAGGCCGAAACCCATCGCCTGGACGCCCTCATCGAGTACCAGGTGAGGATGGGCTACGACTACGTCGGCGTGGGGGGACTGATGGGGTTCCCTCGAAAGGAGAACCCCTCCGCGCCGGACACGGCCGAACTCTCCATGGGTGAGCGCCACTGGTACAACGCCCAGGTGGTGACCATCGCCAACGAGG
>CBDVDV010000079.1:0-15230 GCA_965372835.1 uncultured bacterium | reverse complement strand
GCCACGGCCATCTCTCGGACTCGGCGCCTTGCATCCGCAGAAGCATGACAGCCCGCACACAGCCAGGTTGCGGATTTCGACCTTCACGTCCCGGAGCAGTCCGCGCAGTCGCTCGACCTCGTGCGAGTTCCGGAAGGGATCGGTGACGTTTGTTCCAACGGGCGCCTTGTGGAGTTCGGCCATTGAGGTATTTCTCGCTTAGTGAATGAACTCGGTGGTGGCCCCGCCAAGCATCGGGAATCCGTCGCGGCGTGTCGCAAGTATGGTCAAAACCGATACACGAGGCCCAGAGGTGAGCTTGGAGGGAATGTTGGTGGCCTACTCCCCTGGGCCTCGTGCGTTCTCTTCAGAAGCCAGGGAGTCGGGAAGGCCGTCAAAGTCGTGAGATCGCAGCACGTGTCGGAGTTTCTTCAGGGCCTTCATTTCGAGCGTACGCACGGTTTCCCGGCTCACACCGCACGCTTCGCCCACTTCCCCCAGCGTTCGGGCCTGCCCGCCGTTTTGCAGTCCATAGCGCAACTCAAGGACTTGTCTCTCCTGCGGAGTAACGATGGTGTTTAGCAGGGCTCGAAGACTGCGCCGGAGTGTGTTAGCGTCCACGGCAGGCTCAGGACGGTCGTCTCTGACGACCTCGTCCGGAGAGGCGGGTGTGCCATCATTCAATAGCGGCAACGCACGCCCCGACTCCGTCCCGAAGCGCCTCCGCTCACGCTGGACATAGTTCCGGGCACCGCAGCCCGCCAGTCTCAGATAGTGGGCATCGTCGTGACCGGGCTCGGCCTGGAGGACACGCAAGCGACCTTCCTGGAGTGCGTCGTCGTATAGCCGGGCCCGCTTGCCCTGGGGAATCGAGAACCACACCCGAGTCTGAATCCGCAGGTCGAGCGCCTCGGTCCAGTTACCTTGCTTGGCTCGAGTTTTGGCCTGTGTCATCGGCTACCTTCCTACGGGGGGGGCGCCTCGTGGGTGTGTTGGTGGATACATCGTGGGCCTCTGGGATATGCTGACGGGATGTGCTGCGGGCGCAGGGAAATGCTCTCTCTATAGGTATAGCGATTCTCAAACGCAAAAAACGAACAGCAAATCGCCGGGATATACGAGAAGCCGGAGGAGACCGCATCGTCATGCGGGAAAAAAGTTCCGAAGTTTCTTACTTTTTCGGCGAATACCGTAGGGGTCCCACATGGGGTCGTGCGTCCAAGCGACGGCCCGTGGTGCGGGTCGGGTTCGGGGAAAGCCCTGTCTGTGAGGGGTCACTCTGTACGTCTGCGGGGTGTCTCTGGGGCATTTCTGGGGTTCTCTGATGCACAGCCGACCGGATGGTCACATCTTCGAGGATACCGCCCTGCACGCGCCCACACTGTCGCTGAGGGCTCCCTGGCCGTCTCCTGGAAGCAGTTGCGAAGGCCCGGGACCCGTCCAGGATGAGGCCCAACCCAGACCCAGGCCCAGGTGTCCCTTCTGCGTGGTGAATGCCCATGCAGAAACGACATTTTCTCCCACAGGAGTCCGCCCAGAGGAGACGGCAGAGGGGGCCCCGGAGCGCCACGCCTACGCCTGCTGGGTGCCCGACTTTCAGACACGCCTCGAAGCCCAAAAACACCAGGGCAGTCAAGGGATAGGGATACACTTCGGTACGGGCGTTCCAGGCGTTTCGAGCCGATCCCCCGACTACGCAGGCAAATCCACCTGGAATACCACCCCAGGACGTTCGAGATGGTCGGCCCTGAGCAGGAATGTGGGGTTCTGACCCCGTTTCCGAGGTCTAAACTGCCTGTTTTTGCGCAGAGGAAGGGAGACGTTGAACGCAGGCGGAAAGGCTCCACACCCCCTCGGGGGTCTGAAATAGGCACAGAATAGGGGCGCACTATGGGACAGGGGGAATGTGTCTCGGTAATGCAGCGGTTACAGGTTGCGTAGCATACAGCATACGGACGCCGATAGCGGGGACAACGTGCGACCAGTAGACCAAAGCAAGGCAGACAGCCCCCGGGCGGTGTCCAGGGGTCGGCTGGCGATCACCACCGGAGCACCACCGGGGCCGGTCCGAAAAGGTGGCGGCGCGAAGGGTAACTTCACGCACTGCCCGATTACCGGACACCCCCAGACAGCGCCGTTCCCTTGGTCTATGCCTATTCACCGCCTGTTTGCTGGCCTGTAGGCAGAAACGTCTCAAAGTAGCAAGACACAATGAGACACTTTTCTGCCCTGTTCTGTGCTGTTTTGTGCTGTCTTACTGAGTAAGGGCCGTTTGCCCCCAGCGCTCAGGTGCAGGCGTCCTACAGTCTACGCCTGTCCACGTCACTCCATCGTCACCGTCTCTTCTGTGCCTCTTCGCAAGGACTGCTATCCGATCGGCGTCTGTCACTGTCCAGGAGCAAGGGCTGGCTGATGAGGACGATGCGAACGCATGAGAATCGCATAGCGACACCGTTCGGGGATACCTTCCGAAGAAACCTTACTATGTGACGGATTATGTCAGCGCTATTTTGCTCGGTACGGACCCCGTCTGCGGGAAGGGCAAAGAAAAATCTTCCCAGCGCCCTTGACAAGCCTACCTCTATGGGCTACTTGGTATAGGTAGCAAGAGGAGTGCTGCGATGGTCAGGGCTGAAACAAAGCCGTCAGTGGGAAATTGGCAGTATCCGCCACGCCAAAAGCGTCGCGGTGCTCCTCTTGCGCCCACTGGCGGCTTTCCTTTTCGGGAAGGGGTCAATGGTGACTACGCTGTTTGAGCAGTACCGACCAAGCGCATGGGCCGAGGTCATCGGCCAGGCCAAGGCTGAGAGGCAAGTGCGGACGCTTGCGCGCCGGGGATTGGCGGGAAGGGCCTACTGGATCAGCGGGGCCAGCGGTACGGGCAAGACCACTATCGCGCGTATCCTGGCGGCTGAGGTGGCTGGTGCTGACGATGTCGAAGAGGTAGACGCCTCAGACCTCACGCCGCGCTACCTAAAGGACATGGAGCGCAGGATGAGGTATTTCGGCTGGGGCGGGAAGGGCGGCCGGGCCTATCTCGTGAATGAGGCGCATGGACTGCGACGGGATACTATCCGTCAACTACTGGTACTCCTGGAACGCCTGCCCAGACACGTCGTAGTTATCTTCACCACTACCTGCGACGGGCAAGAGGGGCTATTCGCAGACGCCGAAGATGCCGGGCCGCTACTGTCAAGGTGTGTCTACCTGCCTTTGGCAAGGCGTAACTTGGCGAAGCGGTTTGCTTCCCGGGCGCAGGAGATAGCGCAGGCCGAGAACCTGGACGGGCGGCCACTGAGCGCCTACGTCGCGCTGGTACGTCACCACCGGAACAACTTTCGGGCCGTACTCCAGGATGTAGAGGCTGGCCGTATGCTGGCTGAGGATGGAGAGGACTAAGACATGGACGTACCGATGAGACTTGGCAGGGGCAAAGGTATCCGGGGGCCGGATCACTTCGGCTGTATCAATACGGGGCTGGCTCCCGGGCTACTGCACTCCCGGAAGATGATTGAGTACCCGGGGCTTTTCAACGGCTGTCGCTTCGCCGTCGGGCCGGTCGCCTACATGAACGACGGGATCATGAAGCGGGCGCAACAGCCCCGGGCGCGGAAGGTCACCGTCGGCGGACGGACTGTCCACTTCTACCGTACCTACAAGGCGGCTAAGGCCCGGTATGCGGCGCTCTGCGATGAGATACGCGCGGCCAATGAGCGGGCGCGGGGAGAGGTCGCGCAAGCGCGGGCGACACTCCGGGCGGCGGGGCCAGCGGCGCCGGTAACAGAAGAGGGGTTCCGGGCCGCTATGGTGTTGGCCGACCACGGAGTAGCGCGGTAGGTGGGAACCGTTCCCGGCGTGAGTAGGCTTTTGCGAAAGGAGTGAGACGTGACAGTATCCGAACTTTGCCAGCACTTGACGGGGGAAGGTCTACAGGGCCGAACGGTGACGATTGAGCCTATCGGCTGGCTGCGCGCTTGGTGGCGCTGGGTGAGGCAGTCCGAACGCCTGTACGCCGACCTTGTCGAGGAAACGCAGTTTGAGCAGTCCGTAGCGGGTGAGTTGACCCGCTTGGGTCACGAGAAAATGGAGCGAAGGGAGAGGCCGATAGCAAGAGAGTGCAAGCCCTACTTCGGTTGATTGACCACGGGCGGCTACCCGCCGCCCGCCCGGGGCCTGCGGACCCTGGACGGATGGCCGGGAGCGATACCCGGTGGCAAATGAGGGCAGGACAAGGAGGCCCGGAAGATGCGAACGATTGTCTTGCGCTACGCTGGCGAATGTCGGGAGTGCGGGGCTACGCTTGCCGTCGGTGCCTCAGCAGTCTACGAGCGCCGGGTTGGGGTCTTCTGCCCGGACTGCGGACCGACCGACCCGGAGGACATCCGCGCCTATCGCCAGGAAGCGGGCGACCGACGCGCTGAGAAGTACGAGGGTTGGGCAGCCAGGCGGCGGGAACGGGCCAACGCCACCCTGGACCACAACCGCAAGCACTACACCGGGGATATCGCTTTCAACACGCAACCCGGGCATATCCCGCTGCGCGCCAGGGTGAACGCTCAGGATGCGCGGGCATTCGAGAGCCTACAGGTGGCAGAGAGGTTCGAGCGCAAGGCAAAAGCGCTCCGCCATGTTCGGGTTGCGGGTGACGCCGAACGGAAGCGCCAGGCCAAGCGGGACGCTGTCCGGCCTCTGCTCAAGGTCGGGATGCGGGTTGATACCGGCATTTATGGCGCGGGTGTGGTCGAGCGCATCAACCGAAAGACCGCCACTGTCGGACAGACGGGCACAAGCGGAACCTACCAGGTCCGCGTCGATCTGTCCTGGCTACGGCCATTGGAAGAGCAGGCCCAAGGAAGAGAGGTTGGCTCTATCCTTTGAGCAAGGAGACGAACGCCATGCGTGACGTGAGAGTAAGGCCCTACAGACGAGGACGCTACTGGTGGGTGTCCGTCAGCGTGGACGGGGAAAGGACTCGGCGAAGCACCGGCCTCACTGATAGCCGGGCGGCCCGGATGTATGCCCGGAACCTGGAGCGTGAACTGGTCGAGGGTCAAGAGGCTGGGCAAGATACCCCGGGCGGCCCCGTCACCTTGGCTCAGGCTTGTCGGGCCTTTGAGACCTATATGGCAAAGCATTACAAGCCAGGAGCCTATCGCAACTACCCATCGAGACTGCGGGCACTTGAAAAGCACTTCCCCGGCCGAGCCCTGGCCACCATCACCGAGAGAGAGGCTTTCGGGTTCTTGGAGATGCGGGAGCCAAGACAGAGGCCGAACGACCTCCGAATGCTTGGCCGTTTCTTTAAGTGGTGTGCCGCGGCGCCCCAGCGGTTCATCGGGCAGTCCCCTCTCCAACACGCCGAGAAGGTCAAGGCCGTATCGAAGCCCAGGCGGGCATTGACCAGCGCGGAAGTGAAACGACTCCTCGAAGCGGTGGCCGGGAGTGACTTGGAAACGCCCGTTGCCCTGGCCTTGTCTGCTGGCTTGCGGGCCGGTGAGGTCTGTGCTCTACGCTGGCTCGACATCGACCTGGAAGCGGGCCAACTGAGCGTGACGGCCCGAGACGCATGGAGCCCCAAGAACTCCCAATCTGAGACGGTGCCCGTGAGCCCCGACTTGGTGCGGACGTTGGCCCAGGAGAGGGTGAGGAGCGGGAGCGGGGAGTACGTCTGCACAAGGCGGGGGAAGCCCTGGCGGTCCTATGAGTTGAGCCGACAGGCTGCAAAGGTTATCCGGGGGCTGGACATCGACTGCACGTTACACTGCCTGCGCCATACGTTTGTGACGGCTCTGGTAGCAGATCCCGAGAACGACCCCAAGACGGTGCAGAGGCTGGCGAGACACAAGGACATCGGGACGACGTTCAACGTCTACGCCCATGCCCAGCAGCCCAGGCTCCGCCAAGCCGTCGCTCGTCTTCACCTGACGGGAGTTGCGCGTGTGGTAGGTTCGTGATAGCAACGGGCATCAGCAAGTCGCTGCCCACCCCTCACAGCTCACACGGGCCCTCTTGCCCTCCGCAAGTTTGTCGCTCGCCTATCTGGGGAACTCCACGCGGATCCAGTGCTGACCATCGGAGGCTGGGGTGTCGGCATCGGGGAAGATGGAACCCAGGTTCTGCTCCTTGCCCGCATTGGGGACCAAGGCCGCGCCCGGCTTCGGGGGATTCTCCGGGCCGTTGTATCGGCCATCGGCATTGTTGGAGATATATACCCTCATCTCTTGATTGACCGCGAAGCAGTGCGTACCCGTGGAGGCAAAGTGCTCCGGCCAGGCATAGGCGAGCCAGCGCACCTCCTGGGCGTTCGCGTTGGCAGCTTCGGTCACAGGAACTGCGCTGGCCGATTCCATGACCGCTGGACCAGACGCCGTGGGCAGATAGATGATGTAGCAGTAGCCGCTCTTCTTGGCGACACCCCGCGCGTCCACCTTCGCCATTGATTGTGAGAAGACCTCCCCTGGAGCCAATGCCGCCACTCTACTCCTGGGCACTGCACCACCTCCCAACTCCTGGAAGTACCCGTACTCCCCGGCGCCGTCTCTATCCTGGTCCACGATGCACCTGGCGACGAAGGTGGCTTGCGCAGCGGCCAGGCTGCGCAGTGTGCCCGCGGCCGCCGTCTCGTAGATGTTCATCCCGCGAATGGTCTCTGGCCGACGTCGGTGCTCAACCCGCCGGGGTCTGCGTGGCGGGAAGAAGCGGTCGCCCCGTACCCACTCCAGACCATCTGAGCCCTTCTGGCCAGGGCCGGGGAAGCCGGAGTCCAGGTTCCGTTCCAGTCCTTCGTTCGGTGCAAGGGCAGCCCCAGGCGCCGGCGCCTTCTCAGGACCGCTGTAGCGGCCGTCTGCATTCTCACAGACGTAGACCTCGCATTGCTGGTTGATGGCGAAGGCCAGCGTGCCTGTGACGCCGTGCTCCTGGGGCCAGGCGTAGGCGATCCAGCGAGTCTCCTGACGGTTGGCGTCTTCCCATTTGGCGCGGGGGACGGCGCCGTCAGACTCCCGCGCTGCCGGGCCGGCGCCCGTGGGCAGGAAGAGGACGTAACAGTAGCCGATATTGTGGACCACGCCGTGCTTGTCCGTCGTGCCAAAGACGGAGCTGAAGACCTCGCCGGGGGCGAGCGCAACCTTTCTCGTTCGAGGGATGACGCCACCGGCCAGTTCCTGCAAGTAGCCATACTCCCCGGCGCCGTCGCCATCCTGGTCCACGATGCAGCGGGCGACGAAGGTGGACTGGGCCGCAGCCAGCGCGCGTAGCGTTCCCGCAGCGGCGACCTCGTACGATTCGGCGCGAGCGCTCTTGCCGCGGAAGTTTCCATAGGCTTCCTCAAGTTGTGCCACAGCGGCCGCCACCTTTCCGAAGCGTTCACCCAACGGCCCGGAATCGCCGTTCGGCCACAGCCTCTGCCAGGCGCCTTCTTCGCCTTCTTCAAGCCTAATCCTTAGCAAGGTGTCGACTGCGTATCGGTATCGCGGCGAAGCGAGGTACTCCCTGATGGCCCCTCGGGCGCGCTCAGCCGACCGGGCGAACTCTTGGGAGTGCCCAAGCGCTCGCTGAAGTTCGTCGGCCGGCCATCTGACCTGCCTCTCTTGCAGGAGAACCAGAGGGATCAATTGCTGCGTCAATCCCTCTGCTGGTGCCACCGGCCGCAATGCCTTAAAGGTGTCCAGTCTCAGCGTGGCCTCAGCCAGTTCGACCGGTTGCCCCGTCTGCTCATAGAGTGCAACACGCTCTCTTTCAACAATCACGAGAATCGAGCGAGCGACCATCTTGCTGATGAGGAGACGGGGTTCATCCTGGAGCAGGTGACCGGCCGCTCTGGTCGCCAACCTGTAATCGGCCAGCGCACCAGCGCTGTCGCCCCCAGCCAGCTTTTCGTCCCCCCGCTCAATGATGCGCCGCGCTCCGTTGCGCGTGACGGGCAGGTAGGGGAGAAGCTGGCTGGACCACAAGGCCATCTTCCGTAAGGGATTGGCCCCCACCTTCTCCAGAAGAGCGAACTTGGCCGTGAGGTCCCTGTCATGGTAGGAGCGGAAGTGGGGCTTCGAGAGAGCTGCTTCGAGGTGAGCAAGACGGGCGGCGGGATCCCCCTTGGTGGAGAGAGCGTGACTGGAAAGCAGGTAGTGGGGCAGAGCGTTGTCTGGATCCAGCTCAGCAAACCGGCGAAGAAGGGACTCGTCCCTTCCCCAGCATCGGTAGGTCTCCTGCGCCACCGCCACGACCTCGAAGGACGGGTCGAGTTCGATGGCGCGTGCAAGAGCACGTTTCCCTTCGTCCCCGCGAAGATACCAACTGGCGGCGTAGTGGAGGGCTGCATCGTCTGGGTGCTTTTCCAGCACTGCTCGAACGTCCTCCTCTGGAAGTGGCCCCACGATCTCGGGTCCAAACAGCAGTTCCTCCACGCTCTGGGCGTCCTCGGCGAGCACCGCCAGGGGCAGCACCACCAGCATTAGGAGACACATCGCACCTGCTCTCAACCACGCCGTTCCTGCCTTCATTGCCTCTCCCCCGTGAATCTCCAGGACCACAATGCCTTCGCTTCGTGCTCAAGGAGCATGTCCGAAACATGAACCGGTCCCACGCTTTCGCGAGGCCCGGTCGGCGCCCGCGCGAGCAGCTTACCGTTCAGCCCCAATGCTCCTATCCGGCCTCTTGCCTCCGGGTCGCCGGCTCTGGCCAACGCCAGTACATCCGCCCGCAAGGGCTCAGGGGCCCCTACGGCGACCTCCGCTGGTGGGTCATCCTGTCGCATCGTGGCAGCCTCTGCTGTCGGTTCCTGTTGAGGCTGAGGCCCAACAATCTCGCGCTCCGGCTTCTGACCGACCGGCGTCCTCCAGAGAAGCCAGACCACGGTCAGGAGGAGGCAAGCGGCTGCAGCAACGTCAGCGGCCCGGCGAACGAGGACGTCGACCGACCGCTCAGTACGTCGCGAATCAATTACAGCGTGAGCCTCGCGCCAGGGCTGTGTGGGCGTGGGTGGGAGGGTGACGGCCTGAGAGATCTCCTGGACGGCTGGTCGGACCTCCCTGGACAGCGCGGCCAGGCTGTCGAGCTCGTGGCGGCAACTCAGGCACTCCTTTAGGTGTGCGGCGATGCGCTCCCGTGCCGGCTCGGAGAGTTCGCCGTCGGCATAGGCCGAGAGGTCACATCCCCTGGGGCACTTCCACCAGAGACTGAATCGTTCGCCCATCAGTACTCGAACCCCCTCTTCTGGAGCTTCTCCTTGAGTTTCCGTTTGCCGTGCCAAAGGCGCGACTTCACCGTCCCCATTCGGCACCCCAGGGCCTCGGCCAGTTGGCTGTAGGTCATCCCTTCCAGGAAGTACATGACCAGCACTTCCCGGTGCTTACTCCCCAGTTCGTTCAGCGCTGAAAAGATGGCCGTCTTTAGCTCGCGCGCCTGCATCTCGTCAGGTGGCTCGGCCGAAGGTCCCTGCTTGTCCTCCGTCAGTTGCTGGCCGCCCCGCCGCTTGGCCCTGAGCCAGTTGCGGAAGGTGTTGATGAGGATGCCGTAGAGCCAGGTGTATTCGTTGCTCTTACCCCGGAAGCTGTCAAGCGACCGCCAAGCGGACACAAAGACGTCCTGGGTCAAGGCCTCGGCCTCCCGCTGGTCACCCACGAGCAGATACGCCGACCGGCAGATCCGTTCGCCGTAGAGTTCCCACAGTCGCTCAATGTCGCTCACCGACCGGCCCGGCCTCCTCTCCCGACTGCACGAACACCTGCCCGCGGCCTCACGTCATTAGTAACAGCAACCCACAGGAATGTTCACACCAAATTCTGCTTCCGGGAGCGCCCTCCTCCGCTGCCCCTGGTGGCCGACGCCGACCTGACGAGGCTTGGAGCGACGCATCATCGGGGTAGAATCGTACGAGGAGGGAGGCGATGGCCGTAGGCACAGCCGTCAGCACAGGACTTCTCGCCGTTTTTCGCGAAGGATTTTGCATTTGCGGAGACTATATGTATAGCTGGCCAGCGTGAACGGGGTGTTCGGATACGCAATGCAGGAACACATCGAGGACGACGAGCAGCTGGTCCGGGAGGCACGCCAGGGGAGCGCCGATGCCCGGAGGCGTCTGTACGAGCGCCATGCAGACTGGCTCTACGACTACCTGTGTGTCAGGCTCGGGCCAGAGGCCGACGACGTCTTTCAGGACGTCTTCGTGGCTGTCTTCCGCTCTATCGGGGACTTCGACGGCCGTTCCTCGGTGGCGACCTGGCTCCGAAGTATCGCCCGGAACAAGGTCGCTGACGGCATCAAGGCCCGAATGAAAGAGCGGGCGCACAGGCTGCCCTGGAAGGACACCGAGGAGCTGATACTGGGACAGCAGTCCCAGACCCAGACTGGAAACTCGATCCCTTCCGAAGATGTGCAGTTGATGGTCCGAGCGGCTCTGAACGAGTTGCCTGACGAGCCAGCTGAGCTGCTGGTATTCAAGTACGTCCAGGGGTTAAGCGTGACGGAGATCACAGAAAGGCTGGAGCTGAGCGAGAAGGCAGTGGAGTCCCGGCTGACCCGGGCTCGCGAGGCGTTCCGCCGATCCTTTGCTCGGCTCAGGAAGCAGTGGGAGCAAGAACCATGAGCAAGGACGAAGAGGTCCAGTTCCGAGGGCTTCTCGGCAGCCTGCGCTGTGATGGGCTCAGTGCGGGAAAGCGCGACGAGTTGCTCGGCCGGATAGAACGTGCTGTCACGGAAGCAGGGCGGGAGCAACTCAGCGGAGAGGCGCCCCCCGGCGCGAAGAGCGAAGCGGCGGCAGCAGGCCAGGACGTAGGGCATCGATCTGCGGCAGCGCGATGGCTCGTGCCCTCACTTGCGGCAGCTGCAGCGATTATCGTAGCGGTCGTGGGGGCTATGTGGCTGGTCTGTAATGGACCTGCCGGTCCTGGTGGATTTGCCGCGGTGACGCTCCCTTTTCCTGAGCTCTTGGCCGAAAGCATGCGCAAACTTGACGACATCGAGACGGTGGCGGTCACGATTAGAACGACGCGCGCAGGCGAAGAGGAAGTCACCCACGCCTACTACAAGAGACCCAATTGCTGGTACGAAGAGCTGTCCAAAGACAGGATCCTGCTGGACGACGGCACACGAAGCCTCTCTCTCGACCTGCGGCAAAAGAAGGTGCTTGAGGTAGGGCCCTCGACCGTCGCCGGCCGTTCCATCAGCGCTTTGGTCCGCCTCGACCAGTTGAAGGCCCTGTGGGAGCAGGAGGAGCGGGTCGAACTCACCGGTCCTTTCCAGGACACCATCAACGACATTGCCTGTCAGCGCTACGACTTTGTGGACACTATGCCAGCCCGGCCTCAGATCCAAGCCCCAGAACGGAAGATCACCGGCAGCTGCTGGTTCTCCGTCGAAAGCGGGCTGATCCAGAGAATGGAGAACAGGAGCGACTCGTTCACAGGGTGCGCCGAGTTCCGATACAACGTGCCTATCGACGATTCGCTGTTTGTCATTCCTACCTGGGCCGAGGACGTCAAGTTGCCCCGCCTGAAGATCACTGCCCACGACAAACAGCAGCAGCCAGTGGGCCAGGCCAAGGTTTACTTTGGTCAGTTGGGGCGATTCCGCACGTTCACCACGGATGAGCGGGGCGAAACTGTCCTTTCCTTCGACACTCCGGCCTACAGACACCGGGAGTCTGACCTGCTGACTACGGGCCTTTGGCACGACGTAGTCGTTGAATCGGCCGACGGTGCCAAGGCGGCGGTCTACACATTCGCCAACCTCGAGCTGGTGTACGGGAAAGGGCTGAAAGAAATCCTCTATACGCGTGAGGAAAAGGAGTTGACCAGGGTCGGCGAGCGGGAACTCTCAGAGGAGCGCTCCGACATTGACCTGACCTACGACCCTGAGGAGAACCTTGTCAGTCTGACCTTGACCCTCGCGCCGAAAGCCACCGTCACCGGGCGGGTGGTGGGCCCTGACGGGGACCTCATCACCGGCACGCCGGTGACCGTTCGGGCTTCCTACCACGTCCGCGGGAAAAGGGCGACGGTCGCCTACGGGCAGCTTGACGCCCAAATCCCTGCCGGAGGCTCCCTGTCCGCCCAAAAGCTTTATTTCAACGTTGAAGACGGGGGGACGTTCGAGCTGGTGCTGCCGACCAACTTTCCCCTCCGCCTCGGGTTCCAACCCCTGGGTCCGGGGTTCCGCCCCACGTCGAAAGAAACAACCCTCGAAGCTGGGGCTACTGTGTCACTGGGGGACATCGTGCTGCCATATGCCCCACAAGAGGGCCTCCAACAGCAGTCCTCGAAGCCAGGGGGGGAAGGCCCATGACCCGCCCGGGTCGCGGCTGGGAGCCGTCCCGAGCGGTTTTTCGCGAAGGATTCTGGGCCTTTTCCCGACTATGATTGTGAAGTCAGAGCCTTGTGCACGGCCGGGCACCTGCTGACCTACGGAGGACACGGTAAGTGCGCGCCCAGGGGGAGCGGGACTTCGAGAAGATTTGCTGTTCCTGCTTCGACGATGTTTACTCGTACGTCGCTTTCCGCGTGGCGCCGGACGCCGAGGCGGCCAGCGATATCACCCAGGAGGTCTTCCTCGCCGCTCTCAAAGCACTGCCGGACTTCCAGGGTGAGGGGCCCCCGCTGGCCTGGTTGCGGGCCATAGCTCGCCATAAGGTTGGGGATTACTTCCGCGCGCGGAAGGCGCTGCTAGACCCACCCGCAGACTCACAGCTGGGCGCTGTCGTCGGCGGGTGGTCCAACCATCAGCAAGAAGCCCTTCTGGTCTCTCAAGTCCTACGACGGCTGCCGGCCAACTACGCTGAACTCCTGGAGGAGAAGTATCTCGATGAGCTTTCTGTAAGGGAGATCGCCCGCCGGAGAAACATGTCAGAGAAAGCTGTAGAATCGGCCCTGTCTCGAGCCCGGGACGCATTCCGCAAGGCTTTTGAACGCCTTTACACCAAAGAGGAGCTTCTGCCATGAAGGAGCAACTCACAGAAGAACGCATTGAGTTGATGCTGAAGGAAGCTGCGAGCGCATTCCCCCCTCCGGACGGTCTCAAAGAGGCCGTCTGGACGGAGGTGATGGAAGCAGCGGTCGCCCAGCGGACCTCAGAGGGCCCAAGGCGCGCCCCGGAGGCGTCTGAGGACTCACTGGAGACGGGCCCTCACCGATGCCTGTTTGGGCCCCTACCGTGGCTGGTGCGGCTTCCGCGCCGGGTGCTTGAAGGAGTCAGAGCAATGAGACCGGCATATAGACTGGTGGCAGTAGCGGTCATTGTCGTGGTGATGGTGGGTCTGGCCACTTGGCTTTTGCCTGGTGACCGGGGCCCGGGACTGGCGTTCGCCGAAGTCCTTGACAGGGTCCGATCCGTCCGGACCGTGAAGTTCACCAGTACCGTGACAATGGAGGGCGGGCCCGGAGGTGTTTCCGAGATCCTGCGACTGGAGCCCGGGCGCAGTCGGACCATAGACACGCGCACGGGCCGCGTGACGATCGTCGACAAAGTTGCAGGCCGCACGCTTCTCCTGAACCCAGATGCGAAGAAGGCAATTCTGATAATCTATGAGGGACCTGCCGAAGCGGTGGGTGAGCTACCAGCGACTTTGCTGGAGAAGATCACGGAACTACGTGACGGCACAGAGCAAGAACTTGGCCAACGGGTAATGGACGGGCGGACGGTCTCGGGATTCCGCAGCTATCTGGGAGGCCGGGAGTGGGTAGTCTGGGCCGATTCACAGACGGGGCTGCCGGTTCGCGTTGAGACGACTCATCCACTGATGGCTCCCGGCCTCCGAATGGTCATGACTGACTTCGAGTGGGGCCTCGCCTTGGACGAGTCGCTTTTCAGTCTGACTCCGCCTGAGGGATACCTCGTGGAGGAAAAGCGCGTTGCCGCTTCCCCCCCGGTGAGAGAGGCAGACCTCATCGAGGGACTGAAGTTCTGGTCAGAGCGTATGGATTCTACGTTCCCCGCTGCATTCGTGGGTCTGCTGATGACCAAGGCGCTGAACGAAGGACTCGGAGCCGAGTTCCGAAGGCAGTATGACGAAGAGGTGCTGAAGGAAGGGGCGAGCGGGGATTTGGAGAAGCTGCGCGACATCGGCGAAGAGGTCAGGGAGAGAGTCTACGGGCAGGCACACAAGAAGGTAATGCGGATGGTCGAGTTCGCCGGTGAGCAGGACGAATGGCGCTACGTGGGAAGAGGTGTCCGTCTCGGCGAGGCCGGCAAACCGGTGTGCTGGTGGAGGCCGGAGGACTCAAAGACCTACCGCGTCGTCTACGGCGACCTGAACGTTCGCGGCATAACGCCTGAGGCCCTTCCCCCGGTGCCGGAGGCGAAGGAGCCCTTTGAGTGGCTCCCGACCGAGGATGATGTGGACATGGCCAGCTGCAGGCGCAACCTGAAGCAGATCGGCATAGCGCTCTTCATGTACACGAAAGCCAATGACTACAAGTACCCCGAAGCACTCGACGAACTCGTCACTTTTTTGGAGGGTCGCGGCCCTCTGGCCTGCCCAGCCTCCGAGGGGGGCGAAGCGGAGTACATTTACGCGAAGCCAGCCGACAGACTCACCGAGGTCGAGCGCCCGGCCGACGTCATGCTCGTGTTTGACCGATACAAGAATCACACCTTCGGCAGGAATGTGCTTTTTGCGGACGGGGGTGTGGCATGGCTTGGGGAGGAGGATTTCGAGCAGCGCTGGGCGGAACAGCAGCGAGCGTTCAAGCTGGCAGGCCTGAGTGAGTTGGGTGACGAAGCTGCCTTGAGGCGGGTCTGTCAGGGGAGACTCCGCGCACTCGGCAACCAACTCTTCATGTACCTCAGGGCCCACGACAACAGATACCCTGATACCTTCGACGCTGTCATCGCATCCTCGGACATGTTTCTCTCGAACCAGCTCCTCACCTGCCCTGCTGTGGGGGATGGTGGCGTCGACTACATATACGTCAAGCCTGCTGAGAGACAGCTTCCTCCGGCCAGACTCAGCGAGACCATGGTCATGTTCGACAAACTGGGAAATCATCCAGGTGGCCGAAACGTGCTCTTTGCCACTTCGGAGGTCAAGTGGCTCACCGAAGAGGAGTTCCAAAGGCTCTGGGCCGAGCAGCAGGCACACGCCGCGCCCGAGGAGTAACTTGTGTCACCCTGAGAGGGCCGAATGGGCCTCGGAGAACCGACAAGTACGCTCCTCTTCACAAAAGCGAACATTTTCGCTAAATTTCCCTTGACAGGCCTCCGGAAGGTGCTATCAATTAGGGCGAACGTCTTCGCCATCGCCTAAGAGGAGGAACCCATGG